>BPIQ01000002.1:341242-682484 GCA_026004195.1 Candidatus Binatia bacterium
GCAGCTCGGAAAGATTTTCCTGGACGACGCTCGCCCGCGGCGGACGGTCGAGGACCAGGTCGACCGAAAGCAAACTCACTCCGGCCGCCCGGAGCCTTTCCCGGACGTCCTCGGGCAGCGTGCGGTCGACGACGAAGAGCCTGTTGCGAACGAGCTCCTCGGCGAGAAGAGCCACCTCCTGCGACCCCGGGGTTCGTTCCGACTCCCCGTGATTCACGCCGACGAGGTTCGGCACGGATTCGAGACCTCGGCGCAAAGCCGCGGAAAAGACCGCGGCTTCGGAGCCTTCCGGGGACGCGGAATCGCCCGCAAGGTGCAAAAGCACCTCGCGCCGGTAGTGTCGCGCGAGCAGCGCCACCTCCCGGGCGAAGGGTAGCGAAGGGTCGACGGCGACGGCGACCGGGAAGTCGAAACGCAGGACCTCGCGCGCCGAAAGAAGGTTGTCGCCGAGCCCCTCGAGCACGATGGCGACGCGCGGGGGGCCCTCGCTCGCGGGCCTCTTCCAGTGAACGGAAAGGCTGTGCGTCTCGAGCCCTTCGAGACCGAAGCGGGCCTCGAGACCCGACTCCGTCCTCTCGACGTCCACTTCGACACCGGGCTCCTCGGCGGCCATCCGGAGCGCCTGGACGACCTTTCCCTCCTCTTCTTGTGGTAACGAAAGCTCGTAGTGACGCCGCTCGAACTGGAGGCCGCCGATCTCCTGCCGTTCGAGGGTCGGCTCGGAAAGCTTCCAGGGAAGCTCTTCGAGCCTGCGCGTGAGCGCGTCGGCCCGGGAGGGGAAGGTCTCTTTCCAGTCCGGGGAGAAGCGGGCGCCGGTGTCGGGAAGAGGCTTGACCGACGTCTGCCGCTGGACCTCGAGGCCCAGGAGAAACACGACGAGACCCAGGACTCCCACGGCCGTCGTCATGACGACGGCCGAGAGGGGCCGGACCGCCGAAGAACCTTCTCGAGCCATGCTTCCGGCCTCGCCTCCTCGCCCCGCGCCCTCGCCCTAGTAGCCCTCGCGGGGCCCGGCGAGCGACTCAGCTCGCAGCCACGCTCTTGAAGACGTTCCAGCTCTTGAGGAGCTCGAGAGCACGCTGCAACTGCGCGTCGTTTTTCTCTCCCTCCTCCGGAGAGAAAGCTTCCTCCCCTTCCTCCTGCTCGAAATGACCCGGCAGGTTCTCTTCCCGGACCATGGGGGACTCGGGCCGCCCCTGCGCGGTCACGACGACGTTCTCCATGTAGATGTCCGGCGTGATCCCGGTGGCCTGGATGGACCGCCCGTTGGGGGTATAGTAGCGCGCCGTGGTGAGGCGGATCGCCGACTGGTCGTCGAGCGGCAGGATCGTCTGGACGGAGCCTTTCCCGAACGTCGGGGTGCCGAGAACGAGCGCTCGCTTGTGGTCCTGGAGCGCCCCGGCGACGATTTCCGAAGCGCTCGCGCTGCCACCGTTCACGAGCACGACCATCGGCGTGTCCACGTAGCTCTCCGCCTTGTGGGCGAAGTACTTGTTCTTCTGGTTTTCGTGCCGGCCTTCGGTGTAGACGATGAGCCCCGTGTCGAGAAACACGTCGGCCACCTGCACGGCTTGCGAGAGAAGACCGCCCGGGTTGTTGCGCAGGTCGAGGACGAGACCGTCGAGCGGCCCCCCGTTCTCCTTCTCGAGCTTTTCGAGCGCCTTCCGCAAGTCGTCCGCCGTCCGTTCCTGGAACTGCACGACCCGGAGGTAGCCGTAGCCCTTCTCGAGGAGCCGGGACTTCACGCTCCGGATCTTGATGATCTCGCGGACGAGGGTCACGTCGAAGAGCTCCGGAACCCCTTCGCGCCGGATCGTGATCGTGATCTTCGTGCCCTTCGGCCCCCGCATCCGGCGCACCGCCTCGATCAGCGTCATGTCTTTCGTGAAGTCGTCCTCGATCTTGATGATCTGGTCGCCGGCCTGGAGTCCCGCGCGATAAGCCGGCGTGTCCTCGATCGGCGCCACGATCGTGAGGACTCCGTTGCGGATGGTGATTTCGATGCCGAGCCCCCCGAACTGGCCACGGGTGTCGACCTGGAGCTCCCTGTAGAAGTCGGGCGTGAGATAGGCGCTGTGGGGATCGAGAGAGGAAAGCATGCCGTTGATCGCGCCTTCGATCAGGTCGTGCGTGGAGACTTCGTCGACGTAGTTCTGGCGCACGATCGTGAGGACGTTCGCGAAAAGCTCGACGTTGTCGTACGTCTCGCGCGTGATGGCCGAGACCGTCTCGGCCGTGCGGCCGCCGAGGAGGTAGCCGACGAGAAGCGAGAGAAAAACGACGGGGAGTACGCTTTTCCGACTCATCGCAACGGACTGTTCCGGAGTATAACGCACTGCCCGGCCGGCCACAACGCGGGAGCACGGGCGTGGAAGCGGGGCTTGCCTTCGGGCTCGCGGCTCCGGACAATAAACTCGGTCATGCCAGCGCTCGTACGTTCGAACCTGAAGGAACTCTTCCGGGAACTCGTCCAGAAGGCCATGGAGGCCCAGGACGTCCGCTCCACGGAAGACTCCGAGTACTACCTCGTCACGCTGCTCGAGCGGTTCGCCCGTCCGCGGCAGGACTGGTTCGACAAGCCCCTGGCCCTCGAATACCTGGAATCGTTCCACACCGGGAGGGCCGACCGTTACCAGAAGCTCAAGAAGGTGGCCGACACTTCCCTCTTCGTCTCGGGCATCTTCCTCGAGACGGTGGAGCGAACTCTCGTGGGCACCGAGTACTACATCCGGCTCGGCAGAACGGCTTACGGGCACCTGGCCCTGGAGTCGGCACGTCCCTTCGGCGAGCTTTCGGAGAAATTCCGGGAGTTCGTCCGCGTGCTGAGCGAGATCAGCTTCAGCGAGCTTTTCCGGAGCGAGCACCAGGTCGTCCGGCTCTACACTCGCTGGCTTCGCACCGGCAGCCGCCGGGACTACGAGTGGCTCATGCGACGGGGGCTGGTGCCGGTTCTCGCCCCCGAGGGGACGCGCCACTGAGAGGCGCCGTCTTCTCGTTCCGTGCGATCACGATCGTGAAAAGCGACCGCCCGGGCTTGCGGTAGGTCCGCTTGGGCCGCACGGGACTCCCGGCGAACACCTCGTCGAGGTCGAGGGCACGCCAACCGAGCCTGCGCGTCACCGGCTCGATCCAGCGGTCCAGACGGGCGAGGACGGGGTTGCGGCTCCGGAAGTGGTTGATGACCACGAGCGTTCCGCCGGGTTTGAGAACTCGTGCCATCTCGGCCACGGCCCGCCGGGGGTCCGGTACCACGCTGACCACGTGGAAGGCCGTCACGTAGTCGAAGGAATCGTCCGGAAACGAAAGCTTCTGGGCGTCCATTTCCATGAGCGTCACGTGCCGCCACCCGTGGCGGTTCACTTTCTCCTGGGCGATCTGGAGCATGTCCGGCGCGAGATCGATCCCGACCACGTGGCAATGCCGCGGATAGGCCTCGAGGGAAAGCCCGGTCCCGACGCCTACCTCGAGAACCTTCGCGCCCGGCGGGATGCAAAGGGATTCGACGACCCCACGGATACGGCGCCCGAAGACGCGCCCGAAAACGTGGTCGTAAACGTGGGAGAACTCGTAGTAGAGCTTACTCTCGTGCGGAACCGGCTCGGCTCGCATGGCCCCCCGACCCTCTTGCCCCCCGGTGCGAAATGCCGACTCAGGCAGCGGATGCCTGCTGTTCGATTTGCTCCTTGAAGAGCGCGATATCGCGCTTGCGGAACCTCCACTGGCGGCCCTTCTTGAAGGCGGGCAGGATGCTCTTGCGGGCGAACTCGTTGACCGTGTCCGGGCTCAGGTCGAGGATCATTGCGGCTTCGCGGCTCGTGAGGATCGTGTCGTCTTTTTCCGCCATGGTGGTGCCGTCCCCCTGCGCCCCGTCGGGGTAACAGCACTCCCCCCCCGAGTCAAGATTCGGCCCCCCGGCACGGCCCGTGCCAGCCTAAGTAGCGAATTTAACGAGACTTTTTTAGCCCGCAACCGGCCGGACCGCCTTGAGGCGAAACCGGACCCCTCCGCTCCAGTCGTCCCTCTCGGGAACCCCGAGAACGTCGACCGTCGAGCCCGATTCCAGCTCCCCGAGCTCGGCCATCCCGAAACCGATGGCCGAAAGCGCGTGCTCGCCTTGCCGGAGAAAGAGGCGGAGATGGTTGGAGCCCACCACCCGCCGCGACACGACTTCCGCCCCGCGCAGGAGAAAGACCGGCTCGGGGTTGCCCGGGCCGAAGGGCTCGAGCTGTTCGAGGTCTTCGACGAGAGCCGACGCTACCTCCTCGGCTCGAAGCTCGTCGTCGACGAGCGTTCGCGGAACGAAGTCCTCGGGGCTCGTCGCCTCGCGGACGGCTTTCTCGAACCTCTCGCCGAACTCCTCGAGCTTCTCCGGGCGGATCGAAAGTCCTGCCGCCATCTTGTGACCGCCGAATCCTTCGAGGAGGGAAGCGCACTTGCGCAGCGCTGCGTAGACGTCGACGGCCGGGATGCTGCGACAGGAACCGCGGCCGAGCCCCCTCGCCGCGTCGATGCCTACGAGCACCGTGGGCCGGTAGAAGCGATCGACGAGCCTCGAAGCCACGATACCGACGACACCCGGGTGCCAGTCAGGAGAGCCGAGAACGATCGTCCGTCTCTCCCTCGGGTCCCGCGCCTCGAGCATGGCGAGCGCTTCCGTCAAGATCTCGTCCTCGATGCGTTGTCTCGCTCGGTTTTCCTCGTCGAGAGCCCGGGCGAGTTCCCGCGCCCTCTCGGCGTCGGGGGTCACGAGAAGCTCGACGCCTCTCGTCGCGTCGGCAAGCCTTCCCCCTGCGTTCAGACGAGGCGCGAGCCGGAAACCGACGACGCCCGTGTTCACGGAAGAAACGCCGCTCACGTCCTTCAGCGCCGCAAGGCCGGGGCGGAGGCTTTTCTCGATCTCCCGGAGCCCGTAGCGCACGAGCACACGGTTCTCCTCGACCATCGGCACGATGTCCGCCACCGTTCCGAGCGTCACGAGGTCCAGGAACCGGCGGAGGTCGGGGAGGGGACTCCACCCGAGCTCGCGGAGCCGCATCCGAACGCCCAGGGCGAGGTAGAACGCGACGCCGGCTCCGCAAAGCCCGGAGAACGGAAACCCGGCGTCGGGCTCCACGGGGTTGAGGACGGCCAGCGCCGGAAGCCGCGTCTCGGAAACCTGGTGGTGGTCGCAAACGATGACGTCCATGCCTGCCTCCGCGGCGAAGGCGATTTCCCGGTGGGAAGCCCCCCCGCAGTCGACCGTGACGACGAGGCGCACGCCCTCCGCGGCCAGCGCGCGGAGGCCGCGTTCGCTGAGGCCGTAGCCTTCGCGGAGCCTGTGGGGAATGTAGAGCGCGGGGTCGTGGCCGAGAGCTCGGAGGAATCCCACGAGAATGGCACTCCCCGCGATCCCGTCGACGTCGTAGTCGCCGAACACCCCGATCCTCTCGCCCGACGTGAGCGCGCGTACGACGCGATCGGCGGCGCGCTCCATGTCCCGGAAGAGCATGGGAGAACGAAGCTGGGTAGAAAGCTTGGCTTCGAGGAAGGCGGAGGCCTTCTCGGGGGTGTCGTGACCGCGGCCGACCAGAAGCCTCGCGAGTTTCGGCCGCACACCCAGCTCGCGGCAGAGGACCTCTTCTTTCGTCGGATTCCCCCTCCGCACCACCCAACGCGCCGCCCTCATGGAACCCTTCTCTCTATCTCCGTCCGCGAACCGTGCGCTCCAAAGCTAGCACGACAGGGCTCGCCACGTAAACCGAGGAGTACGTGCCGACGATCACGCCGACGAGAAGCGTGAACGCGAACGGGTGAATCACGTTACCCCCCAGGAGGAAGAGCGCGAGCACGACGAAGAGCGTCGTCCCGCTCGTGAGCACCGTGCGGCTCAGCGTCTCGTTGACGCTCCGGTTGATCAGGTCCCGCAGGGGCTCGCGCCGGCTCTTGCGCCGGTTCTCCCGGATGCGGTCGGAAACCACGACGGTGTCGTTGACGGAATAACCCACGACGGTGAGCAGCGCCGCCACGACCGGAAGGTCGAGCTCGTACCGGAAAAGGGAAAGCGCTCCGAGCGTGATGACGACGTCGTGAACGAGGGCGGCGGCGGCGCCGAGGCCGAAGCGGGGCTCGAAGCGCGCCGCGATGTAGCCTCCCATGAGAAGGGTCGCGAAAGCGACGAGCAGGACCGCCCGGCGCCGCAACTCGGCACCCACCCGCGGCCCCACGATTTCGGTCCGAAGAATCTCGAACGAACCCTCCCCGAAGTGCTCCTCGAGAGCTTTTCGCACCTCGGCGCTCGCTTCGATCGTCTGCTCGGCTTCGAGCGGCATGCGTACGAGGAACTCCCGCTTCTCGCCCCCGAAGTCCTGGATGGAGGCTCCCGCTCTTTCGATCTTGGCGAGGGCGGAGCGTACCTCGGCCACTTCCCTGGGCTCGGAGAACCTCAGGTGCAGGAGAAGCCCTCCGGCGAAGTCGATGCCGTAGTTCGGCCCGCGCACCACGAGCGAGCCGATCCCGAGCGCGGCCACGACGATCGAAAGCACCATGGCCCAGCGCGACCATCGCAGAAAATCGATGTTCAGGTTCGGGGGGACGAGTTCCATCGTCTCAAATGCTCACGGTCTGGAGCCGGCGGTAGGCCAGCAGGTAGTCGTAGACGGTCCGGGTGCCGACCACGGCGGTGAAAACCGAGCTCACGATGCCGATGCAAAGCGTGACCGCGAAGCCCCGGATCGGCCCCGAGCCGAACTGGAAGAGGATGAGGCCCGAAAGGAACGTCGTGATGTTGCTGTCGAGGATGGCCGGGAGCGCTCGCTCGTAGCCCGCATCGAGGGCGGCCCGGGCGGTCTTTCCGAGGCGGATCTCTTCGCGGATTCGCTCGTTGATGAGCACGTTGGCATCCACGGCCATCCCGAGCGTCAGCACGATGCCCGCGATGCCGGGCAGGGTCAGAGTCGAGCCGAGCGCCGACATGGCCGCCAGGAGGAAAAAGACGTTCAGGACGAGCGCCATGTCCGCGAGAAACCCGGCGAAACGGTAGTAGACGATCATGAACGCCATCACCAAGAGGCCGCCTACGAGAAACGACCGGAAGCCACGCCGGATGGAGTCGCGCCCAAGCGTGGGCCCCACCGTTCGCTCCTCCGCGATGTAGACCGGGGCGGGCAGCGCACCGGCCCGCAGCACGATGGCGAGGTCCCGGGCTTCCTTGATGTCGAAGGCTCCGCTGATGTTGGCACGGCCTCCGCTGATCCGCTCCTTGATCACGGGTGCCGAGTACACCGTGCCGTCGAGGACGATCGCGAGCCGCCGCCCCACGTTCGCGGCCGTGATCTCGTCGAAAATCCGCGCTCCTCTCCCGTCGAGCTCGAGGTCGACCGACGGCCCCTCGAGCTGGCTCCGGGGCCGTACTCGGGCGTCGGTCACGACGTCGCCGGTCATGAGCGTTTTTTTCTCGAGGAGGTACGGGATGCGGTCGATCGTACCGGTGATCTCGTTCCGGACGGGGCCGTAGAGGATTTCCCGGTCGGGCGGCAGGGGCTTTTTCCCCTCGATGTACTCCCTGCCTGCCGGCGTGTCGTACTCCGGAGCCACGAGCTTGAACTCGAGGACGGCCGTCCTTCCGATGAGCGCCTTGGCCCGCTCCGGGTCCTGGATACCCGGGAGCTGGATCAAAATGTCCTGGTCTCCCTGCCTCTGGATGATGGGCTCGGTCACCCCGAACTGGTCCACGCGGTTTCGGATCGTCTCGAGCGACTGCTCGACGGCGAACTCCCGGAGCCGCCGTTCCTCCCCTTCGAGAAGGGCCAGGTGGTAGACGGGGCGGCCGTCGCGCGCACTCGAGTCCTGCACCCGAAGAGACGGAAAGCGCTCCCGGAGGAGCTGCTCGAACGAGGTGCGCTTCTCGGCTGTGGCGAGCGTGACCGAAATCCGCTCGTCCGTGCGCCCGACGTCGAGATACCCGATGCCGGCGTCGTCGAGTTCTTTTTTCACTTCTTCCGCCGTGCGATCGAGCGAAAGCTCGATGGCCTTGTCCACGTCGACGGAGAGCACGAGGTGCGTCCCGCCCTGGAGGTCGAGACCCAAACGGAGCTGACGTGACGGAAGGAAAGCCGCCCACCACTCCGGGACGCCGCCGAAGAGCGTCGGCACCAGGAAGAAAAATCCGAGGACGACGAGACCCAGGATCAAGAGCGCGCGGTAGCGGACACTTGCTTTCACTTGGCCTTTTCCTTTTTCCCGTTCTCTTTTTTCGCGAGCGAGGCGATCTGGTCTCTCTGGACTCGCACGTGGACCTTCGGGGCGACTTCCAGGGTGACGACCCGGTCGTCGAGGGCCACGATCGTGCCGTAGAGCCCGCCTGCCGTCACGACCTCGTCGTTTTTCTTGAGATTCTGGATCATCCGGCGGTGCTCGCGCTGCTTTTGCTGCTGGGGACGGATCAAAAGAAAGTAGAAGACGACGAAAACGAGGAGGAGCGGAAAGATCTGGACGAGAAACGAAGGGGCCGGCCCGCGCTCCGCGGCCTGGGCCCACGCCTCCGCGATCATTCCGAACCTCCCACCCCGAGCTTCGCGAGGCGATCCGAAGCCCAGCCCGAAAACCGGTCGTCCAGCAGGGCCTCGCGCATCTCGCGCACGAGACGGAAGTAGAAACTCAGGTTGTGGTAGGTCGTGAGTTGCGCTCCGAGCATCTCGCCGCTCGCGGCCAGGTGGCGGAGGTAGCCCAGGGTGAAATTCGTGCACACGTAGCAGGTGCACGCGGGGTCGAGCGGCCCCGGGTCGCGAGCGTACCGGGCGAGCCGCAGGTTTTTCCGGCCCTCGGACGTGAACGCCATCCCGTTGCGCGCGTTGCGCGTGGGCAGGACACAGTCGAAAAGGTCGTAGCCCATTCCCACGAAACGAATCAGGTCTTCCGGAAACCCTACCCCCATCAAGTAACGCGGACACTCGGCCGGCAGGAGTTCGGCCGTAGCGTCCGCCACCTCCCGCGTGACCGAGCCTTCCTCGCCGACGCTGAGTCCGCCCACCGCATACCCCGGAACCCCGTATCGGACAAGAGCCTCGACCGCCTCCCGCCTGAGGTCCGGGAAAAGTCCCCCCTGCACGATCCCGAAAAGAGCCTGCCCCGGACGAAGCTCCACCTCGAGGGAGCGGCGAAGCCAGTCGAGCGTACGTCGGAGCGCGGCCCGAGCTTCCCCCCTCGTCGCTCCGGCACCGAGACATTCGTCGAGAGGCATCAGGATGTCCACGCCGAGGCGTACCTGGATCCGGACCACGTCCTCGGGGCGGAGAAAGAGGCGGCTGCCGTCGAGGTGCGAGCGGAATTCCACGCCCTCGTCCGTCACCCGCCGCAGCGTCTCGAGGCTCAGGATCTGGTAGCCGCCGCTGTCCGCGAGAATCGGGCCCTCCCAGCCCATGAAGCGATGGACGCCTCCGAGCTCCTCGACGACGTCGACACCCGGACGGAGAAAGAGATGGTAGGCGTTGACCAGGAGGATCTCCGCTCCCATCTCCCGGAGATCCCGCGGCGTCACACCCTTCACCGTTCCCTGTGTCGCCACGGGCATGAAGGCCGGTGTGGCGACCGTGCCGTGAGGAGTCTCGAGGAGCCCTGCCCGCGCACGACCCGAGGTTCGCAGGACGCGGAAATCCATTGCCGGGGAAGAGAAAAGGAGGCGCTCGGGGATGTCAACCGAGAGGGATCTGGACCGGCGGCGTCCACGTGGAAGTCTCCCGGCAGCGGGGCCCCGGCCGACCACCGCCCACGGACCCGGGGAGCCGTGCAGAAAAAGCATCGTGGACTCGTCCGAGATGGAGAACCCTGGACCGGGGGATAAGATTCGCTAAAAGCGCGGCGTCAGGGAGGGATTCGGTGAAAGTCAGGGACTTGATCAGGCTCCTCGAGGACGACGGGTGGTATCTCGTCCGCACGAGAGGAAGCCACCGGCAGTACAAGCACCCGACAAAAAAGGGCATTGTGACCGGACCGGGCAAACTCGGGGATGACCTGGCAACCGGAACCTTGACCAGCGTTCTGAAACAGGCTCAGCTGAAAACGAGGTAGACGATGCGATACCTGATCGTCGTCGAAAAGACGGAAACGGGGTATTCGGCCTACTCTCCCGACCTTCCGGGCTGCGTCAGTACCGGGGCGACCCGCGAGGAAGTCGAGAAAAACATGGGCGAGGCTATCGAGTTTCACCTCGAAGGCCTCAAACAGGAGGGGTACGAAATTCCCGCTCCCAGGAGCTATTCGACGTACGTCGACGTCGCCGCTCCGCGATAGAGGCCGGACGAGAGATCAGGCCGCGGCTTCCCCCGGGCCGACCGGGCCCGGCACTCGCGATGACCCGACCAGAACCAGCGTAGCTTCACCGGTTCCGGGTCGAGGTTTTCCACGACCTTCCCAGGCCGCTCCCCCACCTGCGCACCCCGGGCCTGTCCTACAAAACGAGCATCGCGTCCCCGTAGCTGTAGAACCGGTACCCCCGCGCGAGTGCTTCCCGGTAGGCCGCAAGCACCCGCTCGCGCCCGGCAAAGGCGCAGACGAGCGCGAGCATCCGGGTCGAGGTTTTCCACGACCTTCCCAGGCCGCTCCCCCACCTGCGCACCCCGGGCCTGTCCTACAAAACGAGCATCGCGTCCCCGTAGCTGTAGAACCGGTACCCCCGCGCGAGTGCTTCCCGGTAGGCCGCAAGCACCCGCTCGCGCCCGG
This sequence comes from Candidatus Binatia bacterium, assembly GCA_026004195.1. Lineage (NCBI taxonomy): Bacteria > Candidatus Binatota > Binatia (SeqCode) > Binatia bacterium. Next base: position 351,938 of record BPIQ01000002.1, read on the forward strand.
CAAAGGCGCAGACGAGCGCGAGCAGAGAGGAGCGCGGGAGGTGGAAGTTGGTGAAAAGCGCGTCGACGACGAAAAAGCGCTCGCCCGGGACGAGATAGCGCTCGGCCCAGCCTTCGCCTGCAACCACCGTCCCGTCGGGCTTCGCCCGCGACTCCAGGGCGCGACAGGTCGTCGTACCCACGGCCACGACCCTCCTCCCTCGCCGCTTCGCTTCGTCGACGGCTCGAGCCACCTCTTCGGGGACGGAAACCCACTCGGGCTCGAGCCTGTGCCGCCGGATGTCGCGCTCGCGGATGGGAAGAAACGTACCGGGGCCCACGTGGAGAGTGAGAAAAGCCGTCCGGACGCCCGCCAGGGCGAGCTTCCGGAAAAGCTCTTCCGTGAAATGCAGTCCCGCCGTCGGAGCCGCCACGGAGCCGGGCGCCCGGGCGAAGACCGTCTGGTACCGCTCTCGGTCGTCGGGTTCGGCCGACCGCCGGATGTACGGGGGAAGCGGCACCTCGCCGTACCGCTCGAGCACGTCGCGTACGTCGAGCTCGCACCGCAAGAACACCCGCCCGCCCTCGACGCGTTCGACGCGAAGTCGGTCTTTTCCACCGAGGAGGAGCTCCTCTCCGACCCGGGCCCTCCGCAGGGGACGGGCGAGACACTCCCAGGTGCCGTCGCCCGCCGTGCGGACGAAAAGAAGCTCGACCCTAGCGCCACGCACGTTCCGGGCTCGGAGCCGCGCCGGAAGGACTCGCGTGTCGTTCAGGACGAGAAGGTCTCCGGGGCGGAGAAGGCGGGGAAGGTCCCTGACCCGAAAATGCCCGGGGGCGCCGGTACGCCCGAGGACGAGAAGCCGCGCGTGGTCCCGCCGAAAAAGGGGCCTCTGAGCGATGGAGCTCGCGGGAAGCTCGTAGTCGTAGGCCTCGAGGTCGAAAAGGTCCACCTCGTCGGCGGTACGCCGGGAACATGGCATGGGACACTACCCCTGTCCGAATGTTCCGGGAGGGTACCCGCGAGTCAAAGAGCGCTTCCGCTGGCGAGAAAGCCCCCGTTGGGGCAAAAGAAAGCCCATGCCCGTCCGCTGGTTCGAGACGCTCGACCTCGAAGGAATCGCGGCCAAGGTCGGGACGCCTTTTTTCCTCTACCACGCCGAGACCTTGCGCGAGCGCGCCCGGCGCATCCGAAACATCGCCCCGGAACCCGGAGTCCGGGCACGCTACGCGATGAAGGCCTGCTCGCTCCACGTCGTGCTCCGGGCGCTGCGGGAGGCGGACCTCTGGATCGACGCCGTGTCCGGGAACGAGGTTCTTCGCGCCAAGGCGGCTGGCTTCCCCGCGGGCGCCGAGCCCCCCGTGATCCTCCTCACGTCGGATGTCTTCCGGGACAACTCCCTCGACGTCGTCCTTCGCGAGCGCATCCTTCCGAACGTGGGGTCGCCCGGGATGCTTTCCGAGCTCGCTCGCTCGGGTTACCGGGGTCCCGTGGGGTTCCGGGTCAACCCCGGCTTCGGACACGGGCACGTGGAGGCCTGCGACACGGGCGGGCCCAGCTCGAAGCACGGCATCTGGTACGAGGACGCCCCACGCTGGCGACACGAAGCCGAACGGCTCGGGCTCCGGGTCACGCTGCTCCACGCCCACGTCGGCACAGGCCCCGAATTCGAGGAGTTCTACCGCAACATGCACCGGCTCGCCGACCTCTTCGAGTCGATGCTCGACGAGTTTCCCGACGTCGAAGCCGTCAACTTCGGCGGGGGCATCCCCTACCCCTACCGGCCGGGCGTGCCCGAGTTCGACCTCGCACCGTTCGGAGAGCTTCTGGCCCGGGCTCGGGCGCGCTGCAGCGAGCGGACAAAGAGAGACATTCGCGTCGAAATCGAGCCCGGTCGTTACCTGGTCGCACCGGCCGCCGTGCTCGTCGCGCGCGTGAGGGACGTCAAAGAAACGCGCGAGAACGAAAAAGGACCCGGGCACCTCTTCACGATGGTGGACGCGGGCTTCTGCGACCTGGTCCGCCCGGCCATGTACGGGTCCTACCACCACATGACGATCCCGGGGAATCCGAATCCGCCCGAGCGGACCGCCGTGGCGGGACCGCTTTGCGAGTCGGGAGACGTCTTCACCCGCGACCTCCACGAGCTTCTCGAACCCCGGGAACTTCCGCGCCCGCGACCGGGCGACCTGCTCGTGCTCCACGACGCCGGAGCCTACGGCGAAGCCATGAGCTCGAACTACAACTCGATCGGGCGCGCGGCCCGCGTCTGGGTCGAGAACGGAGCGTCCTACCTCGCCGGGCGGCGGGAGAGCTTCGAAGACCTCGTCCGCACCGAGTGCTTCGAGCGACTCTAGTCAGGGTTCGTCCCCGTGCACGAGCCGGCCGAGTTCCCGACGCAGCTCGGGAACACCTTCGCCGGTCCGAGCCGAAGTCGGGAAAACGCCGAGCGTCCCCGGGAGGGCGCGGCAGAGGGCACTCCTTTCGGCCCGCCGAAGCTTGTCGACCTTCGTGTAGACGAGGACGACCGGAAGCTCGTGCGCGGCGAAGAAGTCGAGCAGCATGCGCTCGTCCTCGCCCACCCCGCGCCGGGGGTCCACGAGCAGAAGAGCGGCACGCAGTTGCGGGCGGTTCCGGAAGTAGGCCTCGACGAGATCTTTCCAACCGCGCCGCACCGACTCCGGCACCTTCGCGAAGCCGTACCCGGGAAGATCGGCGAGCACCCATCGTTCGTCGACCACGAAAAAGTGGATCGCCTGCGTTCGGCCGGGGGTCTTGCTCACGCGTGCGATTTTCGCGCCGGCGAGGCGGTTCAGCAGCGCGGACTTTCCCACGTTGGAGCGGCCGGCGAACGCGAACTCGGGCCAGCGGTGCGACGGGAAGGCTTCGGGGAGGGGGGCGGAGGCCAGGAGGCGAACCGCCATGCCGCCCGCTCACTCGGTCCGGAGCACGGAACCGGGTGGCAACGTCTCGAGCAGGTGCCGGAAAGCCCGCTCCAGGTATTCGGGATCCTTGGACTCGAGCGTGATGCGCACGCGGTAGTCGGCGTCGAGCTTCGGGTAGGAACCGAGGAGAAGTTCGGGAAAGGCCGCCTGCGTGGCGTTGAGCGCCTCGGCGATCGAGCTCTCGGGCTCGCCGGTGTAGACGACCCGCATGTAGTACGGGTCCACGGCGAAGCGGTCCTTGATGGCCAGGAACTTGGCCCGGAAAAGCTCGGGGATGCCGGGCAGGATGTAGATGTTCTCGACCACGAGCGTCGGGAAGTTCATCCCGCCGTCGAAAAGGAGCTCGGCCCCTTCGGGAATCTCCGCCATCTTGAGCCGCGCGTCGTTCACCTTCTCGCCGAAGAACTCCCGCAGCATGCGCTCCATCTCGGGATGCCGCACGACCTTCCGGCCGAGCCCCCGGGCGATGCCCTCGATCGTGACGTCGTCGTGCGTGGGCCCCACCCCTCCCGAGGTGAACACCACGTCGTGCGTCCTGTAGACGGCGCGAATCGCCTCGGCGATCTCCTCGGGCTCGTCCGGCACCACCGTGATCCGCCGGAGCGCCACGCCGAGCTTCCGCAGCTCCTGCGCGAGAAACGAAGAATTCGTGTCGACGACCTTCCCCGAGAGGATCTCGTTTCCGATGACGACCAGCGCCGCGGTCTTCTCGCGCACGGCCCCTCTTCCCTCAGATGGAAATCGCGTCCTTCCGGAAGTCGCTCCGGCCGATCTTCACGTTCACGAGCGCCGGCTTCCCGGCCGAGAACGCACGTTCGAGCGCGGGGCGAATTTCGTCGGGCCTCTCGACGTACTCCCCGTGCCCGCCGAGGGCTTCCACGACCCTGTCGTACCGCGTGTAGTCGAGTCGCGTGGCCACGGCCCGCTCCTCGCCGTAGAGCTGCACCTGCCCCCGCAGGATCTGCATCCAGGCGGCGTCGTTCCCGACGATGCCGACGACGGGAATCTTCTGCCGCACCATGGCTTCGAACTCGAGCCCGTGGAGACCGAAGGATCCGTCTCCGTAGACGATCACGACCGTGCTCTCGGGCTTGGCGAGCTTGGCCGCCATGGCGTAGCCGGGACCGACTCCGAGCGTGCCGAGCGGTCCCGGGTCGAGCCAGTGCCCCTGCTGGTAGATACGGAGCACGGAAGCCGCCGTCGCGACGAAATCCCCGCCGTCGCCCACGACGATCGAGTTCCGGTCGAGCATCCGGTCGATCTCGTGACAGAGTCGGAGCGGGTTGATGGGCACGGCGTCCGACTCGAGCTCGGGCCTCATGCGTTCGCGCTTCTCGTTTTCTTTCTCTCGCAGCTCCGAGAGCCAGGGTCTCACGAGTTCTTTCGAAAAACCGTTCGCCCGCGCGCATTCCGTGAGCTGCTCCATGACGAGGCCCGTGTCGCCCACGATTCCCACCTCCACGGCCCGGTTCCGTCCGATTTCGGCCCCGTCGAGATCGACCTGGACGAGCTTCGCCCGGGGGTTGATGTGCGTCTCGCGCCCGTAGCCCAGACGGAAGTCGAGCGGCGTCCCGAAGATCAGGACGACGTCGGCCTGGCGAAGGGCGTCCTTTCGGGTGAGGGAAAAGAAGTAGGGGCTGTCCGGCGGCAGCGATCCGCGCCCGAGACCGTTCACGTACACGGGCATCCCGAACGTCTCGACGAACTCGGGGTACGCTTCCCTCCGGCGCGACCAGCGGAGCTGGGTTCCCACGAGCACCACGGGCTTCTGCGCCCGCCGGAGGAGTTCGAACGCCCGCTCGACGTAACGCGGATCGCCGGCGATGCCGGCCTCGGTCCGGTACTGCTTCGGGAACACGACGTCCGCCTCGTCGTACTGTGCGAAAAGCTGGTCGATCGGCATCTCGAGAAACACGGGGCCCGGGAGCCCCGTCGTGGCCTTCCGGAAGGCCATGGCCACGTACTCGGCGAGCCGGCGCCCCTCGGGTACGGAAGTCGCCCACTTGGTGATGGGCCGCATGAGCTCGACGTGGTTCATGTCCTGGAGCGAGCCCATGTCGGCGAAGGGCCGCGGCCCCTGGCCGCCGATCACGATCATGGGAACGTTCGCCCGGTGCGCGTTCGCGACGCCGGTCACGGCGTCGGTGAGCCCGGGACCCGCCGTCACCACCGCCACGCCCGGCGACCCCGTCACCTTGGCCCAGCCGTCGGCCGCGTGCGCCGCCGTTTGCTCGTGGCGGACGTCGATCACGCGGATCCCCTCGTCGAGGCACCCGTCGTAGATGGGCATCACGTGACCGCCGCAGAGAGTGAACACGAAGGGGACGTTCTCCGCTGCGAGCGCTTTCGCGACGACGCGGCCGCCGTGCATGTTCGCCATCGTTGTTCCTCCTGTTCCCGGAGCCGAACGTGCACTATAGCCGCGCGCCCGAACCGCTGGCAAGGTAACGGAGCAGCCTCACACGATGTCCACGACGTGCTCCGGGAGATCCTCGAAGTGCCGGAGCAGGTACTCGCGCAGCCGCTTTTTCACGCGGCTTTCGATCTGGCGGACGCGTTCGCGGCTGATGCCGTACCGGTCGCCGATCTCCTGGAGCGTGAGCGGGTTTTCCGCGAGAAGCCGCGATTCGAAGATCACCTGGTCCTTTCCCTTGAGCGTTTTCCCGAACTCCAGGATCTTCTCGTGGACCTTGGCCCGGAACTCGGCGTCCGCGATCTGCTTTTCGGCCGTCGCGGTCTTGCTCGGCAAGAGGTCCAGCAGGCTCGTCGCCTCCCCGTCCTCGAGCGGCGCGTCCACGGAGAGGTCGCGCGCGGAGAGCCTCTGATCCATCTCGACGACTTCGGATTCCTTCACGTCGAGCCGCTGGGCGAGAAGCTTGGGCTCGGGACGGAAGCCCTGCGCCTCGAGCCGCTCCTTCTCTTTGTGCAGGTTGAAGAAGAGCTTCCTCTGGGCTTGCGTGGTTCCGACCTTCACCATCCGCCAGTTGTTCATGATGTAGCGGATGATGTACGCCCGAATCCACCAGACGGCGTAGGAAGGGAAGCGAACTCCGCGGTACGGGTCGAAGTTCTTGACGGCCTCCATGAGGCCCACGTTCCCCTCCTGGATGAGGTCCATCAGGTTCCGGCAAGCGCGCTCGTACTCGCGGGCGATGAGCACGACGAGCCTCAGGTTGCTCGTCACGAGCCGGTACGCCGCGTCGAGGTCCCCGTGCTCCTTGTAGCGGATCGCGAGCTCTTTTTCCTCTTCGCGGCTCAGGACCGGATACTTGCGGATTTCCGCGAGGTAGCGCCGAACGGTGTCGTACGGGACGAGCGCCTTCTCGTCTTCCTCCGCTCCGGCCTCCTCTTCCTCCTCCACCTCCGCTTGCGACTCCGGCAGGAGGTTTTCGAACTCGACCACCTCGACGTCGGGCGCCTCGGCAAACTCCGGGTCTTCGAACCCGACGCGGTTCTCTCCGGTTTCGGGCAGGGAACTCCCGAGCGACGCGGTTTTCGTCTGCCGTTCTTCGTCCACGCCTGTCCGTCCCGGGCTCGGCCCTTCGACACCCGAGCCGCCCGCCGCGGGCGGGCCGGCCGGCTCAGGTCCCGTCTTTTTCGGGATAGTGAAGCTCGACCTTCCCGGCCGCGATTTCCCTGAGGGCCGCCACGATCTCCTTGTTGTCGGTCTCGACCAGAGGGCGCGCGCCCTTGAGAAGCTGTTTGGCACGCTTGGCGGCCAGAAGCGCGAGCTCGAACCGGTTCGGAACTCGCTCGAGACAGTCTTCGACGGTGATCCTGGCCATAACTCGGAAACCTATATGACCCAAAATCCCGGACGAGGCAAACCCCGCCCCCCCCGGACGCGACGGAGCGCGTCCCTCCGTTGACTGGAGCCCGAGCGGCGTCTAGCTTCGCGGCGATGTCGCTCTGGAGCCGACTCGGCCGCATTCTGGTGGGCGGGGAAGAACCCGAGCCCGAGGAAATCCTCCCCCGCCTCCGTCGCCTCTATGCGGCCACGGTGGAGCGCCAGCGCTCCATGCTCCGGCACGCGGAGCTCGCCCCCAACGAAGCGTCGAGGGAGGGGCTCACCAAGCTCGCCGAGGAGGAAAAAGAGCTCGCCGAGCGGCTCAGGGAGCTCGTGGCCCGGCACGGGGGCTTCGCGGGGGACGTTCCCGCGGGAGAACCCCCACCCCCCGGCCTGAACCACTGGAGTCGGCTCGTTCAGGACCTCGAAGCGCACCGCTCGGCCGTCAAGGAGCTCCTCGACCACGCGGCCGATCTCACGGACGACGAGCCCGAGCTGGCCGAAGCGCTCCGGGAGCTCGCCCGGCGGGAAGAAATCCACGTGTTTCTCCTCCGCCGGCTCGTGGCCCGCGCCGACCCGCAGGCGATCGACTAGGACTCTCGGGCGAGGCGTTCTGCCGCGGCGACGATGGCCTGGTGGTCGATCCCGTAAGCGTGCAGAAGCTCGGCGGGCTTTCCGGACCGCGGAATTTCTCGCACCGCCAGTTTGTGCACCCGGATCCCCTCGCGACCCACGGCTTCGAGCACCGCCTCTCCGAGCCCCCCTTCCGGGTAGTGGTCCTCGACGGTCAGGATCTTGCCCCCGCACTCCTTGCCCGACCGGACCAGCGTGGCCGCGTCGATCGGTTTGACGGAGTACGCGTCGATCACGCGAACGGAAAGACCGCGGTCGCGCAGGATCTCGAACGCTCTGAGCGCCTCGAACACCGTGATCCCGGCCGTCACGACGGCCAGCGAATCCCGCCCGTCACCGGACCGCAGGACCTTCGAGCCGCCCGCGGAGAACTCCTCGGAGGCGGAGTACAGGATAGGCGTCTTGGGCCTCGTGAGCCGGAGGTAGGAGATTCCGGGCAGGCTCGCGGCGAGCACGACGAGCTTTTCCGTGGAAACGGCGTCGCACGGATAGAAGACCGTGGAGCCGGGGAGAGCACGCATCATGGCGAGGTCCTCGAGCCCCATTTGCGACGGACCGTCCTCTCCGATGGAGACCCCGCAGTGGGAACCGGCGCACTTGAGGTTCGCCCGCGAAATGGCCGCCATGCGCAGGTGGTCGAAAGCGCGGGTGAGAAAGCAGGCGAAGGTGGAGAGAAACGGGACCTTCCCGCAAGCCGCGAGACCGACGGCCGTGCCGACCATGTTCTGCTCGGCGATGAATTCCTCGAAAAAGCGGTCGGGGTAGGCGGCGAGGAAGCGCTCCGAAAACGTCGAGTTCTTCGTGTCGGCGTCCAGAACGACGATCTCGGGGCGAACGGCCCCGAGCTTGACCAGCGCCGAGCCGTACGCTTCCCGCGTGGCGACCGAGTCGTCCGTGCGGTACTCGGGGGGCGGAATCGGACGGTCACCGCTCGGCGGAGGCGGGCTCCAGGGCTCGGGGCGCCGAGGCGAGACGGGTGGGACTTCCCGGCGCGCCTCGGGTTCGAGTTCCCGCAGTGCCCGCTCGAGCTCTTCCCCCTTCTTGAGAGCCTTCCCGTGCCAGCCCTCTTTGTCTTCGAGGAACGAGACTCCTTTTCCCTTGCGGGTTTCCGCCACGATGGCAAAAGGGCGGTCGGCGCGTCTCGCAAGATCGAACGCCCCGAGGATCTGTGCCGGGTCGTGACCGTCGATGCCCACGGCCTCCCAACCGAAGCTCCGGAGCCGGGCGCAGTAGGAGTCCACGTCGAATCCGTACATCGTTCGCTGGCTTTGCCCGAAGCCGTTCACGTCCACGATGGCCACGAGGTTGTCGAGACCGTAGTAGGCCCCGAGAGCCACGGCTTCCCACACGCTTCCCTCCGCCGTCTCGCCGTCCCCCAGGAGGACGTAGACGCGGAACGGCCGGCCGTCCCGCTTCGCGGCGAGAGCGAGCCCCACACCGATCGAGAGGCCCTGCCCGAGGGACCCCGTAGCGGCGATGGCGCCCGGAAAGCGGGGAGTCGGATGCCCCTCGAGCTCGCTGTCGAACCGGCGGAGCGTGAGCAATTTTTCCGGGTCGAAAGCCCCTGCCTCGGCCCAGGCCGCGTAGAGCAGCGGGGCCGCGTGCCCCTTGGAGAGGACGAACCGGTCGTTGTCGGGATGGCCCGGGGACTCGGGGTGGTAGCGCATGACGTGGAAGAAAAGCGCGGCGACGAGGTCCGCCGCGGAAAGGCAGCTCGTCGGGTGGCCGGAACCGGCCTCGGACGTGGACCGGAGGCAGTGGACGCGCAGCCGAGCTGCACGGACGCGGATTTGGTCTTCTGCCGAATTCATCGCACGCTCGCTCCCCCTCCCCTCCTCGCCCTTCCGCTCACGACCCCGCCGATTCTACCGCGAAATCCTCTCGCGGAGCCACCGCGAATTGCGCCGGGAGACCGCCCGCGAGCGGCGGGAAGACGTCGAGGTGGGCTCCGTCGGCGAGAACCGCGTCGGGCTCCAGCGACCGGTCGCCCGAAACGGTCATGCCCGCGTGCTTCGGCGGGATCCCGAGCCGTTCGATCACCTGCGCCACCGTGGCCCCGTCGGGCACTTCGACCTCCGTCCTGCCCCCCGTCTCGGGCGGAAGGAACTTTTTCAACTGCGCATGGAGTTGGACGGTGACTTTCACGTGCGAACCTCCGGCACGTCCCGGACGGTGAGGGCGTACGTGAAGCGTGGCTGGTGGTGTCGCTCGAAGTCTTTCCAGCGGGCACGCCGGCGAATCCAGGAGTGCACCACACCCATTTCGGCGACGCCGTGGGCATCCCCCAGGTACATGGCGCCGACGACGACCCCGTCCCGGTCCACGACGATCTTCCGGTAGGCGTCGCCGCGGCCGCCTCCGAGGAGCTTCACGTCGTCGCCCGGGCCTTCGCGGAAGCGCCCGATCTGTGCCAGGGTCACGTGGAAAAGCTCCACGACGTTCATGCCGAGAGAGCCGTCGTACGCGATCTGGCGTCCCGTCATGTTGGCTCCGGCGATCCGTCCCTGCTCGACCGCCGAGGGCCAGATCGCGTGGAGCACACGCTGGCCGCCCCCGAGAAAATCGACGACTTCGGCCACGTCGCCGGCCGCGAAAATCCCGGGTCGGGAAGTCCGGAGAAATTCGTCGACGAGAATGCCGCGCCCGATCTCGCAGACCTCCGGTGTCACGCACGAGAGGTTCGGCCTCACGCCCGCGGCGACGACGACCAGATCGACGACGACCTTCCTTCCGTTACCGAGCTCCGCTTCGATTTCCCCGGAGGGCTTTCGGGCGAGGGTCCGCACCGTCGTGCCGAGCTCCAGCGTGACGCCTTCGTCCCGGACCGCCTCGCCGAATCGCTTTCCACCCTCTTCGTCGAGGAGCTGCGGCAGGAGTTGCGGGGCCATCTCGACGATCGTGAGCCGAATCCTGAGCTTGCGGAGCGCCTCGGCTGCGAGCATGCCGATGAAGCCGCCGCCGATGACGAGCCCCGTCCTCGCCTTTTCGGCCGCCGCTTTGAGGCCCCGGGCGTCCTCGAGCGTCCAGAGGTAGTGGACCGGCACCTCGGAGAGACCCGAGACGGGTGGCGCCACGCACTCCGAGCCGGTGGCCAGGAGAAGCTTCTCGTAACCCACGCTCCTCCCGTCGGCGAGGGAGATCTTCCTGGCCTCGGGATCCACCGCCACCACGGGCGCCGCGTCGAGAAGCTCGACGCCCTTTTCTTCGTAGTCGCGAGGCGTGCGGATCCACAGATCCTCGAGCGTCATTTCCCCCGCGACGTAATAGGGCAGCGCGACCCGGGAGTACGCGGGGCCCGGCTCGCGGTTCACGAGCAGGATGCGTCCCTCGCGGTCGTACTTCCGGATCCAATCGACGGCGGCCAGCGAAGCCGCGCTGTTGCCGACCAGGACGTAGCGAGCGTCCATCGGATGCGCGTCAGGTTCCAGCCAGGGCGCGGTGCACGACCGAAGCGAAGAACTTCTGCTTGGCTTTCGCGTCGGTCTCGACCTCGGCGAATTCCAGCGCGCCCGGGACGCAGAACTTCACGCACTCGGGGTCGCCACCGCAGAGGTCGCAGTTCTGGGCGACTCCCCGTTCGGGGGCGAAGCCCATCACCCCGAAAGGACAGGCGAGCAGGCACATCTTGCACCCGATGCACCGCTCTTCGAGAACTCGAACGGTTCCGTCCGGGTCCCTCCGGATGGCCACCGTGGGGCAGACCGTGCCGCAGGGCATGTCGGCACAGTGCACGCAGGTGAGCGGCAGGTAGAACTGTTCTTCGTAGAAGTCGTTCACCCGAATCCGGGAGAGCGCCGGGTTGAAGACGCCCTCGTGGGAGAACGAGCACGCGAGCTCGCACTCCCGGCACGCCGTGCATTTCTCCTGGTGGACGACGATTTGCTTCATGCCCCCTCCCGCCTTGCGTGCTCAGGGACGAGCGGGCTGCGCCCCGCCGGAAGCCCGAAGCCCGCAGAACTCCTCGTAGTCGACGAGCTCCCGCACCGTGGGCTCGTCGCCGCACACGGGGCATTTCGGGTCCCTGCGCATTTTGTGGATTCGGAGCTCCATGCCGAGCGTGTCGAAGTACACCATACGCCCGATCAGCGGCCTGCCGATTCCGAGGATGAGCTTGATCGTCTCGAGCGCCTGAACGCAGCCCACGAGGCCGGGCAGGACTCCCAGCACGCCCGCCTCCTGGCAGCTCGGCGCCGCACCCGGAGGCGGAGGCTCGGGAAAGAGGCAGCGGTAGCAGGGCCCCTTGCCCGGGTAGAAGACCGTCGCCTGCCCCTCGAACTGGAAGATGCTCCCGTGGACGTTGGGCTTGCCCGTCATCACGCAGGCGTCGTTCACGAGATAACGGGTGGGGAAGTTGTCGCAACCGTCGACGACGATGTCGTAGTCGGCGAGGATCGAGAGGATGTTCTGCGAGGTGAGCCGCTCCCTGTAGGGGACGACCCGCACGTCGGGGTTCAGCGCTTCGAGGGTACGCTTGGCCGACTCGACTTTCGGCATGCCGATCCGGTCCTCGGAGTGGAGGATCTGCCTCTGGAGGTTACTCCGGTCCACGAGGTCGTGGTCGACGATGCCGAGCGTGCCCACACCCGCCGCGGCCAGGTAGTAGGCGGCGGGCGAACCGAGGCCACCGGCCCCGACGAGGAGCACCTTGGCGTCGAGAAGCTTCGCTTGCCCGCGCTCGCCCACCTCCGGAAGGATGAAGTGGCGGCTGTAGCGCTCGACCTGCTCCGGCGTGAACTTCCTTTCCTGCTCCCAGGGATAACCGGCGTTCTTCCAGGCGTTGTAGCCCCCCGCCATCGAGACGACGTTCTCGTAGCCCATTTCTTTGAGGATTTTCGCCGCGAGGAGCGACCGCGTCCCACCGGCGCAGTAGGCCACGATGGGCGTCGACTTGTCGGGGACCACCTCCTCGACCCGCATTTCGAGAAAGCCCCGGGGCAGGGAAACGGCTCCGGGCAGGTGGCCTTCTCGGTACTCTTCTTTTTCCCGCACGTCGAGGAGGAGAAAGCCCTTTCCGTTGGAGAGCCTCTGCCGGACTTCGTCGACACTCCACTCCGGAACGGTTTTCTTGGCTTCCTCGAGAATTTCCCGGAACGTCTTGGCCATGGCAAAACTCCTTCGCTCGCAGTTCTCCTTTATAGTCCCTGCCCTTCCGAGGGTCCACCGGCGCCTTCGAGGGCCCGTCGAAGCTCCCGGATCCGCCGGTCGCTGGCGAGCGCGTGAACGATGGCGAGCAGATTCGCCCCCAGGCACGTGAACAGCGCGGCCACGCCCCACGTGAAGTGGGATTCGACGTCCGCGGACCCGTGGAGGAGGCCGACGCCGCGGAAAAACGCGACGAAAAGAACGGTCGTGGAAACCAGCAGCAGTGCCGCAGTGACCTTCGCCATCGCCCTCGGGGCTCAAGAAGCCGCGCGCCCGATGCTCGCCGGCTCGAACCTCCCCTCCCGGACGTCGCGCACGAGGTCCTCGAGCAGTGCATTCCTGCCCCGCTCGGCGAGAATCCGGGACCTCTCCATCAGGATTTCTTTCGTCTCGATGAAATCTTCCCGCCGGTAACCCCAGATCCTCGGGTGCACGTAGGTATCCATGCGGATGGCGTCGCACGGGCACGCCTCGACGCAGAGCCCGCAGTAGATACAGCGCAACGTGTCGATCTCGTACCGAACCGGATACTTCTCCACGTGAGGGTCCGGATGCTCGCCGGCCTCGATGTAGATGCAGTGTGCAGGACAGGCCGTGGCGCAGAGAAAGCAAGCCGTGCAGCGGACCGAGCCGTCTTCTTTGAGCGTGAGCCGGTGGGCACCGCGGAAGTTGTCGGGGTAGTGTTTGACTTCGTCGGGGTACTGCACCGTCACGGCAGCGCGGACCTGCCGCGCGAGACCGAGCGCATGGAGGACGTGCAGGAAAAGATTGCGCCAGAAGCGGTACACGACCACGAAGAGGCCCCGCAGGACCTCCGGCAGGTAGAGCTTCTCCCAGAAACCGAGTTCGCGACGGCGCTGCATGGAAAGTCGACCTTGGAGGTCCACTATGGGAAGCCTACCCCTTCGTGTCAAGCAAGGCCGGCGCCGCCCGGCTTCTCGCGCGCTTGTCTCTCCCCGCGAGCTGCGCCTCGAACACCTCGGGATCCGTCGTGGGTAGCTCGCACACGCCCTCCTCGCAGACGTAAGCCGTCGTGCGACCCCGGCGCGCGGGTTTACCCGCCACCCACGGGATCGCCTCGGCGATGCGATCCTCGTCTTTCCCCTCGACGACCGACGCCAGCACCCGGTTCGGGAAAAAGGTCCGCCGCAGGACCGAAAGAAAAGGTTCGAGAGAAGTCTTCTCGTCGGGGCGGACGAGCACGATCTCTTTCGGGCGCTCGAGAAGAAAATCGATGCCGGAGAGGAATTTCGGCGAGTCGGCAGGAGCACGCTCGAGGTGGCGCGAAAACGCAGCGAGAAGCTCCTCGGCCCGCGAGCGGAAGCGGGCCTTCGTCGTGAACTCCGAAAGGCGCAAGAGATTCGAGAAAGCCACGGAATTCCCCGAAGGCTCGGCGCCGTCGTAGACGGGTTTTTCCCTCACGGGGAGCTTCTCGCCGTCGTGGGGCGTGAAAAAGTAGCCCCCGTGCCCGGCGTCCCAGAACTTCTCGTCCTGCAGCTTCTGCAGCTCCAGCGCCTCTTCCAGCCAGCCGACGTCGAAGGTGGCCTCGTAGAGATCGAGCCATGCCTGCACGAGGAAGGCGTAGTCGTCGAGAAAGCCCCGGCCTTCGGCGTGTCCCTCGAAATACACCCTCCGAAGACCGTCCGCCCCTCGCAGCCCGACTCGCAGGAACTCGGCCGCGCGCGCCGCGCGCCTCGCCCACTCGGGCTCCCCCAGGACGAGCGCGGCCCGGGCGAACGCCGAGACGGCCAGTGCGTTCCAGGACAGGACGACCTTGCGATCCGTGAGCGGGGGCGTTCTCGCCTTCCTCTTCTCGTAGAGTAGGGCCCGCGCGCGGTCGAGCTCGCGACGGAGCTCCCCCGGCGAAACGCCCCGCTCGCGCGCGAACTGCTCGAGCGGTCGGGTCTCGTAGAGCACGTTTTTTCCCCCGAGCTCCCCCGCTGCATCGATCCCGTAGAACTCCACGAACCAGCCGGCCGTCTTCGGCCCGAGCGCGGCCAGGACCTCGTCCCGGCTCCAGAGATAGAACTTCCCCTCCTCTCCCTCGCTGTCCGCGTCCGTGGCGGAATAGAAACCTCCCTCGGGGTGGGACATCTCGCGGTCGAGGTAGCGGAGCGTGTCCCTCGCGACCCGCGCGAACTCCTCGCGTCCCGTGGCCTGGTACGCCTCGAGGTAGGCGACGACGAGCTGGGCGTTGTCGTAGAGCATCTTTTCGAAGTGCGGGATCCGCCAGCGCGAGTCGGTGGAATACCGGTGGAACCCGCCGCCGATCGCGTCTCGAATGCCTCCGGCCGCCATTTTCTCGAGCGTTCGCGTCGCCAGGCGCAAAACCGCGGGATCGCCGGTTCGGCGCCCCATCCGCAAGAGAAACTCGAGGGCTGCCGGACGGGGGAACTTGGGTGCGGTACCGAAGCCCCCGTTTTCCGCGTCGAAACGGCGCCGGTACCACTCGAGTGCTTTTTCCAGCACCCCTTCCACGTCGGTCGTCGCGAGCACGGACTCTTGCCGGACGCGCTGCTCGAGGTGTCGCACGAGGTCCGAGGCCGCCCGGCGCACGTCCTCGGGTCGCGTCCGGTAGACTTCGTGGAGGCGCCGGAGCAAAGTGAGAAAGCCGGGCCGGCGACCGCGCGCCCCGTCCCTCGGCGGAAAGTACGTTCCGCCGTAGAACGGCTCGCCGGAGGGCGTGAGCCACACCGTCATGGGCCAGCCGCCTCCACCGGAAAGTGCTTGCACGGCCGCCATGTAGGCGGCGTCGACGTCCGGCCGACGTTCACGGTCGACCTTGATCGCCACGTAGTGGCGGTTCAGGAACTCCGCGATTTCCTCGTCTTCGAACGACTCCTCTTCCATGACGTGGCACCAGTGGCAGGTGGAGTAACCGACGCTGAGAAGAACGGGGCGGTTCTCCCTCCGGGCCACTTCGAAGGCTTCGGGCCCCCACGGGTACCAGTTCACGGGGTTGTGGGCGTGCTGGAGAAGATAGGGGCTTTTCTCGAGGAGAAGCCGGTTCGTGTACCTGGGGGAACCGTCCGGGTTTCGGTGTCGGGTGCGGGGCACGTAGTTCGGGCCCTTCGAACGAAGCTCGGCGAGAAGCCTGGCCTCGAGCTCGGGCGGGAACGGCTCGGCTCCGGGTAGGGGCCGCAGCCCTGCTCCGGTTTCGGCAAAAACCGTGCTGGCGAGGGACGAGAGAAAAAACAGCCAGGCGAAAGAAAGCGTCGCGAAACGAACCGGCCTGCGGCCCGCGACAACGCTACGGAACGACACCACGGGTTCACCTTGCCGCCCGGCGAGTCCGGGGGCAAGCCGAGCGAAACCGTTCCGCCCGGTGTATTCTCGGGGCCCGGGTATGGAGCTCGAAATCGTTCCTTCGATCGCGCGCGTCCGACGGGAGGAGTGGAACGCGCTCGTCGGCGAGGCGTCGCCCTTTCTCGAATGGGAGTGGCTCTCGTCTCTGGAGGAAACCGGCTCGGCCGTGCCGAGCGAAGGCTGGCAGGCCGCGCATCTTCTCGCCCGGCGCGGGGGCCGCCTCGTCGCGGCCTGCCCGGTCTACCTCAAGGCCCACAGCGAAGGAGAATTCGTCTTCGACTACGCCTTTGCCGAAGCCGCCGAGCGAGCGGGACTCCGCTACTACCCCAAGCTCCTCGTCGGCGTGCCTTTCACTCCCGTCTCGGGGCCGCGCTTTCTCGTGGCACCGGAGGAGGACAGAGAGGAGGCCGTCCGTGCCCTCGCCGCCGGGCTCCTCGCCTTGTGCCGGGAGCACGGCCTCTCGTCCGTCCACGTGAACTTCTGCCTGGCCGAAGAAGCGCGCGTCCTTTCCGGGCTCGGTTTCCATCTCCGGGTCGGTCGGCAGTTCCACTGGTGGAACCGCGGCTGGTCGAACTTCGAGGACTACTTGGCATCTCTGCGGAGCAAAAGAAGGATCCAGATCCGGCGGGAACGCCGGGAACTCGAGCGACAGCGGGTCCGTATCGAGGTCGTCGCCGGGAAGGGTATCCCGGACGGGCTTTTCGGTCCGATGTACGACCTCTACGCTTCCACCACCGACAAGTATGTGTGGGGGCGGCGTTATCTCCGGCGGGAGCTTTTCTTCCGGGTCCGCGACCTCTGGCGGGAGCGACTCTGTTTCGTGCTCGCGTGGCGGGAAGGAGAGCTTCTGGCCGGCACCTTCAACGTGCGCAAAGGCGACGTGCTCTACGGCCGCTACTGGGGCACGTTCGAGGAGTTACCCTTTCTCCACTTCAACGTCTGCTACTACGCGAGTCTCGAGTACTGCCTCGCGCAAGGGCTCCGCCGTTTCGAGCCGGGAGCGGGAGGAACGTTCAAGCTGTTGCGTGGCTTCGAACCGGTGCCCACCCACAGCGCCCACTTTTTCCTGCATCCCGGCCTCCATCGTGCGGTGGGCGAATACCTGGTAAGAGAGCGGGCGCAGGAGGAGCGGGAAATCCGCTTCCTGCGCCAGCACCTGCCGTACCGAAAACACGAAACGTGACGTCGCCGCGTCGGGACCCCGAAGGGGTGTTCCCGTCCGCCAGCCCGCCCCCCGGACGCGACGGAGCGCGTCCCTCCGACGGATGCGCGGGGTGTGCCGGACCCCGCCCGGCCTTGCAAACGCGACCGCCGCGTTCATACCGCCCCGCCTCCCGCCGAACGCGACGCGAACGAGACGGACACGTTCGTATTCCCCCCGGGACGCGATCGGAGGGCCACGCTCTGTCGTGGCCGTGACCGTCGATGGTACGAACCGCCATCGCGCGCGCGAACGGCCACGCCGATCCCCGCCCCGCCGGGACGCGACGGAGCGCGTCCCTCCGAATCGAACGCCTCAGGAAGTCGCTTCTTGCCGGTCGGCCCGCGACGGCTCTTCGCGGGCATCGAGGGGCGCGTACTGGAAGACGAGCTTTCCGTCCCGCGCGTCGATCTCGACGCGACCTCCGGACTGCAAGCGCCCGAAAAGGATCTCGTCGGCGAGCACCCGTTTCACTTCGGTCTGGATGAGGCGCGCCATGGGCCTCGCGCCGAACGTAGGGTCGTAACCCTTCTCCGCAAGGTACCGCCGGGCCGCAGGGGTGATCTGCAGGAAGACCTTCCGTTCGTTGAGTTGCGTGTCGAGCTCCATGATGAACTTGTCGACGACCCGCTCGATGACTTCCATGGAAAGCGGCGAGAAATGGATGATGGCGTCGAGCCGGTTGCGGAACTCGGGACTGAAGAGCCGCTCGATGGCCTTGCCGGCCCGGTCGGCGGTGGACCGCTCGCCGAAGCCGATCGCGTGCGACGCCATTTCCTGGGCCCCGGCGTTCGTCGTCATGATGAGAATCACGTTCCGGAAATCCGCCTTCCGCCCGTTGTTGTCGGTGAGCGTGGCGTGGTCCATCACCTGGAGGAGGATGTTGAACAGGTTCGGGTGCGCCTTCTCGATCTCGTCGAGCAGCAGCACGGCGTGCGGGGACTTCCGGATCGCGTCCGTCAGGAGCCCCCCCTGGTCGAAGCCGACGTAACCCGGCGGCGCACCGATGAGCCGGGAGACCGTGTGTGCCTCCATGTACTCGCTCATGTCGAAGCGGAGGAACTCGATCCCGAGAGCCGAAGCGAGCTGCTTGGCCAGTTCCGTCTTCCCGACCCCCGTGGGGCCCGCGAAGAGAAAACACCCGACCGGTTTCGTGGGCTGGCCGAGTCCCGCGCGGGCGAGCTTGATCGCCGAGGCGAGGGTCTCGATCGCCGGGTCCTGGCCGAACACGGTGAGCTTGAGGTCGCGCTCGAGCGTCTGGAGCCGCTCCCGGTCGCTCACCGAGACGCTCCGCGGTGGGATGCGGGCCATCGCGGCCACGACGTGCTCGATGTCCCGGACGCGGACGGTTTTCCGCTTCTGCGCTCCCGTCTGCATCTGCGCGATGGCTCCCGCCTCGTCGAGGACGTCGATGGCCTTGTCCGGCAGGAAGCGGTCGTTCACGTAACGCGCGGCGAGCTCCGCGGCGGCCCGCACCGCCTCGCGGGAGTACGTCACGCCGTGGTGCTGCTCGTACCGCGACTTGAGACCCTTCAGGATTTCCACCGTGTCCTCGACGCTCGGTTCGAGGACCTCGATCTTCTGGAACCGCCGCGCGAGCGCCCGGTCTCTCTCGAAGTAGCTCTTGTAGTCGTTGTACGTGGTGGCCCCGATGCAGCGGATCTCGCCGGAAGCGAGCGCGGGCTTGAGGATGTTCGAAGCGTCGAGAGAGCCGCCGCTCGTCGCCCCGGCGCCGACGACGGTGTGGATTTCGTCGATGAAGAGAATCGACCCCGGCTTGTTCCGGAGCGCCGCGATCACGCCCTTGAGCCGCTCCTCGAAATCGCCCCGGAAGCGGGTCCCGGCGAGGAGCGCTCCCATGTCGAGGGCGTAGATCCGCGCGTCCTTGAGCTTCTCGGGCACCTCCCCGCGCACGATCCGGAGGGCGAGCCCTTCTGCGAGGGCCGTTTTCCCCACCCCCGGCTCGCCCACGAACACGGGATTGTTTTTCTGCCGCCGGCAGAGAACCCGGATCGTCCTCTCGAGCTCGGCCTCCCGTCCGATCAGCGGATCGAGCTTTCCTTCCGCGGCGCGCGCCGTAAGGTCCGTCGTGAAGACCGCGAGCGGGTCGCGCAGCCGCGCTCGCCGCTCGCCACTCTCGACTTCCTCGTCCTCCTCGACGCCGCCCGTGGCCGGTTCTTCCGTCGGGATCTTCGAGATGCCGTGGGAAATGTAGGAAATCACGTCGAGCCGCGTGATCCCCTGTTCCTCGAGGAAGTAGGCCGCGTGGCAGTCCGGCTCCCGGAAGATCGCGACGAGCACGTTCCTGCCCAGGATTTCCTCCTTGCCGGAGGACTGCACCTGGACCGCAGCACGCTGGATGACGCGCTGGAACCCGATCGTCTGCTTGGGTGGAGCCTGCACCCCTTCGGGCAGTTTCTCGACCTTCTCGTCGAGGAACTTCTCGAGCCGTCGCCGGAGCGCGTCCACGTCGCCCCCGCAGTGCCGGATGATGTCGGCGACGTCCGCATCGTCGAGGAGCGCCCAGAGGAGATGCTCGACGCAGAGAAACTCGTGCCGCCGCCTCTGCGCTTCGGTGACGGCCCGGGTGAGGCTGATTTCGAGCTCGCGGCTGATCCTCATAAGCTTCAGGCTTCTTCCATGCTGCACCGCAACGGGAACTCGTGCTGCCGCGCGAGAGCGTGCACCTGCGCCACGCGCGTTTCGGCGATCTCGTACGTGTAGGTGCCCGCGACGCCGACCCCGTGGTGGTGGACGTGCAGCATGATCCGGACGGCGTCTTCCTCGCGGTGGTGGAAGACGGTTTTCAGGATCCACACGACGAATTCCATCGTCGTGTAATCGTCGTTGTGGAGAAGGACCTTGTACATCCGAGGCCGCTTGAGACGGCGCTCGGTCGCCGTCTTTCTCTCGGTCACGACGGCGTCGGACGTGTCGTGAACCCTCCGCTCGCCCATGCCTACGTATATAGCACCGGACGACGCGGCGAAAAACGTACCCCTCAGTGCCGGAGCACCTGCCCCGCCCGGGCTCCGGGGTCGTAGCGGCCCTCGAACAGCACGGGCTTTCCGTTCACGAAGACGTACTCGATCCCTTCGGGCGGTTCCGCCGGGTTTTCGAACGTCGCCCGGTCCCGCAGCTTCTCCCGGTCCACGACGACCAGGTCGGCGGCGCAGCCGGGCCTGACCCAACCGCGGTCTTTCCAGCCGAGCCGCTCGGCGGCACCGCCGGTGCTTTTCCGGACGGCCTCCTCGAACGAGAAAAGGCCCTCGGCCACGTAACGGCCGAGAACCCGAGGAAACGTCCCGTAACTCGCCGGGTTCTGGTGGCCGCTGCGCGTCACGAAGGTGTCGGTCTCCACGAGGCAGAGGGGATGCGAGAGGACGGCTCTCAGAGCCGTCTCGTCCCGCTCGTCGCCGCTGTAGGTGTGGATGAGCACCCGCGCCATCCGGCGGCTCTCGACCACGAGGCGGGCGTAGAACTCGAAGGGGTCCATTCCCTCGCGCTCGGCCGCTTCGGTGACCCGCAGGCCGTTGTACTTCTCGAAACGAGGGGCGTTGCTTTTCATGATCTGGATGTCCCCGAGATCGAGGCCGAGTTCCGAGAAGACCGCCCGAGCCAGTTCGCCGAGCGCCTTTCGCTCCGAAGGGCTTTCCAGAACCTCTTCGAGCCGCGGGAGGATGTTCGGCGGGAAGAGCACGCTCGCCGTGGTGTTCCCTGCGGTGTACGGGAAGGCGTCGAAGGCGACGTCGAGCCCGCGGCTCCGGTACTCCTCGATCCGCTGGAGCGTCGTCCGGTAGTAGGGCCAGGTCCGCCGGCCCACGAAAATGAGATGGCTCACCTGGACCCGCGCTCCGGCGCGGTCCGAAGCGGAAAGCACCTCTTCGAGCGCGGCCAGGTTGTGAGGGAGTTCGTGGGGATCGGCATCGTAGACCCCGCTGATCCAGCTGTAGGCTTTCAAGTGCGAGGTGAAAAGCTTGCCCGACTGCGCTGCCCAGCGTGCGCACTCGACGAGTTCGTCCGCTCCCGCGAAGATCCCCGGCGGGTAGCCGAGTCCGGTGCTCACCCCCACGCACCCGGCGTCCAGGCTTTCGCGGACGAGGCTTTCCATCTCGCGCAGCTCCTCCCGGCCCGGCACCCGGGGATCGAGCGGTCCCGTGACCGCCGCCCGCACCGTCCCGTGGCCGACCAGTTCGGCCACGTTGAGAGCCACGCCCTGCCTCGAGAGAAGTTCGAGGAACTCCTGCATCGTCTGCCAGCGGAGCTCGATTTCCTCGTCCCGGATGAGCCGGCTCGCGTCCTGGGCGGCCGCCCGGTTGCGCTCGGTCAGCGGGGCCGGGCTGAAACCGCAGTTGCCGCCGACGATCGTCGTGATGCCCTGACGGACGAAGGGCTCGAGGAGCTCGCCGTGATCTTCGCTGACCAGAAGCCAGTCGGCGTGGGAGTGGATGTCGATGAAACCGGGCACGAACCGTCTTTCCGCGAACGTCGAGAGTCCGTTCGGCCTCGATCTCCCCGAGCTCTCCCACGGCGACGATCTTGCCCCGGCTCAGGGCGACGTCGGCCCGGCGGGCCGCAGCCCCGCTCCCGTCGACCACCTGCCCCCCGACCAGTTTCCACTCGCACTGCATCGTTCGCTCCCGAAACTAGCAGGCTGCCTTCCCGGGAAAAGCCACCTCAGTCGAACGATCCGTGACGACCCGACCCGCCGGCGAATCGAGCCGCCCCGGCGGCCGTTTCCCCGGACCGAACGACCTCGAGCCCGAGCTCCGTTTCCTTCGCAAGAGCGCGATCGAGCGGGAGATCCCACTGCAGGTACGCGGAAAGCCGGTCGCTCCGAAGGCAGCGCTGAGGGAAGCGCGCGAGGCGGAACGCGAGTTCTTTCGCCGCGGCGAGCGCGCTACCGGGCTCGACCAGCCGGTTCACGAGTCCCATCCGCAACGCTTCCTCGCCGCTCACGCCCCTTCCCGTGAGGATGAGGTCCATCGCGTGGCTGTGGCCGACGAGGCGGGGGAGGCGGACGGTTCCCCCGTCGACGAGCGGCACCCCCCAGCGTCGGCAGTACACGCCGAAGACGGCGTCGCGTGCCGCGATCCGCAGGTCGCACCAGAGGGCCAGCTCGAGCCCGCCCGCGACGGCATATCCCTCGACCGCCGCGAGAACCGGCTTCGAGAGCAAAAGGCGGGTCGGACCCATGGGACCGTCGCCCGAAAGCTCGACGCGGTTTCCCCGCCCTTCGGCGATCGCCTTCAGGTCGGCGCCCGCGCAGAACGTTCCCCCGGCGCCGGTCAAAATCGCGACGGAAAGCTCGGGGTCCGCATCGAAGCGGCGGAAGGCCTCGGCGAGTGCGGCCGCCGTTTCCGCGTCCACGGCGTTTCGGACCTCGGGGCGGTCGATCGTCACCACGGCCACCGGCCCCTCGCTCTCGTAAAGGACTTTCCGGTCGTTCACGGCTCCCACCTCTTGAGCACCATCGAAGCGTTCGCTCCCCCGAACCCGAAGGAATTCGTGAGGGCGTAGCGTACCTCCCCCTTGCGCGCCCGGTGCGGGACGTAATCGAGGTCGCACTCCGGATCGGGGTGGTCGAGGTTGATCGTCGGGGTGAGGATTCCGGTCTCGAGCGTCTTCACGGTGAGCAGCGCCTCGAGAGCCCCGGAAGCTCCGATCAGGTGACCCGTCATGGACTTGGGGGCGCTCACGGCGAGCCGGTAAGCGTGCTTTCCGAAGACGAGCTTGATGCCCTGGGTTTCGTTCACGTCTCCCACCGGGGTCGAGGTCGCGTGCGCGTTCACGTAGTCGATTTCCTCCGGGGCCAGACCCGCGCTCGCAAGAGCCGCCCGCATCGTCTCGGCCACCCCCTCCCCGTTCGGACGCGGCGAGGCGATGTGGTACGCCTCCGATGTCGTGGCGTAGCCCACGATCTCCGCGTAGATCCGTGCCCCCCGCTCGAGCGCGTGGTCGAGAGACTCCAAGACGAGCACGGCGGCGCCTTCCGAGAGGACGAAACCGTCCCGGTCCCGGTCGAACGGCCGGCTCGCCTTCTCGGGCTCGTCGTTCCGCAGGCTCACGGCGCGGGAGTTCGCGAAGCCTGCGACTTCGCTCGGGTCGATCAGCGCGTCCGTACCGCCGGCCAGGACGACGTCGCACGTGCCGTCCCGGACGTAGCGCCAGGCCTCGCCGATCGCGTTGAGACCCGAGGCGCAGGCGTTGCCGATCGTGAAGTTGGGACCCCGGATTCCGAGCCGCATGGCGACCTGGGCGGAGCACATGTTCGTCGTGATGGCCGTGATGTAGAACGGGGATACGGACTCCGGCCCTTCGGCCAGAAAGCGCGCGATGGTCCGGAAAATCGTGCGCGCACCCCCGTTGTTGTTCCCCAGGACGACGCCGACACGGACGGGGTCCTCGCTCGAGAGCACGAGGCCCGCGTCTTCCACGGCGAGAACGGAAGCGCCGACGGCGTAGCGGGAAAAATCGTCCATGCGGCGCAGGTGCTTCGCGGGCACGAACCTCTCGGGGTCGAATCCTTTCACCTCCCCGGCAATGCGGCAGAGCTGGTTCGACGCGTCGAAAAGCGTGATCGGCCCGATCCCGGACCGGCCCGCGCACGCGCTCTCCCAGATCGTCTCCACTCCCGTGCCGAGAGGGGTGACCCCTCCGAGTCCCGTCACCACGACCCGTCGCGACCCCATAGCGAGCCATCCCATAGCTCAGGGTTCCCCCGAACGAAAGACGAACTTGGCGCTAGCGAAGCGAGACGAGGACGTAGGCCAGGGCCCCGGCCACCGGAGCGGTCGCCAACCAAGCCCACGCGACGCCGGAGACCCAGCGTTTGCTTCCGTCCCCGCGCAGCGCCGCGACGGCGAAAAGGGACCCGCAGGCCGTGTGCGTGGTCGAAACGGGCAAGCCCAGCCGGCTCGCCCAGAGAACCAGAAAGGCCGTGGCGAGGTTGGCGGAAAGGGCCTGCGACTCGTCCATCGGGGTGATCCTGCGACTCATCGTCCGAGCCACCGGTGCCGACCGTAACCAGCCCCCCACACAAACGGCGAGTATGACCGGCAAAAAAAGCTGCCAGCTCGAAGCCCCGCCCAGACCGAGGAGAAGCCCCGCGATCTTCGGCGTGTCGTTGAGACTCCGCGCCACGCCCACCGCCGCAGCCGAAAGCACGTGGAGCGCCCGAAGGCAGGAGTCGAAAGGCACCGAAATCCCCGGCCAGCCGGCCTGCCGGCACTCTTCGCCCGCGCCCCGGTGCAAAAGGAGCGAAGACCTCGCAGCCGGCGCGGGCCCCGCGCCCAGCGGGACGGGCGTCTCCACGACGCACAGGCATTCCTCGCGCCCCCCAAACCGCGCCGCGAGGGGCCGAAGGGAGAAGAAAACGCCGCCGCAAAGCGCGAAGGCCAGGACCGGGCTCAGGAGAAGCGGGGCGACCATGCCCGAGACAAGGGCACCTGTTCCGAGAGCTCCGCCGACGCGACCGAGTGCCGCCCCGGCGAGCGCGCCGAGAAGGGCGTGCGTAGTGGAGACGGGAAGGCCTGTCCGAGAGGCGACGAAGACGGTGGAGGCCGCCGACGCGGCGACGGCAAAAAGAAAGCGGGGCTCCCGCGTCAGCTCCGCCGGAACGATCCCCGCTCCCTGGAAGCGGCGCGCGAGCGCTTCTCCCCAGAACACGGCGAGAAGCCCCCCGGCGAGGGCGGCCCCCGTCGCGAGGGCGAGCGCCCCCTTCGGACCCAGGACGGACGCCCCCTCGAGCGTCGCCACGGGCTTCGCGTTGTCGTTGGCTCCGTTGGCGTACGCGAGAAAGAGAACGGCGGCAAAACAGAGAAGAACTTCCACCGGTTCTCCCCCGGTTGGCCTCTCAGCCGCAAGAGCCGCCCGGCGGGCAGCAGGGCGAAGTCGCTTCCGTCGTGACCCGGTACTCCGCGCCCTTGGTTTCGCGCGGATGTCGCACGGCGTCGCGCGAGCAATCGAAAGGTCGAGCCTCCTCGGGAGAGACCGGCACGCGCGGCTCGACCGGAAGAATGTCGCGAGCATAGGGCTCGCGCGTGTAGATGCGGAACGTCTTCTCGCACACGGCCATGGGCACGCCGCGACGGAGCGTGTGCCCGTCGTCGTCCCGAACCTCGCGCCACGGACCCCGGTAAATCACGGCCTGGTTGTGGTCCCAGCACTCGCCCTCCTTCCCCTTGTAGGCCGCCACCGTGACGGAACGGAACTCGATGCCCTCGACCGTTCGCCAGGGCTCCGCGTCCCGCCGCAGGATTTCCATTCCGTAGAAGCCCGCTCGGGCGAACGCTTCGAGGAACTCCGACTCCTGGAACGCACCCGAAATGCAGCCCGACCAGAGCTCGGGATCCGCCTTGAGGGAAGGGGGCACGGGCTCGTCGGAGACGATGTCCGAGATGACGGCACGACCGCCGCGCCGCAAGACGCGAAAAATCTCGGCGAAAAGTCGCTCCTTTTCCTCGTCCCGGACGAGGTTCAGGACACAGTTCGAGACGACCACGTCGACCGACTCGTCGGGCACGAGCGGTGCCTCTTCTCTCTGGCGCTCGAGCTCCCGTTCGAGCTCGACCAGGTCGTCGAGAGAGCGCACGGGTCGCTCGGCGAGCCGCTTCTCGAGAGCCTCGAGGTCCGTTCGCAAGTCCTGGATGCGGGCCCGCAGAAAGACCACGTTGTCGTAGCCGAGTCGCGAGGCCACCTCGGGCTGGTAGCGGCGGGCCAGAGAGAGCATTTCGGGATGGAAATCGACGCCGATCACCCGCCCCTCGGGGCCCACGACCTGTGCGGCGAGAAAGCAGCCCTTGCCGCTTCCCGAACCCAGGTCGAGAACCGTCTCGCCGGGACGGAGGTGGCGGGACGGGTCACCGCACCCGTAGTCCCGCTCGACGACCTCGCGAGGCAGCACGGCCAGGAGCCGCTCGTCGTATTCCACGGGGCAACAGAGGCTCGCCTCCTTCTCGCGAGCCGCTTTCGCGTAACGGTCGCGGACGGCAGCCTCGACGTCCAACCTCGACGACATGGCACACCTCCTCGTTGTTTTTTCCCGGCGTTGTTCCCCACGTTCGGGGGGCGAAGGCTCTTTACCCCCTTTCCGTGGCCGGGAGCAAAACGACGTGTACGGGCTTCGCTTCCCCTTCGGTGAAACTAGAACCTCGGCCGCCCGCCTTTGGTTCCCGGTCCTTGTGGCACGGGCAGGAGAGGGTTAGAGGGAAGGCGTGGAGTCGGCATCGCTTCGCACGAAGAAGTCCTGGCTTCCTTTCGGGCTCGACCGGACCAAGCCCCGGCACTACCGAGAGATGCTCCGCGTGGCCTGGGAAAACCGCGATCAGGCACGCTACGCGTGGCGCATTCTCAAGGAAGGCGTGTGCGACGGCTGCGCGCTGGGAGTCTCGGGCTTCCGCGACTGGACGATCGACGGGGTCCACCTCTGCATGACGCGCCTTTTTCTCCTCCGCCTCAACACGATGCCCGCTTTCGACCCCTCTCTTCTCGCCGACGTCCGCGAGCTCCGGCAGCGGAGCAACGAGGAGCTCCGAGCCCTCGGAAGGATCCCGGTTCCGCTCCTGCGAAGAGCGGGCGAGCCGGGCTTCCGGCCCGTCTCCTGGGACGAAGCGCTCGAGCTCGCGGCCGGCGCCTTGCGGAAGGCTCGACCGGACCGGATCGCCTTCTACCTCACCTCGCGCGGGCTCACGAACGAAACGTACTACGTGGCGCAGAAGCTCGCCCGGCTTCTCGGGACGAACAACATCGACAACGCGGCCCGGCTCTGTCACGCGCCGTCGACGGCCGCCATGAAACGTGCGCTCGGCGTCGCGGCGAGCACCTGTAGCTACCGGGACTGGATCGGGACCGACGTGATTCTCTTCTTCGGGTCGAACCCGGCGAACGACCAGCCTGTCGCGACGAAATACCTCCTCGAAGCGAAGAGGAAGGGCACCCGCGTCGTGCTCGTGAACCCGTATCTCGAGCCCGGCATGGAACGCTACTGGATCCCGTCGGATTTCCGCAGCGCTCTTTTCGGCACGGCGCTCGTCGACGAATGGTTCGCCGTACGAACGGGCGGAGACCTGGCCTTCTGCTCGGGCGTGCTGCGCGCGCTCCTCGAACGGGGCCGCTACGACGAGGAATTCGTCCGGGAACACACGACGGGCTTCGAAGACGTCGAGGCGTACCTTCGGGGGCTCGACTGGAGCGATCTCGAGTCCGAAGCGGGACTTCCGAGGAGCGAAATGGAGCGGTGCGCGCGGATTCTCGCCGAGGCCCGCTCGGGGGTTTTCGTCTGGAGCATGGGGGTGACCCAGCACTCGTTCGCCGCCGACACGGTGCAGGCCATCCTGAACCTGGCGCTCTGTCTCGGCTTCGTGGGCCGGGAGTTCTGCGGGGTCGTGCCCATTCGGGGCCACTCGGGGGTGCAAGGCGGAGCGGAAATGGGCGCCTACGCGACGGTGTTTCCGGGAGGCGTGCCCATCTCCCCCGAGAATGCCCGCGCGTTCACGGAACTCTACGGCTTTCCCGTGCCCGAGCGTCCGGGCCTCACGGCACCCGAAATGGTGGAAGCGGCCGTGCGCGGAGAGCTCGACGTTCTCTACTGCGTCGGCGGGAACTTCCTCCGGACGCTCGCGGACCCCGCCTTCGTCGCCCGCGCCCTCTCGCGCCTCCCCGTTCGCATCCACCAGGACCTCCTGTTGACCGAGCAGGTCTTCCTCGACCCCGAAGAAGCCGTGCTGCTCCTGCCGGCCAAGACGCGCTACGAACAGGACGACGGCGGAACGGAGACGACGACGGAGCGGCGGGTTCTTTTCAGCCCGGAAATCCCCCGCCAGCTCGGCGAAGCCCGGGCGGAGTGGAAAATCCTGCGGGATCTGGCCGCCCGGGTCGCGCCGGAACTCGAAGCGCGTTTCGGGTGTCGGACCGGATGGGAGATTCGGCGGGAGATCGCACGCGTCGCGCCGCAGTACGACGGCATCCAGCACCTCGCGAAAGCCGGAGACTCCTTCCAGTGGGGCGGGCGCCTTCTCTGCCGTGGAGGGCGGTTCCCCACCCCGGACGGGCGTGCCCGCCTCCGGCCCGTGCCGCTTCGCCGCGAGCCGGCGCAATCCGGGACCTTCCGGCTCTCCACCCGTCGGGGCCGCCAGTTCAACAGCATGGTCTACGCTCCGGTCGACCCGCTCACGGGCGCTTCGCGGGACGCGGTCTTTCTTTCCCCCGACGACGCGGCCGAACTCCGTCTACGAAGCGGGGACCCGGTCGTGCTCGTGAGCGAACACGGCCGCTTCCGCGGGCGAGTCCACCTGGCCCCGCTCGGGCGCGGCAACGTGCAGGTCCACTTCCCCGAGGGAAACGTGCTCCTCTCCCCGCAAGCTCGCGACCCGGTCTCGGGCGTTCCCGACTACAACGCCGTCGTCCGAATCGAACGGGGGAACGCGTGAGGGCGTCGGAACTCCGACCCGTCGTCTCCTGGGAACTCGGAGGGCGGGCGTGCGAGCGAACGGACGAGCTCGCGCGCGAGGAGCCCCTCGAAGTCCGCGTCGACGGCCAGCCCGTGTCGGTCACGATGCGAACCCCGGGCGAGGACGCGGAGCTCGCCCTCGGCTTCCTTCTGAGCGAGGGGCTCCTGCGGGACCGGGAGCAGGTGCGGGACGTCGTCGTGGATCCGGCGTGCAACGTCGTGGACGTGTCGCTGCGGCCCGGAGTCGAAGTGGACCTCGCGCGGCTTACCCGACACGTCTTCGCGTCTTCGAGCTGCGGGCTTTGCGGAAAGGCGACGATCGAAGCCGTCCACGGGAACTTTCCTCCCCTCGAGCCCGGCTTTTCCGTGGCCGCCCACGCGATCTTGCGCCTCGCCGAAAGCCTCGGGCGTTCCCAGCCTCTCTTCGCGCGCACCGGAGGGCTCCACGCGGCCGCCGTGGGAGACGACCGCGGCGAGCTCCTGGCCGTCCGGGAAGACGTGGGACGCCACAACGCCGTGGACAAAATTCTCGGCTGGGCTTTCCGGGCGGGGCGCTGGCCTCTCGACCGCCACGTCCTCTTCGTTTCGGGCAGGGCGTCCTTCGAGATCCTGCAAAAGGCGCTCTCGGCGCGCATTCCCGTCGTCGCCGCGGTCTCCGCTCCCTCGAGCCTCGCCACTTCGTTCGCGCTCGCGAGCCGTCAGGCACTCGTGGGATTCGTGCGCCCCCCGCGCATGAACGTCTACAGTTGCCCGGAACGGATCCGGTTCGAGCCCGCGGGGGAGAGCTCGCGATCTCAGTGAGGCGGCTCGTCCCGGCGCCCGCGCGTTCGCAGGTGGGCCAGAAAATCGAGGACGTCGCAAAGTCGCCGAGCGCGCTCGCCGAGAGAAGGCGCTTCGAGGAGCGCCTGCTTTTCCACGGGTTCCGTGTCGAGAGCGTGGCAGAAAAAATTCACGAGGAACCCGTCCCCGGCCGTCTCGAGGACGCGGCGAACCCGGTCGTCGACCCCCGGCGGCGGGCAGAGGCGGAGCCTTTCGAGGATCCGAGCGCGGAGCTCCGGAGCCAAGGGGGTCTCGGCCTCGAGTGCGTCTCGCCAGGCCACCCGCGCCACCCGGTAGGGGCGGGAGCGGTCTTCGGAAAGGACGGTGAACTCGCGGACGCCCTCGAGCAGCAGAAAAAAACGCCCGTCCGGAAGCTCTTCGAGCTCGGTGATTTTCCCGGCACAACCTACGGCGAAAATCTCGGGATTCTCGAAATACCTGGGCTTCCAGTCGCCGCGCAGGAGCGTCATGCCGACGAGCCGGTGCGAACCGCGGACATCGCGCACGAGGGCCCGGTAGCGGGGCTCGAAGACGTGGAGTGGCAAGGGAACGCCGGGAAAGAGGACGACGTTGGGGAGCGGAAAGAGCGGGAGTTGCTCAGGCAGCTCCATTCCTCTCGCCGGACTCCCGCCCGCACCGCGGGCACAGGCCGAAAAGACCCAGGACCCGCCCCCGCACGACGTACCCCTCCCGCCGCAAGCGATCGGTCCGAACGCGCGGCCGCACCTCGCCCGAGAGGTCGATGAGCCGCCCGCAGCCCTCGCACACGAAGTGGTCGTGCGGGAGCACGTTCCCGTCGTAACGCGCGGGCTCGCCCTGCACCCGGACCACGCGCGCTTTTTCCGAGTGGACGAGCTTTTCGAGGTTACGGTACACGGTGCCGAGGCTCACGCGGGGAAGTTTGCGCCGCACCGCGCGGAACACATCGGCCGCCGTCGGGTGGTCGAGCTCGTGGAGCGCGTGCGCGACGGCTTCGAGCTGGCGCGTGCGCCGCTCCCTCATCGCTCCGCGAGATCCTCGAGGAGGGATTCTCGGACCGGGCCCTCGATCGGGGCACGAGCCTGGTAGTTCGGGTGGGAAATCACGATCGCTGCCGGCACCCCGGGGTCTGCGAAGGCTTCGCGGGCCTTCGGGTCGAACGGGAAGCGGACGTACTGCACGGCGCTGAGCTTGTCTTCCTTGCTGCGGCCGGCCTCGAAAACTCCGGGCACCCGCAGTCCCTCCCCGA
The DNA here is from genome assembly GCA_026004195.1 of Candidatus Binatia bacterium. NCBI lineage: Bacteria > Candidatus Binatota > Binatia (SeqCode) > Binatia bacterium. The sequence continues at coordinate 382,427 of BPIQ01000002.1, forward strand.
GCTCGATGGCCACGGCCCGGTCGATTCCCTGGAGCCGCAGGAGCTCGGGGCGGATCTTTTCGTATTCCGTGATCTCGATGAGCATCGTGGAGCTCAGCTCGCCGGGCTCCGGGATCAGCGAGTTGTAGATCTCGATCTCTTCGCGGATCCGGTCGATGTCCGTGATGGACTCGGCACGCAGCATTTCCTGGATCTGGAAGAGGACCGTGTCGAAGTTCTCGAACACGAACGTGATCCGGTCCCCCACGGCGACCCGCCGCCTCCGCTTGAGCTCGATGATGCGCCGGCGGAACTCGTCGCGGATCCGCTCGTAACGGCCGAGGCCCACGACGTCGTCCAGCGTAACTTTCCTCACGGCTCCACCGAGGACCGGAGGGGCGCGAAGCCCCTCCGGTTCCGCGCGCGGTCCGACCGCGCTCAGAGCTTCAGGCTCTCGAGTCCCTTCGTGAAACGGCCGGCGTGAGATTTCTCCGCTCGCGCCAGCGTCTCGAACCACTCCGCGATCTCGTCGAACCCCTCTTCTCGAGCCGTCTTGGCGAAGCCCGGGTACATCTCCGTGTACTCGTAGGTCTCGCCTTCGATCGCGGACTTCAGGTTCTTTTCCGTGTCGCCGATCGGCAGGTTCGTCACCGGGTCACCGACTTCCTTGAGAAAATCGAGGTGGCCGAAGGCGTGTCCGGTTTCCGCCTCCGAGGTGTCCCGGAAAAGACCCCCGATGTCGGGATAGCCTTCGATGTCGGCCCTGCGGGCGAAATAGAGGTAACGGCGGTTCGCCTGCGACTCGCCCGCGAAGGCGGTCTTCAGGTTCTCGTGGGTTTTGGTTCCTTTGAGCGACTTGGCCATGGTCCTTCCTCCTCCTTTTCCGAAAAGATTGCCCGACCGGCTCCCGGGACGGTGCGCGTCCCGGGAGCCTTATCAGTAATGCTTCCTAATAAAGGACCTGGGAGCCCCTGTCAACCGGGGGTCAGCCCGAAAGGCCCAGGACTCGCACGCTCGGCCGCACCCGCAGCCTCTCGATCCACGCGTGGAGCGCCTGCCACGCCGGGTCGAGCGTGACCCCGAGCCGGGAAAGCACGAGGAGCCCCGGAACGAAAGCGATGTCGGCGAGACTGAAGTCGCCCACGAGAAACTCGGCCCCCTGCTGCAGGAACTGGCTCTGCAACCAGCCGAGGCTCTGCCGGATCTCGTTCCTGTACTGCTCGATTCTCGCCGCGTCCCGCTCACCTTCCGGTTTTTCGAGCTCGCAGAGAATCCAGTAGACACGCGGCAGGAAAACGCTGTCGCTGTAGTCCTCGAGCCACCGCACCTTGGCCCGACTGGCCGAATCGTCGGGCATGACCGGCGGGTAAGGGTATTCGTCCTGCAGGTACTCGTTGATGATCGTCGACTCGTACACGATCACGTCCTCGTCCTCGAGGACGGGGACTTTGCCGTAGGGATTCTTCCTCAAGAATTCGGGGGACCTCTGCTCGTTCTTCTTCAAGTCGACCGTGACCAGGTCGTAGGGAAGTTCCTTTTCCGCCAGAACCACCCGAACCTTCTGGCCGTACGGGCAATCCGGATAATCGTACAAGAGCCTCATTTCCGTCGGACCCCTTTTCTCGCGGGCGGGAGGAGAATCGCAAAAAAGATCGCTCGTGTCTATAGCAAAACCGCCCTAGAAGGAGACACTCCCGCCGCGCGCACCCTCGACGTGGGTCCACGCGTGATAGGAGCTCCGGACGAGAGGCCCTGCTTCCACGTGCAGGAAGCCGAGCCTCGAGGCGTCGGCCCGTAGCTCTCGGAATTCTTCCGGCGGAACGTAGCGAACGACCGGCAGGTGCTTCGAACTCGGACGCAGGTATTGTCCGAGCGTGAGAATGTCGCATCCTACGGCCCGCAGGTCGCGCAGCACGGCGAGAACCTCCTCCCGCTCCTCCCCGAGGCCCAGCATGAGGCCGGTTTTCGTCAGGAGTTCGGGCCGAAGCTCCTTCGCCCGCCGGAGGATTTCGAGGCTCCTCTCGTAGCGGGAACCGGGGCGAACCCGTTTGTAGAGGCGGGGCACGGTCTCCACGTTGTGGTTCAGAACGTCGATCGGCGAGCCGACGACCACCTCGAGCGCGACGGGATTCCCCTGAAAGTCGGGAATCAGGACCTCGATCGAGCACCGCGGGATGCGCCCGCGCACGGCCCGGACCGTCGCGGCGAAGTGGCTCGCGCCCCCGTCGGGAAGGTCGTCGCGGTCGACCGAGGTGAGAACCACGTGCCGGAGCCCGAGCCGCTCGACGGCCTCGGCCACCCTCGCCGGTTCTTCCGGGTCGAGAGGGCGCGGGCGGCCGTGCGCCACGGCGCAGAAGCCGCAGTTCCGCGTACAGACGTCTCCCATCAACATGAGCGTCGCCGTTCCGTGAGCCCAGCACTCGCCCAGGTTGGGGCACTGCGCTTCCTCGCAAACGGTGTGGAGCCGAAGGCCCCGCAGGAGGCGGCGAAGCTCGAAGACGCGCTCCCCCACCGGGGCCCGAGCTTTGATCCACTCCGGGTGGCGGCGCGCTACGGTGGTCATGGCTCCGAGGGTGCCTCGAATCCGAAAACCGAGCAAAATTCCCGGACGAGGACCGGCACCGCTTCTTCGACGCCGACCCGGTCTCCCCTTTCGCGAGCGATCGAGGTCACGCTCTCACCGGGAAGGGCGCACGGAACGATCGCCTCGAAGAAACGGAGGTCGGTCTCGACGTTGAGAGCGAGGCCGTGGTAGGCGACCCAGCGCCGGACCCCGACGCCGATCGAGGCAATTTTTCCCCCTCGGCTCCAGACGCCCACCAAGCCCGGGCGCCGGAACGCTTCGACACCGAAACCGCGACAGACCCGGATCGCCACCTCTTCGAGTGCCTGCACGTAGCGGCGGACGTCGCGCCCCTGCCGGGCGAGCGCCACGATCGGGTAGGCCACGAGCTGGCCCGGGCCGTGGAAGGTAGCCGCTCCGCCCCGCCCCACCCGGAACACCGGTACGCCCAGGCGTGCCGGGGCCCCGAGGAGATCCTCCTCCCTGGCCCCTCGACCCAGGGTGTACACCGGCTCGTGCTCGAGGAGGAACAGCGTGTCCGGGATCCTGTCCTCGAGCCGCGCGCGAAGGGTTTCGTCCTGCAGAGCGAGCGCGCGGTCGTAGGGAACCCGGCCGAGCCACCGCACCGCGAGCCGCTCGTTCGGTGCACGTTCGGTCCCGGGGCACGCCATGGGAGCTCAGAAGTTGATGGACCGGCCTTCCACCGCGAGCGCCGCTTCCATGATCGCCTCCGAGAGCGTCGGGTGCGGCCGCACGTAGGTCCCGAGCTCGGTGACCGTGGCCTCGGCGAATTTCGCGAGTCCGACCTGCGAGATCAACTCCGTCGCCCCCCTCCCGACGATGTGGCCCCCGAGGATTTCGCCGTACCGGGCGTCCACCACGACTTTGACGAACCCCTCCCTGTGTCCGGTCGCGACGGCCTTGCCCGACGCCGTAAAGGGAAAGCGACCGACCTTCACGTCGAACCCACGCCGGCGAGCTTCTTCCTCGGTGAGCCCGACGGTCGCCACCTCCGGCTGGCAGTAGACGCAGCTCGGGATGAGGTCGTAATCGACTCCCGTGCTCCTCTCTCCGGCCAGAAATTCGACCGCCGCGATTCCTTCCTCCGACGCCTTGTGGGCGAGAAGCGGCGCTCCGACGACGTCCCCCACGGCGAGCAGCTCCGGTTTTTTGGTCCGGAACCGCTCGTCCACCCTCACGAACCCTCGCTCCACCTCGACGCCGAGCTCTTCGAGGCCGAGCCCGCCCGAGAGCGGAGCTCGCCCCACGGCGACGAGAACCTGCTCCGCGCGGAGTTCGAGTTCGCCCTCGGGGCCTTCGAAGGCGACCACCGCCCCGTTCTCGCCGACGCTGCGGCACTCCTTGTACCGGGTCCGGGTCTTCACGACGACCTTCCGGCGCTGGAAAGCCCGCTCGAGCTCCTTCGCGACGTCGCGGTCCGTGCCGGGAAGCAACTGTTCCTCCATTTCGACGATCGTCACCTGCGCCCCGAACGCCGCGTACACGTACGCGAACTCGACCCCCACGGCCCCGCCCCCGATGACGAGGAGGGAGCGGGGAAATCGACGGCTCTCCAGGGCCTGCCGGCTCGTGAGCACCACCCGACCGTCGACGTCGAGGCCGGGAAGGGTCCGCTCGGTGCTGCCCGTCGCGAGCAGGACGTGCTTCCCCTCGAGGGTCCGGCTCCCGCCGTTCGCGCACACCCGGACACGCTGCGGCGTCTCGAGCGTCGCCTCTCCGGGAACCAGGACGATGCCGTGTTTCCGGAAAAGGCTTTCCACCCCCTTGGCGAGCCGGTCCGCCGCCTTGCGGCTGTGGGCGATCACGCCTCCGTAGTCGAAACCGAGCCCCTCGGCGCGAAGGCCGAGGGATTCCGCGTCGCGGACCGATTCGTAGAGCTCGGCGGCATGGAGGATGGCCTTCGAGGGAATGCATCCCCAGTTCAGGCACACACCGCCCGCACGGTCCTTCTCCACGACGGCGACCCGCATTCCGAGCTGCGCCGCGCGGATGGCCGCGACGTAGCCCCCCGGCCCCGCCCCGACCACGACCAGGTCGTAGGTTTCCATCGCTCTCAATCCATCACCAGGTGGACGGGGTTTTCCAGGATTTCCCGCAAAGTACGGAGAAACCGGCCCGCCTCGGCACCGTCGAGCTGCCGGTGGTCGCAGGAGAGGGTGACGCGCATCGTTCTGGCCACCTCGAGGCGGTCCCCGCGCACGACCGGCCGGGGTTTGACCGCCCCCACGGCCAGAACGGCAGCGTGCGGCGGGTCGATGATCGCGGCGAATTCGTCGACGTCGAACATCCCGAGATTCGAGACGGCGAAAGTGGATCCCCGCAGGTCGTCCCCCGAGAACTTCCCCTGACGCGCCGCGGCCGCGAGCCGGTTCGCCTCGGCCGCGATTTCCTGCAGGCTCAGACGTTCGCAGTGGTGGATGACGGGAACGACGAGCCCGTCCTCGAGCGCCACGACCATGCCGAGGTGCACTTCGGAGCCGAGGACGATGCCGCCGTCCACCCACCTGCCGTTGACCCTCGGGTGGCGAACGAGCGCCAGCGCGACCGCCTTCAGGACGGCGTGCGTCACCGTGATCCGCAAGTGCTCCCCGACGCGACGTTTCACCATTTCGAGGAGGCGGAGCGTTTCGGTCATGTCGATTTCCGCGGTGACGTAGAAGTGCGGGATCTCGCGCTTCGCTTCCGTCATCCTGCGGGCGATGGCCTGTCGCATGCGCGAAAGCTCCACTCGCCCCTCGACGCCTTCCGACACCGGACGCGCCGCCTCGGCGCCCGTCGCGGCTTCGACGTCCCGGCGCACGATCTTCCCCTGCGGGCCGCTCCCCACCACGGCCTCGAGCTCGACGCCCCGCTCCTCGGCCACTTTTCGGGCCAGAGCGGAAGCGCGCGGGGGCACCGTGCTCGGAGCTTCCACGGGTTTTTTCGGCTCGGGCCGGGGCGGGACCGTGGACTTTTCTCCGGCGGGAGCCGGTTTCTCTCGCGAAGGCGCGCGTTCCCCGCCTTTCGGCTCGAGAACGGCGAGCACCGCCCCTACCTTGGCCGATTCTCCCTCGCGGACGCGGATTTCTTTCAGAATTCCCTCGCGGTCCGCCTCGAGCTCCATGTCGGCTTTGTCGGTTTCCACCTCCGCGATGACCTCGCCGACCCGGACCTCGTCGCCGACGCTCTTGAGCCACCGAAGGATCTTGCCTTCCTCCATGGCGTCCGAGAGTTTGGGCATGACGATCTCGTTGTCCATCGCAGCCTCGCCGGCGCGCATTATAGCGGCGGCTCCCGCAAGGGACTACCCGCGGCGCTCGAAACCCGGAAGGAGAGGCTGCGCGACGGAAAGAAACGACCGGCGGTGCCAGGGGCAGGGTCCGAAGCGTTCGAGAGCCTCGCGATGCTCGCGAGTGCCGTACCCCATGTGTCGGGCGAATCCGTACCCGGGGTAGAGCCGGTCGGCTTCGCGCATGAGCGCGTCGCGGGTCACCTTGGCCACGATGGAAGCCGCGGCAATCGAAAAACTCCGGCGGTCTCCGCCCACGATCCGCTCCTGTGGGATCTCGATGCCCGGGATCCTCCTACCGTCGACCAGGAGGTAGGCCGGACGGACCGACAACGCTTCGACCGCGCGTCGCATCGCGAGGAGAGCCGCGTGGTACACGTTGAGGCGGTCGATCTCTTCCACCGTCGCGATCCCGATCCCGAGGGCTCGCGCGTTCTCGCGGATCTTCTCGGCCAGCCGCTCGCGCCGGGAGGGGCCGAGACGTTTCGAATCGTCGATCTCGCGGTCGCGAAAATCCCGCGGGAGAAGAACCGCCGCCGCGACCACCGGCCCGGCGAGAGGCCCGACGCCGGCCTCGTCCACGCCGGCCACGTCGAGGATTCCCCGCTCCCAGAGCCTCCGTTCCGGACGGAGGAGGAACCCCATCCTCGCCGCCCGCCGCCTCGCCGCCCGCACGACCTCCCCCCTAGCGGACGTTCCGACCGCCGGCCGTCCTGCGCGCCGCGCGCCCGAGGAACAGCATCGCCTGTGCGGCGAGCGCCCCCGCGAAATCGATGCCGCTGTCCCCGAGCGAGGGCGTCCGCGCCGTACCGAACGCCTGGTGCCACTCGTCCACGAGACCGAAAAGACCCGAGACCACGAGCGCCGTCAAGGCCCAATCGCGGCGCCACCGCCGTAGGCGACCGGCGCGCATGGCCCAGAAGACGAGCAGGCTCAGGACGAAAAACTCGACGAAATGGGCGCTCTTGCGGATGACGGCGTGGGCGAAGAAGATGCCCTCGCGCCCGATGCCCGGAAAGAGAAACCGGAGAAGAGGGTCGATGTAACGATGCGTGTTGTCCGCGGAAAACGCGTCCGTCGAAAGGAACGAAATGAGCACCATCCACGCGGCGACCGCGGCCCAGTAGCGGAGCCGTACGGAGAGCGGCACCGGTCCGGCGGGCTCTCGTGCCTCAAAAGACGGAAGACCGGGCGATGACGCGCGTCGTGCTTTTTCTTCTCGCGCTCGCAGTGCTCCTCCTCTTGTTCGTTCGGTTCGGAAAGGAACGACGCCGGGAGATGCCGCGGCCCGAACCCACCCCTACGGCCCGGAGCACGCCCACACCGGGCCGGGTCGAGCCGCCCACCGCGGGCCCGGAAGCGCGACGGTTCCGGCTCGCCGGGGTGGCGGTCGCACGGTCCGGAGGGTACGCCGTCGTCGAGGATCCCCGTGGACGAACGGTTCTGTATCGGGTGGGCGAAGAGGTCCCGGGGTTGGGAAAGCTCGTACGGGTGGAGGAACGAAGGGCCTTTTTCCGGGGCCCGGAGGGCGATCTGGTGATGGAAATCCGCCCCGCTCCGACGCCCACGGCCGCTCCTGCCGGCTCTCCGCCGAAGCTCAGGACCCCGTCGCCCTCGCCGGCCGGCACTGTTCCAGGATCACTTCCTTGAGACGCTCGGGGTCGATGGGCTTCTTGAAGAGGACACCCTCGAGGCCCTCCATGCGGCTCCGCTTGATGACGTGGTCGCGGTCGTAGTAGTAGCCCGTCATCAGGACGACAGGAATCTTCCGGGTTTCCCGCACCCGGCGGAAGAGCTCGTACCCGTCGAGGTCGGGCATCACCACGTCGCTGATCACGAGGTCGCAGGGCTCCTTCTCGAGGATTTCGAGCGCCTGTTCGCCGCCGCCCGCCATGTACACGCGACAGCCTTCCGCTTCGAGCAAGTCGCGGAGCGAGGTGCAGACGCCGAGGTCGTCGTCGACGACGAGGATACGCAGCCCCGCGAGTTCCCCGGCCCCGACCCTGGGCCTCGGGGAGAGGTCCGCCATGCGCGTACCCTCGAGGTATTCCCGGGTCCTGTACTCCTCTCCGCTCGCCAGGTCGACGAGTCGAGCGATGATGGCCTGCACCTTCCCCACTTCCCGGCGGATTCCCTCGATGCGCTCCTCTTCGACGACCAGTTCCTCCTCGTTCGCCTTCCGGCGAACGAACTGCTCGAGAAGCGAGAGCTGGTTGAGGATCACTTCGAGGGGAGAGTTGATCTCGTGGCAGAGCCCTACGGCGACTTCCCCGAGCGTGGCGAGCCGTTCGTGCCGCCGGATTTCCCGGAGGTCCTTGGCGAAACCGATCGAACCGATCTCGAGCCCGGCCTCGTCGTAGAGGATCGACCCGGAAATGGCCACGGGAATGTGGTTCCCGAGCCGATCGACGAAGGTCGTCTCGAAGTTCTTGACCTTGCCCGGGCCGCCGTACTCGTCGCTCCGCATGGCGGCCATGACCCGCTTGGCCTCCTCGAGGCTCGGGTAGAGCTGCACGACGTTGGCTCCGAGGATCTCGGGGGCGCTGTAGCCCAGGATCTTCTCGGCGCCGTCGTTGTAGAAGGTGATCGTGCCGCTCCGGTCGACCGCGACGACGATGTCCGGCGAACTCTCGATCAACCGCTCGAGATACTCCCGCGGGAAGCGACCCGAACCGCGACGCGCCGCTCTAGCGAGGGCCATGGGGCATTCTCTCGACGAAAATCCCTAGCTCGCAAAACCCGGCGGCCGAACCGCCTCGGGAGTCCGCCCCGGGGGCACGGGCACGCGAACCCGCTGCTTGCGAGCGAGACGGAGCAGCACCTTCATGGAGTTTTCGAACTCCTCGATGGGCCTGGTTTCGAACACGCCGTCGGAGACGGCCGCGTCGAAATACTCCTCTCCCTTTTTCGTCCGCACGATCGTGATCGTCCATCCCATCGCCCCCACACCCCCGCACGAAAGGTCGGCGAGCTCCGCCGAGAAGTCGCCGCAATGGTGGCATTCGGGCCGGGCGTATTCCTGGGCTCTGCGGAGGCTCATCTCGACGAGCTCGCCGTCTTTCTTGTAGATGAGAACCTTTCCCTTCACGTTGAACTTCGCGATGTCCCCGAGCGGGATGCCGAGTTCGCCCTCGATCGTCTCCTTCATGAGTCCTTCGAAGGTGAAGACTTCGCTGCAGAGGAGCCCGATCTGGAGCTCGACGATCTCGGCGAAGCCCTTCAGGAAAGACCGCTGTCGCTCGATGTGCTTTTCTTTCTTGCGCCCGTTGTCGAGAAACGCCGGGTCCGTCCACTCCATTTTGCGGACCGGCGTCACCTGGCACGGCACCCCCACGAACGCCACCCGCCGCAGTCCCATCTCGCGCGCCTGCTCGAGCGCGAGATTGTTCGGGCAGTACGTATACCAGGAAGTGCCGGTCTCGAAAATCTCCCGTTCCGTCGTCACCACGAGAGGCCGGGGCGCAGCCGGCTTTTCCGGGTCGGCGGCCGACACCACGGCACCGTCGATCCTGCCGGTACGCCGAGCCCAGGCGAGAAGGCCCGTCACGACCCCGCCGTCCTGGCAACGCGCGACGACTTCCGGATCCGTCGCACGTGCCACGAGGACCTTCCGGTAGCGCCCGAACGTGCCCCGATACGGGGCTTCTCCGGCCAGGTGTGCCTCCCCGAGCACGTGCTCCCGCGGGCCGAGGCGGGGGCACACCTGCGCGCACACGTCGCATCCGATCCCCTCGCTGATCCCGCAGAAGTCGAACGGAGCCGTGGCCTTGGCCACCTGCTTCGGCTTGCCCTCGACGTAGTCGATCACGTTGTGGGGGCACACGAGCACGCAGGAACCGCATTCGCAGCAGCTTCCGTAGGCCACCACCTCGTTCATCATTTCTCGGAAGCTGGGATGCCGCATGGAAGTCCCTTCGGCCCAAAGAAAAACAGGACGAGCGATCCACCCCCTCGTCCTTCCTACCGACGATAGACCCGCGCCTACCCACAGTCAACGTCGGTTTCCCCCGAGGGTTGCGCCACGCGCGTGCCGCGAAGCGCCCGTCGGGCCAGAGCCGGACCACGACCGCCCCGTCCCGGTCCGTTCTGCGGAGCGGGATGCCGCGTTCCTCGTAGGTCCGCAGCACGGCCGCGTCCGGGAACCCGAAACGGTTTTCGTGACCGCAGGAGACGACGGCCAGGCACGGCTCGACCGCCCGCACGAAAGACGGGCTGCTCGACGTGCCACTCCCGTGGTGCGCCACCTTGAGTACGACGCTCCGGAGCTCGGAGCCGAAACGCCGGACAAGGCGCTCCTCTCCTTCCCGCTCGACGTCCCCGGTCAGAAGAACGCTCGCCTGTCCGCAGGCGACCCGGAGAACCACGGACCAGTCGTTGGGATCGCCCCGCGGCTCGCCGGGAGGCGGACCGAGAACCTTCACGTGGCAAGGTCCGACTTCGCGAATCTCCCCGGCGGCCACGCGCACGGCCGCCACGCCCTGGCGGAGGATTTCCTCCTCGAGCTCCCTGTACGAGCGGGAAGAACTCCTCGCTCCTCCGTGCCAGAACTCCCGCGGACGGAACGCGCGCACGAGGAACCGTAGCCCGCCGTAGTGGTCGTACTGCGGGTGGGTCGACACGAGGTAGTCGATGCGCCCGATCCAGCGATAGGCGAGGTAAGGCCCGACGATACGCTCCCCGGTGTCGAAAGAAAGCGCTCCACCCGCGTCGACGACCAGGACCTCCCGGCCCGGGAACTCGACGACCACGGCGTCCCCCTGACCCACGGAGAGGAACGTGACCCGGAGAAAATCCTTCGCGCACCGATCGCGGAGGAGGAGAGCCGTCACGATCGCGAGCGCCGCGAGCCCGAGCGAGACGCACCACCGCCGACCGCGCCCGCGAAGAGCCAGAAAGCCGAGCGCCGCCGAGTAGAAGCTCGCGAGCTGGAGCAGCGTGGGCTTCGGGACGGACCCGCTCGCCCACCCGGGCTCTCCGAGCGCGCGCACGAGAAAGACCCCGAGCGAAGCCACGTACGAGGCCAGCTCGAGACAGAGCCGACCCGCAGGCTCCCAGAGCACGCCGAGAAAAGCCGCGAGGAGACCGCACGGCACGAAGAGAGTGCCGAGCAGCGGAACGACGAGGGGGTTGGCCAGGACCGCGACCCAGGAAAGCCTCTGGAAGTGGAAGGCGAGAAGCGGAGCGGTAGCGACGAAGGCGGAAACGGCAAGGAACGCGTACGACGCGACCGCGAGCCCGATGCGTCGCCCGCGCGTCGTCGGGCCTCCCCGTCGCTCCGTTCGCTCCCGGAAAAGACGGTGGCCCAGAACGAGAAAGAGCACCGCCGAAAACGAAAGCTGGAATCCCGCCTCCCGCACCGCGCCGGGAGTCCCGAAAGCCACGAACAGCGCCGCGAACGAAAGCCCTACGAGTGCGTCCACCCGCCGCAAGAGGAGAAGAGGCAGCAGGAGCGCGCTCACCATCACGAAGGCGCGGGTCGTCGCCACGCCCCCGCGGGCGAGCGCGACATAGAAGCACGCCGCGACCCACCCCCCGGCCGCGGCCCAGGCGGACACGACGGTGCGCAGAAGAAGCCACTGGCTTCGGGCGAGAAGCCAGCGGCAGACCACGTAACCCGCCCCGGCCACGAGACCCACGTGCAAGCCCGAAATGGCGAGAAGGTGGGCGACTCCCGCCGCACGAAACGCGCCGACGAGCTCTTCGGGCATTCCGTCCCGCTCGCCCAGAACCAGCGCCACGAAAAGTTCCCGGGCCGGCGAGGAAGCGTGGCGGTCGAAAAATTCCCTCACCGACCGGCGGAACGCGGAGATCCCGCGCGGGGCGGGCTCCGCGAGAAGTTCCACGGCAGCGTCGTCGAAGAGGAACGCCGTCGCGTGGATTCCCCTGCGGGCGAGGTACCCGGCGTAGTCGAATTCCCCGGGGTTTCCGAAGTTGCGGGGGCGCCGCATGCGCAGGAGGGCTTCGAGCGTGGCCCCCTCTTCCCAGCGGCGCTCGGGGCGAAACACCGTGAGGAGGACCTTTCCGTGGAACGGCTCCCAGGATCCGCGACGCTCGACGGCGGAAACGCCGAGGAGAAGCTTCCGACGCCGGCCGGGGCCCGAGCGGCTTTCGAGCACGGAGGCGCGCAGCCGTACGGTCCCGGGCACGAGCGTGGCGACGTGCGCGGGATCCGCCGGCGGATGGCCGATCCTCTCGACCTGCACCATCCCGACCAGGCATCCGAGCCCGACCAGCCCGACGCGCCAGACCGGGCGGCCGAGGACGAGCCCGAGAAGGGCGAGCACGGCGGGAAGCCACGGGGCGGCTCCCGGACCGAGCCCCTGTCCTCCGAGAACCCCGGTCGCGAGCCAGAACGAGGGAGCGTGCAAGAGCGGTCCGAGCGCCGCACTCCGTCGTGCCGTCCGTGGCATGTCGCCCCTTTCGGTCTCCTTTTCCCTTCGGCCTCGACTCTCGCCGAGCCGAGAGAAAAGTTCAAGCCGCGCTCTCGAGGTGCTCCTTGATCGTGGCCGCGAGCGTCCGGGTGAGGCCCGGTACCGACGCGATCTCCTCGACGCTCGCCTCACGGAGACGTTTCACGCTGCCGAAGTGCCGGAGCAGCCTGCGCCGTCGCGCCGGCCCGACACCCGGGATGGCGTCGAGGGCGGAAGTCACGGTCGAGCGGGTTCGCAGCTCTCTGTGGTAGGTGTTCGCGAACCTGTGCGCCTCGTCCCGGACCCGCTGCAGGAGAAAAAGAGCGTTCGAGTTCCGCCTGAGGATCACGGGATTTTTCCGGTTCGGGAGGAAAACTCGCTCTTCGGAATGCTTGACCTCGGCGGAAAACGGCGCCCGCTCGGTCCGCATCTTGGCCAGGGCGACCACGTCCACGCTCTCGATCCCGCACTCCCGGAGGACGGCCAGGGCCACGTTGAGTTGCCCGATCCCCCCGTCGACGACGAGCAGGTCCGGCAGACCCCACTCCGTCCTCTGGAATCGGCGCTTGAGCACTTCGTACATCATGCCGAAGTCGTCGGCTCCGGCGACGGTCTTCACACGAAACCGCCGGTACGACGCCTTGTCGGGCTCGCCCTCGTCGAACGTGACCATGGAACCCACGGCGAGCCGGCCCTGGATGTTCGCGATGTCGAAACACTCGATCCTCTTCGGCGCGTTGCGCAGCCCCAGCACCGAGCGAAGCTCCTGCAGCATGGCTTCGCGCTTCTCCCCTCCGTGGTGCCGCTCGCGGAAGCTCTGCCGCGCGTTTTCCATCGCCATCTCGAGGACGCGGGCCTTGCTCCCGCGCAAGGGCCGGAACACCTCGACCTTCCGCCCCTTGCGCTCGCTCAGGTACTCGGAACGGCTCTCCTCGTCCTCGAGTTCGACGGGCACGAGGACCTCGTCCGGGATGTAGCGGTCCCCCTGGTAGAACTGCGTGAGAACGGAAGCGAGAACCTCCTCGTCCGGGAGCTCGATGTCGCGCAGGCTGTAGCTCTGGTTCCCGGTGAGTTTCCCGCGCCGGACGAAAAGGACCTGCACTTCGACGAACCCGCCTTCCCGGTAGAAGCCGAACACGTCCTGGTCGGCTCCCCAGTGCGTGACGGCTTGCTGCCGCTCCTGGGTTTTTTCGATGGCGCGAATCCGATCGCGAACCCGTGCGGCTTCCTCGAAGCGAAGCTCGTCCGAAAGCCGGAACATTTCGGCGCGGAGCTGCTCGACGAGGTCCGAACTCTTTCCTTCGAGGAGAAGCATGGCCTGCCGGACGTGCTCCCGGTAGACCTCCGGGTCGACGGGCAGGCAACACGGCGCGAGGCACCGCTTGATCTGGTACTCGAGGCAAGGGCGCGAGCGGTTGCGGAAGACGGCGTCGCTGCACGTCCGGAGCGGGATCACTTTGCGGATCGTGTCGAGCGTGTCGCGAACGGCCTGGGCCGAGTGGAAGGGGCCGAAGTAGCGGCTTCCGTCTTTCACGATCTTCCGCGTCACCAGCACCCGCGGCCACGGCTCCTGCAGCGTCACCTTCACGCTCACGTAGGACTTGTCGTCCTTGAGCCGGATGTTGTAGCGGGGCTTGTACTGCTTGATCAGGTTGTTCTCGAGGATGAGCGCTTCTTTGTCGTTCCGCGTGACCAGGGTTTCCACGTCGGCGGCGCGAGCCATGAGAAAGCGAACCTGGTGGCGTTCGTCGCCGCCGCGCAAATACGCGCGGACCCTGGCCCTCAGGTTCTTGGCCTTGCCGACGTAAATCACCTTTCCCTGGCGGTCCTTCAGGAGGTACACGCCCGGCTGCGCCGGCAACGCCTCGAGCTTTTCCTCGAGCGTGGAAGGCACCGCTCCCGAAACCCTGTCTTCCATGGTCCCCGCGATTATAACTCCCGCGCCGTCGCGGAAAAACGAAGCCGCTTTGACTCGAAAACGCCCTCTCCCCCACAATAGCGGGCGTGATCCACGGCATCGACGTCGAGCGGGTGCGCGCCTCGGTTTTCGACCTGGGCGGGGTTCTCTTCGAAGGAGGGCCGGCCACGGTCGTCGAATTCGGACTGCGCTGCGGCCTCGAGCCCGAACGCTGGCGGGAGCTCCGCAGGGAGCTTTTTTCCGACGAGGGCCCCTGGGCGCGAGTCGAGCGCGGCGAGATGGCGCTCGAGGATTTCGCTCGCCTTCTGAAGGACACCGTCGAGAAAGCGGGTGGCTCCGTCGACCTCGACCGGGCACGTCGCTTCATGGGAGACGACGGAAACGGGGAGGGACGCATCCGCCGGGAAATCCTCGAGGCCATCGGGCGGATCCGTCGGCGGATGCCGACCGCTCTGCTCACGAACAACGTAGCGGAGTGGCGAGAATCGTGGCGGCGCACCCTTCCGCTCGACGACCTCTTCGACGTGGTCGTCGACTCCTCGGAGTGCGGCTTCCGGAAGCCCGAGCCCAGGATCTACGAGCTCACCCGCGCCAGGCTCGGCGTTCCGCACGACGGAATCTTTTTCGTGGACGACCTCGGCGTGAACTTGAAGAGCGCGCGAGCCCTGGGCTGGCAGACACTCAAGTACGAAGACACGGCGCGGGTGCTCGAGGTCCTCGAAGCGCTCGGACGGGGCCCGTCGCTGCGGGCGTGAAAGAGGCGCGGCGAGTCGGCGTCTTCGCGGCCATGAGGTGGGAGTGCGCTCCGGTGCTGCGCCTTCTCGAGAATCCCCGCCGCCGCCGTGCGGCCTGGGGCCGGGTGTGGGAAGGTTCCGCCGGGGATCTTTTCGTCGCGGTCGTGAAGACGGGGATCGGCAGAGCCGCGGCCCGCAAGGCGGCGGACGGGCTCGCCCTCGAAGGATCCTTCGACGCTTTCGTGTGCCTGGGTTGCTGCGGCGCCCTGGTCCCCGGCCTTCGACCCGGGGAGCTCGTCGTCGCCACCGAGATCCTGGACGAGAGCACGGGAGAGGTGCTTCCCTGCGCCGGAAACCTGGCCGAGTGCTTTTCCGAACTCGCACGATCGGCGGGGCTTCCGCTCGTGCGGGGAAGGTTCCTCACCGTCACGAAACCGATCCTCGGCCGCGAAGCCAAACTCCGCGCCCGCGAGCGCACGGGCGCCGTCGCCGTCGAAATGGAGGCGGGTGGCATCGCGCAAGCGGCCCGCTCCCGACGAATCCCCTTCGCCGCCGTGCGTTCCGTGCTCGACGTGGCCGAAGAGACGGCGGACGTCTCCGCTACGGCCGGCCTCGCCGGCCTTCCCCGGGCGTTCCGCGAAAGTCGCTCCGCGCTCCGGGCCTTCTCCGCGGCGTGGCTCGGCAGCCGGCTCGGGAGCGGGCGCCCGTAGAGGCACCTTGCCCGCTTCTTCCGGAGCGGCTTCGGCGCCCCGACCGCAACGACGGCGAGCGGGGAGCCTCAGGGGCGCTCGCCGATCAGGTACGTGACGCCGTCCTTTCCGGCCTGCGCCGTGTGGATCGTTCCCTTCGGGAGCATGAGCCGGTCTCCCGGACGCAGGTGGAACTCCCGCCCGTTGGCACCGAACGTCATCTCTCCTTCGACGATCCAGAGGCTCTCGTCGTGGTCGTGCGAGTGGGGGGCGTAGTACGTGCCGCCTTCGTCCCTCCAGCGGAAGACGTCGAAGCCTTCCTCTTCGAGGCGCCGCCGCAGATCCTCTTCCGCCGGCGGGCTCGGCTCGCTCCACGGAATGACTTCGAGTCGCATGGTGCCGCCTCCTCGGGAGCGATTCTCGCCCCGAGGCTACAGCCTACCCGCCCGCCCTTCAAGGCCGTCGCGGCCTCCACGCCGAAAGCGGGGAACGGAGCTCCCGGAGGCCGGGGGCCGCCTCGACGAAACGTTGCGCGAGGGCGAGAAGTCTCGCCTCCGAGAAGCGAGACCCCACGAACTGGACCCCGACGGGGAGCCCCTCCGCCGAAAGACCCGCGGGCACGGCGACGGCCGGAAGGCCCGCGAGGTTGGCGGGAGCCGTAAAACGCGCGCAGATTTCGGGAAGCCACACCTCGGTTCCGTCGACGACCCTTTTTTCTTCCCCGATCCTGGGCGCCGGGATGGGAGCCGTCGGAAGCACCACCACGTCCACTGCGTGGAAGACCAGCTCCCAGTCTCTCGTCACGAGGCGGCGGTCGACGGAGCCCCGGACGATGTCTTCGATCGTGAATGCCCGGGCCATGGCGACGAGCGGTTCCGTTTCGGGGCCGAACTCGAGCTTGCGCGTGCGCTCGAGCTCGCGGAACCACGGAAGCCCTTCCGCGCCCATCGCGGTAAAGAGCGCGCCCAGGACCTTCTCCGCGTGCGGAAAACGCACGGGAGCGATCTCGGCCCCGAGTGCCTCGAGCGAGGCGAGAGCGGCGCGGTAGGCGCACTCGACGTCGGGATCGAGCGAGACGCCGAAATGTTCCGGATACACGCCGACCCGGAGCTCGTCGAGGTCGCGGTCGAGCTCTTCGAAGTAGTTCGGGACCGGGACGCGCATGCTCCACGGGTCCTCCGGATCGAAGCCCGCCATGGCCCGGAGCAGGATCGCGAGGTCCGGAACGGACTTCGCGATCGGGCCGGCCACGGCCAGCGAGGATCCCTCTCGGCCGAACTCGCCGCGGTTGCTCACCAGGCCGACCGTGGGCTTGAGGCCGAAACAACCGCACCACACGCTCGGAAACCGGATCGACCCACCACCGTCGCTTCCCGTCGCGGCGAGACAGAGGTCGGCGGCCACGGCCGCGCCCGAGCCGCCGCTCGAGCCTCCGGGGACGTGGTCGAGGTTCCACGGATTCCGGGTCGGTCCGAAAAAGTAGTTGTTCGTCGTAAGCCCGAGCCCGAGCTCGTGCGTCGCCGTCTTGCCGACGATCACCGCTCCCGCTTCCTTGAGTCTCGTGACGATGTGCGAATCTCTCTCGGGTACGTGATCGCGGAACATCCCCGAGCCGTACGTGGTCCGGATGCCCGCGGTGTCGTAGAGGTCCTTCACCCCGATCGGTATCCCGTGGAGGGGTCCCCGGTAGAATCCCGAGCGGATCTCGCGCTCGGCCTCGGCCGCCCGGCGCTCGGCTTCCTCGCGGCAAACGGTGGTGAACGCGTTGAGTTTCGGGTCGAGCTCCTCGATGCGGTCTAGGACGGCGCGCGTGAGTTCCACCGGCGAGATCTCCCGCGAGCGCAGAAGAGGCGCCGCCTCTTCCACCGTGAGCGCACAGAGTTCGCGTTTTTTCATCTCTCCCACTCCCGAAGCCCCCTTCTACTGCCCGGCCACCCTCGAAGAAAGCCCGCGACTCCGGGCACTGCGACCTTTCCGGCTCTGCCGTCGCAGCGGCAGCAAGGGCCGGAGGAGGCCGCCTACGCCCCCGACCCCACGAAGTCGGCGAGCCGGCGCCCGCCCGCCTTGCGCACACGCGCCGCCAGCTCTCGGGCGAGAAGACGCGGCAGGAGCGCGCCCTCGTAAACGAGGCCCGTGTACACTTCGACGAGAGAAGCACCCGCGAGAACCTTCTCCCAGGCATCCTCGCCCGAAAACACGCCGCCGACGCCCACGATCGGAAGCTTTCCCTCGGAGTGGCGGAAAATCCGGCGGATCACCTCGTTCGAACGCTCGCGAAGGGGCGCACCGCTGAGCCCGCCACCGGAAAAGGGCAGGCCGCCGCTGTTTTCGACCGCGAGCGTGTTCGTCGCGACGATCCCGTCCACCCCGGTTTCGAGGGCGACGTCGACGGCTTTGCGAACCGCATCCCCCGGAAGATCCGGAGCGATCTTGAGGAGGAGGGGACGCTTCCGGAGCTTTTTCTCTCTCGCCAACTCTCGGTTTCTTTCCACCAGACCTCCGACGAGTCGCCGCAGCTCGCTCTCGCGCTGGAGCTCTCTGAGCCCCGGGGTGTTCGGGGAGCTCACGTTGACGACCAGGAAGTCCACGAAAGGAAGCAGGGTCTCGAGCGTGAAAAGGTAGTCTTCCTGTGCCTGCTCGAGCGGCGTCGCCGCCGATTTGCCGACGTTCCCGCCGACCGGCAGGGGCAGCTTCGCCCGCCGCCAGCGTTCCATCCGAGCCGCCACGGCCGGCGCGCCCTCGTTGTTGAATCCGAGCCGGTTGACCAGGGCCCGCTGCTCGACCAGCCGCGCGATCCGGGGTTTCGGGTTTCCCTCCTGCGGAAGGGCCGTGACCGTCCCCACTTCCGCGAAACCGAAGCCGAGGAGCGGGAGCACCGGCACGACGCGAGCATTCTTGTCGAAGCCGGCCGCCAGTCCCACCGGATTGGGAAACCGGAGGCCCCAGAGCTCCTGTTCCACCTCCGGGCCCGAAGGCGGAGACGCGACCGTGCCCGTGCGGAAGGCGAGCTCGGCGGCCAGGGCGAGCCACCCGAGCACGAGCTCGTGCGCCCTTTCCGCGTCGAGCGAGAAAAAGAGGGGACGAGCCAGCCGGTAGAGAAGGACCTCGGGCTTCATCCGGCGCGGCCCAACGTGCCGCCGTGGTAGAAGACACGGTAACGTTCGAGCTCGGCGTCCGTGAGATTCCGGATGACGTAGCGGTCCCCGGAGCTGTGGTTCACGACGCGATAGCTCTCGATGTCGAGACGCAGGCTGTCGCCGTCTCGAATCGCGCGGACCTCCTCGATCGCCACGGCCGGAAGACCCATCTCGATCGCGAGCGCGAAAAAGGCGGGGTCGAAAGACGCGCCGAGGAGCGCACCGACCCCGGCGGAGACGAGCTCCAGGACAATACGCCGCTCCGCCCCCTCCCCGCATCGATGGCCGCCCACGAGGAAATCTCCGGGCGAAAAACCGGCCGGAAGGGCTTCGAGCCGCGCGAGAGCGTCGCTCGACTCCCCGATCCACCAGGCCCGGCCGTTGAGGGCGGGATAGGCCACTTCGGCGGGTGGGCGATCTTCGACGGGCATCGAGCCGAAAGATACACGCGCTTTCCGACTCGGGGCAACGTCGGGGGAATCCCCACGCGAAGGACTCCGGATGCCGAAGCGCGGCTACGGTGGAGAGCGACCGCCCACGGTCGCCATGCCAGGCCGAGGCAGGTTTTCCCGGCGGATACCGGTCCGGGGAAGTCTCGGCCGGTGGCGAAGCCCTCCGGCCGCCGGGATTCAGAAAAGCGAGAGCTGCCCCTCGGGCGGTATTCGGAACGAGGACGGGTCGAGGGCGGGAAGGGGACGGTCGAGGCCGTAGCGCCGAGCGGACACCCGGAAGAGCGAAGCGAGCTGTGCCGCGTAGGGACCCTCGCCTCGCATCCTCGTTCCGAATCGGGCGTCGCTCAACCGGCCTCCCCGGCACTCGCGAATCCGCCCCTCGACGCGGCGACGCCTTTCCGGGAAACAGCGATCGACCCAGTCGAGGAAAAGACGGTCGACGGGCTTCGGAAGTCGCAGGAGCACCCAGGAAGCGGACGCGGCGCCGGCCGCGGCAGCGGACGAGAGAATCCGCGGAATTTCCTCGTCGTTGAGACCCGGGATGACGGGCGCGACCATGACGCCGACGGGAACCCCGGCACGCGCGAGCGCCGAGATCGTCTCGAGGCGCCGCCCGGGACGAGCAGCCCTGGGCTCGAGCTTACCCGCCAGGTCGTCCCGCAAGGTGGTCAGCGAAACGAAGACGGCGACGGCTCGGTAGCGTGCGAGCTCCTCGAGCAGGTCCAGGTCGCGGAGCACGAGAGCGCTCTTGGTCACGATCGCCACCGGGTTCCGAAACTCGGCGAACACCTCGAGGCAGCGCCGCGTGAGGCGGAAGTAGCGCTCGCCGGGCTGGTAACAGTCGGTGTTGCCCGAAAGCGCCACCGTCTCGGGCCGCCATTTTTCCGAAAGAAAGTGCGCGCGCAAAAGCTCGGGAGCTTCTTCCTTGACGAAGATCCGCGTCTCGAAATCGAGACCGGCCGAGAACCCGAGATACTCGTGTGTCGGCCTCGCGTAGCAGTAGATGCAGCCGTGCTCGCAGCCGCGGTAGGGGTTGAGACTCCACCGAAACCCGACGTCGGGACTCTCGTTCTCGGCGAGGGCGGACCGGCTCGCATCCCGGTAATACACCGTGGGAACGCGCTCGCCGAACTCCGTCTCTTCGAGCTCCACGTGGATCCGCTCGTACCGGTTTTCCGGATTCGCGCCCGTCCCTCGTCCGCGCGGGGGTGACGCCATCGATGCCTTTCTACCCGGCACCCACCCGGAAATCCAAACCCGGCGGACACGTCGTGCATGGAAAACGTACCCTCCACCTCCCGACACCCCTCCGCGGACGCGATCGGAGGGCCCGGGGTTGTGAACAAATTCGGGTCTTGGCGAAAGGCCAGCGAAGCAGGAGCTCGCCGGGGTCGGTCGGAGGAAAAAAGAGAAGGCTGGCGGCCTCCGGGGTTCCCACCGAGCCCCGGCTTGCCACCTCCTTCCGGTCTTTTCGTCTTCGGTTTCGGCCCTCTCTCTCGCCTACGACGCCTTAGCTTCCGCCCGCGGCCGCAAGAAGGGCGAACCACCGCAGCAGGTTGTAGGTGATCACGTTCAGCAACACGATGCACCGCACCTTCGTTCTCCCCCGTAAGACGATCTTCCCGAGCGTCCTCCAGCGCTTGAGGTCCGCGTGCACCCGCTCGCTCACCCGAGCCCGCACGCCGTAGATCGCCCGCCCCTCCGGTGTCCTCATCCTCTCTTTGAGCTGCCGCACCGCTTCGCTGTCCCGGGGCCGCACCTCGTAGGGATCGGGCTTCCCCTTCCTTTTCGGTAAAGCCCCGTAAAGCTCCACACCCCGCGCACTGAGCTCCTCCACGTTCTCCACGCTCGTGTAGCCCGTGTCCACCACATACTGCTCCGGAAGCCTCTCGAACCTCCGCTCAAGCTGCTCCAGCATCGGCACCGCCTCGGCAAAATCCGTCCTCCCCTGACTCACCTCCACCCCCACCACCACCTCGCTCTCCGCGTCCGTCGCCAGCTGGACATTGTAGCCCGGAAGATACGCCCCGCCCGTCTGCCGCATCACGCGCGCCTCGGGGTCCGTCGTCGAGCTGCGTGGCTCCCCCGAGGGCTCCTTCGCCCCCTTCTTGTAACCCTCGCGCTCCCTCTCCAAAGCCCCGAGCTCCTCGAGCGCCCTCGTAAGCCTCCTCTCCCTCTCCTCAAGCGCTCGCCTCTGCGCAGCCTGCTTCCTCCTCGAGAGGCTCCGCCGTGCCGGTGCCTCGAGCTCCCCACGCAGCGCCTCGATCTGTCTGCGTACCTCCGCCCGCAGCTCCTCCACCTTCTTTCTCCTCCGAAACGACCGGTCCCCGGCCGAAGCTCGCACCCGCGTCCCGTCCTGCGCCACCCGCCGAAGCCGCACCAGCCCCTCGGCCATCATCACCGCCAACACCTGCGTGAAAAGCTCCTCGAGCGCCTCCGCGTTCTCGCTCCGAAACGTGCTCAGCGTGTGGTAATTCACCGGTACCCCCGCCCCGAAGCCACCGGTAGGCCACGTGCTGCTCCGTCAACCTCTCGAGCTCCCTCGCACTGCCTACCCCCTCCGCCGTCGCATAGAGCCACAGCGCCAAAAGCACCTGCGGATCCGTCGCATCCCGCCCCGCCCAGCTCCCCCGCGCCTTGATCCTCTCGTAAAAGGCCGAAAGGTTCAGCTTCTTCACGACCGCCAACACACTGCGGGCCCGGTGCGTCTGAGGCAGCTCGCCGTCCAGATCCACCACCTCCCACCGAAGCTGGCTCCGCTCCGCTCTCACCACCCGCGGTGCCGCCTTCGCTGCCTCCGCCCGCCGCCGCTCCCGCGCCTCCGCGAGCCTCCGCTTCCTCTCCTCCGCACTCTCCCCGCCCAGAAGCTCCACCTGCTCCATCCCTTCACCTCCCCACCGTAGCTTCCCCTCCCTACCACACTCCGCCCCCAGAGCCGAATCCCTCCAGGGTAAATTTCCGAATTTTTTCACATCCTCCCCGCTCTGTCGGGTCCGTGTTCGTGCGTGGCGCGGCCCCCGCCCCCCCGGACGCGACGGAGCGCGTCCCTCCGGCCGGCCGCGTTCGCGGGAATCACGAATGGCGCGCGTTTCCTCCACCCTCCGCAATCGGAGGGCCACGCTCTGTCGTGGCCCTGTCCGTCGGAGGGACCCGCTCTGTCGGGTCCGTGTTCGTGCGTGGCGCGGCCCCCGCCCCCCGGACGCGACGGAGCGCGTCCCTCCGGCCGGCCGCGTTCGTGGGAATCACGTACGGCGCGCGTTTCCTCCACCCTCCGCAATCGGAGGGCCACGCTCTGTCGTGGCCGCGGTCCGCGAAGGGACCCGCCATTCGGGGCCGGCGTGCGGGCGCGTCCCCCGCCCCCCGGACGCGACGGAGCGCGTCCCTCCGGCCGCGTTCGCACGTGACCGGGCCGTACACCCCCGTACGGGGCGGGAAACACCCGTACGCGTCGCCGGGATCGCCCGGATCAAACGAACGGGTTCCCCAGGTTGAACTGCTTTCCGATCGAAGCGTAGTCCACGCCGGGCTTTCGCTCGTACTCCGGCGGAAACAGCTCCCGTTTTCTCGCGAAGTACGCCTCGCGACGGTCTCCTGCCGAAGCGGGGTTGAACGTGAGGTAGTACGCCCTCCGAGGCCCCGGACTTCGGTTGGGCCCCGAGCGGTGCGGAACCCAGGCGTCGAAGACGACGATGTCTCCGGGCTCCGCGAGCACCGGAACGACCTCGTATCGTTCGAGGACGCCGTCACGCAGCGTTCCGTCCGGCTTCTGCGGGAGAAAGACCCGCACGCACGCGTCGCGGGCGAGCTCGAGGCAACCGTTCTCGAGCGTGAACGGATCGACGGGCACGAGAAGCGTGAGATGGTGCTCGACGCCGAAGTCTTTGTACGCCGGGGCGTCCTGGTGCGGGGCGAAGCCAGCGCCTCCGGGCAGTTTGAAGTTGATCTTGTCCTTGAAAAGGACGACGGGCTCCCCGCAGAGCTCGGCGAGAAGTTCGAGCACCCGCGAAGACAGGAGAAGACCCCGGAGCCCGTCGTGATAAGGGACGAAATTCTCGATCCGCGCGAGCATCTTCTCGCCGGTGTCGGACCTGCGCTCGCAGTAGCGCATCCACACACCCGGCTCCTCCGGCCACCCGGCCAGCTCCTCGGTCCAGGCGCGCAGCTCGTCGATTTCTCCCGGTCCGAAAAACGACCGGAGCCAGAGCCACCCGTGACGCTGCCAGTGATCGCGCCGCGACTCGTCGAGCATCGCGAAAGATCCAGCTACCAGAAGGAAGCGCGCAAGGCGAGACGAGCGTCGCGCGAACGGAGCTCCCCCGTACGTCGGCTGGCGCCGAGAAAAACCCGAGCCGGCGGGATTTCGTAGCCGCGCGGGCCCGGGCGGACAGAGCTTCCGATCCGGCCCTGTTTCCTGGCGTTCTCCCCGGGGAAGGCGCCCGCGAGCATGGTGGACACGTTCGGGGGGCGTGATAGAAGCTCGGGCAACGCCGAAGGAGGAAGAAGCGCCATGCAGCTCGGTCGACTCGGTGTCTGGACGTTCCTCGACGCTTTGGACGCACGCCAGGCCGCAGCTTTCGCGCGCCGGGTCGAGGAGCTCGGCTACGCGGCCCTCTGGATTCCCGAGGCGCTCGGCCGCGAGGCGTTCGCCACCTCGGCGTGGCTTCTCGCAGCCACCGAGCGCCTCGTCGTGGCCACCGGAATCGCCAACATCTACGCCCGCGACCCCGTGACGATGGCCTGCGGGCAAAAGACGCTCGCCGAGCAGTCGGGCGGGCGATTCCTGCTCGGAGTGGGGGTGTCCCACAAGCCGCTCGTCGAGGGCGTTCGCGGTCACGACGCGAGCCGGCCGCTCGAGACCATGCGGCGGTACCTGGAGAAAATGCAGGCTGCCCCGTACATGGCCGTCCCACCGCCGGAAGCCCCCCCGACCGTGATCGGAGCGCTGCATCCGGGAATGCTCCGGCTCGCGGCGGAGAAAACTCGCGGCGCGCATCCCTATCTCGTGCCCCCCGAACACACGAAGTTCGCGAGAGAAATTCTCGGCCCCGATGCCTGGCTCTGCGTCGAGCAGAAGGTACTCCTCGAAAGCGACCCGACGAGGGCGCGAGATACGGCCCGGAAGGCCATCTCCATGTACCTCGGCCTCCCCAACTACCGGCGGAACCTGGCACGGTTCGGGTTTACGGAAGAGGACATGGCGAACGGTGGCAGCGACCGCCTGGTGGACGCCGTCGTGGCGTGGGGCGACGAAAGCAAACTGCGCGACCGCATCGAAGCCCATTTCCGGGCGGGCGCGACCCACGTCTGCATCCAGCCCGTTCACCCCGAGGGAAAGCCGCTCCCGGACGAGAAAGTTCTCGAAGTCCTGGCCCCCGGACGCTGAGGCCCGGCCGTACCGGGAAGCGCTACACATGTGCCGGCGAGTCCTCCACCCGGCGGCCCGGGCTCCGCTCGCCGACTCGCCTCGGGCCGCGCGAGGCGCACGCAAAAGCCTGCCGCCGGCACCCGACCTCGCGGTTTCGTCCCGGAGGGTCGGGCCGGGGGCCCCCGCTGACATCCGGCCCGACCGTTCTTAATAGGCATGACAGGCCGGTCCGCGGGACCGGCGGGAGGTGACGTTCCGTGCTCAAGTGGGAAGCCTTCTACAAGAGCGTCGAGGCCACACCCCGGATCAAAGCCGACGTGGAGCGGCAGGTTCGCAGGGTGGAGCGCCGCGCGCAAACGTTCGGCGACGACCTGCTCTTTCTGCGCATCACGCTGGAAAAACACCCCCGTAAGAACAGCTTCACCACCGGCCTCACGCTCGAGCTCCCGCGCGGCGAGCTCCACGCGCGCGAGGAAGCGCCCGACCCCTACCTGGCGACGAAACGTGCGTTCGACTGGCTCCTCGAGCAATTCGACGGATACAAGAGCCAGCTTCGCCACGAACGCGGCTACAAGCGGAAGAGGACGCCGTGGACACCCCCGGTACCCGAGCAAGCGCAGCCCGAAGCCAGGGAAGTGCTCGAGCTCCTGCGCCCCCACTTCGAACGACTCGAGAACTACGTCCGCCGGGAAATCGCCTTCCGGATCCACGTGGGGGACCTGGGCCCGGGGGACCTGAAGGTCCCCGACGTCCTCGACGACGTCGTTTCGACGGCCGTCGAGCGCTTCGCGGAGAGACCCGAGCAGGTTCCGCTCGACCGCTGGCTCTACCAACTCGCGCGGGACCGCGTCGAGCGCGCCGTGTCGGAAGTCTCGGAAAAGGAGTCCTCCGCCGTCCCGCTCGAAGAAGAAACACCTCCGGACGAGGAGATCCCCGCCTCGCCGGACGAAGCGTTCGTGGAGCTCCTCGAACCTGTCGAGGATCGCTTCGAAGACGTTCTTCCCGACGAGGGAATCGGCACACCCGCGGAATCCGTCGGTACCGAAGAGCTGACTCGGCTCGTTCACCGAACGCTCGGTTCCCTACCCCGCAGCACCCGTGACGCCTTCGTTCTCTGCGTTCTCGAGGGATTCGACCCCGAAGAGGCAGCGTGGGTGACGCGAACCGACCCGGGGGAGATTCGCCGCGAGATCGAGAAAGCACGGGAGATTCTGCGAGATAAGCTCCGGCAGGCCGGAGTTCTGGCCTGAGGAAGCCCGCGGAGAAAACCCATGGTCACCGCTTACGACATCGAAAAGCTCTTGCAGTTCGACAGTCCCGACGTCCCGATCTCGAGCTTCTACCTCGACGTGGACGGCAGACGTGTCACGCCCCGGGAGTACGAAACGGCGGCCAAGGACCTGATCAAGGCCCGCCGCGAGGAAACCGAGCGTTCCGACCTGCCCCATGCCGCGAAAGCTTCCCTCAAAGAGGATTTCCGCAAACTGGAAGAGTTCGTGGTGCAGGGGTTCGCCCGCGACGACACGCGCGGCCTCGCCGTGTTCAGTTGTTCGGCGAAAGATTTCTGGCAGGTCTACCGCCTTCCGCGACCCGTCAAGAACGCCTACGTGATCGGCCACCAACCCTACGTCCGGCCCCTCACGCTTCTTCTCGACGAGTACCATCGCTTCGGCTTCTGTCTGGTCAGTCGGGAGAAGGCGCGGATTTTCGAGTTCTACCTGGGAGAGGTCCTCGAGCACACCGAAGCCTTCGAAGAAGTGCCAGGGAAGGTGAAGGTCGCGGGCTGGTACGGCCTCGAGGAACGCCGGATCGAACGCCACATCGAAGACCACGTGCGGCGTCACCTGAAAGCCACGGCCGAGTGGCTTTTCCGGGAGTTCCGCCGGAGAAAATTCGATTACGTCATCCTGGGCGGGAAAAGCGACCTGCTGCCGGAATTCGAGCGTTTTCTCCACCGCTACGTCCGCGACCGGATCGTCGCGCGGCTCGAGATGGACGTCGACGCTCCGGTCGACGAGGTGCGCCGTCGGCTTCTCGAAGAGGAAAGGCGGTTCGAGGAGCGACAGGAACGGGTGCTCGTCGCCGAGCTCGAGGAGCAGGCGAGCAAGAAGGCTTACGGCATCGCCGGCCTCGAGGGAACGCTCCAGGCGCTCGCGGCCGGCGCCGTGAGAATCCTCCTCGTCGACGACGGCTTTACTGCCCCCGGACGGCGCTGTCCCGCGTGCGGCTTCCTCTCGGCAGGCGACGAAGCCCAGTGCCCGATTTGCCGGGAGGGCCTCGTGGCCGTGTCCGACATCGTCAACGAGGCCATCGAGGAAGCCTACCGGCAGGGAGGCGAGGTCGAACACGTTCTCGGCAATCCGACGCTCGAGAGGCTCGGGCACATCGGCGCGCTTCTACGGTTTCCCTTGACACCTCCCTGACGCCCGCGCGCGACGGCCGCCTTTTCCCTGCCCCAGGAATCGGAGGGCCACGCTCTGTCGTGGCCGTGTTCGGGAACGGAACCGGCGGTCGTTGCCAACGTTCGACCGGCACGTGCCCCGCCCCCCCCGGACGCGACGGAGCGCGTCCCTTCGGCCGTGGTCGTCCATGCTGCGAACGTCGATGCTCGAACGCAAACGGCTCACGTCGTTTCCCCCCCCATCCCCGGACGCGACGGGGCACGTCCCTCCGCGTGGAACGCGTTCGCGCCCTGGCGGGGCCGTTGGTCGCCGACGTGACGGAAAACGCCCGTACGGGGCCTCCGTTTCGCGTGGGGGAATCGGAGGGCCACGCTCTGTCGTGGCCGTGTTCGGGAACGGAACCGGCGGTCGTTGCCAACGTTCGACCGGCACGTGCCCCGCCCCCCCCCGGACGCGACGGAGCGCGTCCCTCCGGCCGTGGTCGTCCATGCTGCGAACGTCGATGCTCGAACGCAAACGGCTCACGTCGTTTCCCCCCCATCCCCGGACGCGACGGGGCACGTCCCTCCGCGTGGAACGCGTTCGCGCCCCTGGCAGGGCTGTTGGTCGCCGACGTGACGGAAAACGCCCGTACGGGGCCTCCGTTTCGCGTGGGGGAATCGGAGGGCCACGCTCTGTCGTGGCCGTGGTCATCGAAGGGACCCGCCCTGTCTGGTCCGTGTTCGCGGATGCCGCGAACGTCGATTCCTCGAACGCGAAACGACCACGGCGCCGCCCCGCCCCCGGACGCGACGGAGCGCGTCCCTCCGGGTGCAACTCGAACCTTGACACGGACTTCCCTTCGGTTCTATTCGCCCGAGGGCCACGGAACGGGGATGGAGGCACCCAAGCAGGCAGCGCCACCACCGACGACAGCGCTCTGGTGGGCATCGGTCGCGATCGAGGCCCGCAAGGAACTTCTGCGTCTCGGCCTTCTGCGCGGCACGTCGCGCCGGACGTGGAGAAAGCGAACCGCGGTCGCAGCCGTCGCGCTGGCTGCCGGAGCTCTGGCAACTCCCTGCGAGGCCGGCGTGCCTACCCTCGTTCCCAATTTCGTCGGCCCCTGGAACCCTTTCGGACTTCCGGTCTCGCAGGACCCGCCCAGGAACGTCGAATTCGTCGACCTGGACGGCGACGGAGACCTCGACGCGTTTTTCAGCTCCGCCGAGCCCCGGTTCTCCGAGAACATCGGTTCGGCCACGCTTCCGGTCTTCACCCCTCCGGTTTCGAACCCGTTCGGTCTCGAGGTCCAGAGGACCCCGGCGTTCGCTTTCGTGGACATCGACGGGGACGGCGACCTCGATGCCTTCGCGGGCTACCATTTCGGCGAGGAACTGCTCTTTTTCTTCGAGAACACGGGCACCCCGGAGATGCCGGCGTTCGCCTCCCCGGTCCCCGACCCTTTCGGTCTCTCCGGTGACATCAGCGAACCGGTGCCCGAGTTCGTGGACATCGACGGCGACGGAGACTTCGATCTTTTCGTCGGTGACGCGTCCGGTTACACCTCCTTTTTCGAGAACACCGGGAGCCCTGCATCTCCTGCCTTCGCGGCTCCCCTGACCGGCGCTTTCGGGCTCGCGAAAGTGCCGTACTCGAGCCACCCGAAGTTCGTCGACGTCGACGGAGACGGGGACCTGGACGCCCTTCTCGGAGGTTATGGCACCCTCCTTTTCCAGGAAAACACAGGCAGCGCGAGCATGCCGGCCTTCGGCCCGGCACGCTCGAACGAATTCGGGGTGCCCCTCCGGCTGCGGCACGACTACGTTATCGATTTGCGACCCGAAGCTGTCGACATCGACGGGGACGGGGACTTCGACCTGTTTTTCGCAGAGGAGGGGGGACGGACGCGCTTTTTCGAAAACCGACGGGAAGCCACGCGACCCGACTTCGTCGTTCGTATGAGGGATCCTTTCGGGCTCTACGCGACGAGTGAGTACGGGGTTCGCTTCGTGGACATCGACCTCGACGGCGACGTCGACGCGTTGGGTGTCGACCGTGCTGCAGGGGTTGTTTTCTTCGAGAACACAGGCAGCCCTTCGCGGCCGGCCTTCGCTCCTCCGGTGAGCGACACCTTCGGGCTTTCCCTCGTCGACCCGGCCCGTACGGCGCACTTCGTCGACATCGACGGGGACGGGGATCTCGACGTGTTTTCCACCTACTACCCGGAACTGGTTTTCTTCGAGAATACGGGCAGTGCCAGCGAGCCTGCTTTCGGCCCGGCGCAACAAAACCCCTTCGGCTTCGACGCGTCGGGGCACCCGATCTTCGATTCCGCCTTTGCCGACCTCGACGGGGACGGAGACCTGGACCTCCTGGCCCTGAGAGACGAAGGCTACGCCCTCTGGGAAAACACGGGGAGCGCAACGAGTCCGTCCTTTGCGGCACCGGTGACGCGGAACTTCGGCGTTACGCTGCCTTCGGTCACCGCGCCGAGTTTCGCCGACATCGACGGCGACGGCGACCTCGACGCTTTCGTCGTGGACTACTACGGAAATAGTCTCTTCCTGGAAAACACGGGCAGCGCGACGCAGCCCGCCTTCGCCCCCGCACGCACCAACGTTTTCGGCCTCCCTCGCCGTAGCTATCCCTTCGACCCCCTCGTCTTTTTCGACATCGACGGGGACGGGGACCTCGACACGGGCTTTTTCGAGTACGACCGGGGCAACGCGTACGTGACGAGTTCTGCGCAACACGGGTGATGCCTCGACGCCCAGGTTCTTCGAAAGGCACGTGAACCCCTTCGGTCTCGACCGGGTCGCGTACGAGAACCGGCCCGAATTCGCGGATCTCGACGGCGACGGCGACCTCGACGCCCTGGTCGGGAGCTACCAGGGCGAGCTCACGTTTTTCGAGAACACGGGGAGCGCCAGCGATCCCACCTTCGGAGACCCGCGGACGTCCCCCTTCGGCCTTACGGCCCACGATCGCGGGGCTAGCCCGGCCGTGGTCGACATCGACGGGGACGGAGACCTGGACGTTTTCGTCGGTTTTCGGTCGGGCGAAGTCTTCTTCTTCGAGAACACGGGCAGCGCGACGGATCCGGCTTTCGCCGGACCCGAGCCTCTTGCGTTCGGCCTACAGTCCGTCGGGTACGACGCCTCGCCCGAGTTCGCCGACGTGGACGGCGACGGCGACCTGGACGCATGGGTCGGAACCCGAGGGGGCGACACGTTCTTTTTCCGGAACACCGGTAGCGCTTCGAGCCCGGCCTTCGAAGGTCCCCAGACGAATCCCTTCGGCCTCGTGAGAGCGTTCGGACAAAGCCGGCCGACGTTCGCCGACGTGGACGGGGACGGCGATCTGGACGCGTGGATCGCCAACGGGAATTACGTCGAGTACTTCGAGAACACCGGAAGCAGTTCGCTTCCGGCCTTCGGGGGCAGGCGGTTCGATCCTTTCGGCTTGGTGGCGTACTCCGGCTATGCGGTCGGCGTCGACTTCGCCGACATCGACGGGGACGGCGACCTGGACGCTTTCGTCGGGGAAAGTGTCGGCGAAATCGTATTCTTCGAAAACCGACCGGCTCTCGTCGTGCTCCCCGAACCCACTCCTACGGCTTCCCCGACGCCGACTCCCAGTCCGACTCCGACGCCGACGGCCACCCCGACTCCGAGCATCTCACCTACCGCCACGGCGACTCCGACTCCGAGCACCTCACCGACCGCCACCCCGACCGAGACCACGGCTCCCTCGCCGACTCGGATGGAGTCCCCCACAGCAACGCCCACGGAGACGCCTCCGCCCACCCCGACTCCCACACCCGCAACACCGTCGCCCACGGCCACGGAGTTTCCCCCACGTGGAGACCTGGATGGGGACGGTGACGTGGACGGGGAAGACCTCGAGTTTTTGCTCCGCGAGATCTTCGCACCTTCGCCCGGCACGGAAGCGGACGTGAACCGCGACGGGCGCGTCGGCGCCGCGGACGTCGTCGCCCTGCTCGACCGAATCTGAACGGTCGCCCCCCAACCCCCGGACGCGACGGAGCGCGTCCCTCCGTGGGCGTCGCCGCGTTTCTCGGAGGGACCCGCTCTGTCGGGTCCATGTTCGTGCGTGGTACCTCCGTCCCCCCGCGGACGAATTCGGAGGGCCACGCTCTGTCGTGGCCGTGTTCATGCGTGACACGTCCGTCTGCCCCCGAAACGAAATCGGAGGGCCACGCTCTGTCGTGGCCGCGTTCGCAAATGGCACCGGCGGTCATCGGCGACGTCCGACCGTCGCGTCCCCGCCCCGCCCCCGGACGCGACGGAGCGCGTCCCTCCGTGGGCGTCGCCGCGTTTGTCGGAGGGACCCGCTCTGTCGGGTCCATGTTCGTGCGTGGTACCTCCGTCCCCCCGCGGACGAATTCGGAGGGCCACGCTCTGTCGCGGCCGTGGTCATGCGTGACACGTCCGTCTGCCTCCGAAACGAAATCGGAGGGCCACGCTCTGTCGTGGCCGCGTTCGCAAATGGCACCGTCGGTCATCGGGGACGTCCGACCGTCGCGTCCCCGCCCCACCCCCGGACGCGACGGAGCGCGTCCCTCCGACCGTTTCGGGTATGGCGATCGGGGCATCCGTCAACGGAAATCGTGCGATCGGGGCATGGCTTCCTCGGGGTCGAGCCGCATCCGGTAACCCACGCCACCGCGCTGGGTGACGACGTAGGGGGGAAGAGCCAGCTCCCGAAAACGGGAAGCCCGGACGTGGACGACGCCGTCGACTTTCTGAAGGCGCCCTTCGACTTCGAGCAGCGGTGCCGTGTGGAGCACCGTCCGGTAACGCCGAAAGAGGTGGGGCGTGACGACGGCGTTCGACGTGCCGGTCTCGTCCTCGAGCGTGAGAAAACAAAAACCCCTGGCCGTGCCAGGGCGCTGCCGCACGATCACGAGACCGGCCGTCCGCACCCAGAGACCGTCCGGAAGTTCCCCGATCTCCCTCGCGCTCACGACTCCACGGGACCGCAGCTCCTCGCGGAGGTGAGCCATCACGTGCCGGCCTACCGTGAGACCCGTGCCCCGGTAGTCGGCCAGCGTGCGCTCGAGCGGTGTCATCTCGGGAAGCGGCACCTCTTCGCCCGGACCCGCCGGTCCTTTGCCGGCGAAAAGCGGCCCCCTCGGCACGGCCGCGACCTGCCAGAGTGCCTCGCGACGGCGGAGCCCGAAACAGGCGAACGCCCCGATCTCGGCGAGCGTTTCGGCTTCCTCTTCCCGGAGCCCGCACCGGGCCACGACTTCGGCCACCGACCGGAAGGGCCTCCCCTCTTCGATCTTCCTTCCTGCCTCCTCCCGCAACCCCTGCACGTACTGGAGTCCCAGCCGCACGGCGAGCTTCCCCTCGCAGCGCTCCACCGTGCACCGCCACGAAGAGCGGTTCACGTCGACGGGAAGCACGCGCACGCCGCGACGCCGGGCGTCCTGGACGAGCGTGGCGGGGTGGTAGAACCCCATCGGGAAGTTGTCGAGCAGGGCGCAGTAGAAGACGGCCGGGTGGTGCACCTTGAGATAGGCCGAAGCGTAGGCGAGGAGCGCGAAGCTCGCCGCGTGCGACTCGGGAAAACCGTAGAGCGCGAACGAGGTGATACTCCGCACGATCTCCTCCACCGCGGGCCCCACGATGCCGTTGCGCGCCATGCCCTCGCGCAGCCGTTTTTCGATCGCGCGCATCCGCTCCACCGATCGTTTGAATCCCATCGCGCGGCGCAGCTCCTCCGCCTCCCCGCCGCTGAACCCGGCCGCCACCATGGCGATGCGGAGAAGCTGCTCCTGGAAGAGCGGAACCCCGAGCGTCCGGGCCAGGATGGGCTCGAGCGAAGGGTGCGGGTAGGTCACGGGCTCCCGCCCGGCCCGCCTCCGCAGGTAGGGGTGGACCATCTGGCCCACGATCGGGCCGGGGCGGATGATGGCGACCTCGACGACGAGATCGTAGAAGCGCTCGGGCTTCATGCGGGGCAGGGTCGCCATTTGCGCCCGGCTCTCCACCTGGAAGACGCCGATCGTGTCCGCCCGCCGGAGCATTTCGTAAACCTTCGGGTCGTCCGGCGGGAGCTTCGCGAGATCGAGCTCCACCCCCTCGTGCTCGCGCACGAGCGCGATGGAATCCTGGAGTACGGCCATCATCCCGAGGCCGAGGAGATCGACCTTGATGATCCCGAGGTCGGCACAATCGTCCTTGTCCCACTGGACGACGACGCGTCCCGGCATGGCCGCGGGCTCGAGAGGCACGACCTCGTCGAGCCGGCCGGCTGCCAGCACCATCCCGCCCGTGTGTTGCCCGAGGTGACGCGGCAGGTTCTGGATGCGCGAGACCAGGTCGAGCCACAACGCAGCCCGGAGACTCCGGGGATCGATGCCGCCTTCGGAGAGCTGCTCCCGGAGCTCGTCGGTCTCGTCGAGAAAAGCAAAGCGGCGGAGAAGCCTGGCCACACGGTCCACCTGCTCGAGGGAAAAGCCGAGCACCTTGCCCACCTCGCGTACGGCGCTGCGCAGACGGTACGTGATCACGTTGGCCGTCATGCCGGCGCCCCGTTCCCCGTAGCGACGGTAAACGTACTGGATCACCTCCTCGCGCCGCTCTCCGCTCGGAAGGTCGATGTCGATGTCGGGCCACTCCCCTCGCTCCTCGGAAAGAAAACGCTCGAAGAGAAGATCCATGCCCACGGGATCGACGGCCGTGATCCCGAGGGCGTAGCAAACGGCGCTGTTCGCCGCGGAGCCCCGTCCCTGGGCCAGGATTCCCCGCTCCCGACAGTACCGCACGATGTCCCACACGATCAGGAAGTACCCGGGGAGCCCGAGCTTCTCGATGATCGCGAGCTCGTGCTCGAGCTGGGAGCGAACACGGGGAGAGAGGTTTCCGTAGCGTTTCCGTGCCCCCTCCTCGACCAGTTGCCGGAGGTAGCCCGCGGGGCTCGTCCCGGGCGGCAGCGGAAAGTCGGGAAAGCGGTATCCCAGGTTCTCGAGCGTGAACTCGCAACGCTCGGCCACGCGCTCCGTGGCGGCAAGAGCCTCGGGAAGGTCGGAGAAAAGCTCGCGCATCTCGCGGGGAGATTTGAGATGACGCTCGGCGTTCCGCTCGAGAAGACGGCCTGCCGCATCGAGCGTCGTTTTCTCCCGGATGCAGGTGAGCACGTCCGCGAGCTTGCGTCCCTCGGGGGTGGCGTAGTGCACGTCGTTCGTCGCCACGACGGGAATCCGGTAGTGGCGGGCAAGGTCGAGGAGCGTCCGGTTCCGCCGCTCCTCGACGGGATCGAAGTGGCGCTGGAGATCCACGAAGAGGCGGTCCGAAAAGAAAGCCCGCAGCCGGTCGACGGTCCTCTGCACGGTCTCCGGATCCCTGCGCCGCAAGGCCGCCGCCACGACCCCCGACTCCCCTCCGGCCAGGCAGAGAAGACCTTCCGTGTGCCCCTCGAGGTCTTCCCAACCCGCGCGCCCTTCTCCTTTCGGGGCACGGAGCTTCACGTTCGTGAGGAGCCGGCAGAGGTTGCGGTACCCCGCACGGGATTCCACGAGAAGGTAAAGCGTCGCCTCCGAACCGAGCTCGGGCAGAAAAAGACGCAGCTCGCATCCCACGAGCGCCCGGATCCCCGCCGCGAGCGCGGCCCGGTGAAAACGCGGGGCGCCGTACACTCCGTCCGTATCCCCGAGCGCCAGGGCCCGGTAGCCCAGCGCGGCCGCTCGCTCCACGAGGTCTTCGGGCAGAGAAGCCCCCCGTAAAAAACTGAACGCACTCCGGCACCGAAGCTCGACGTAGCCCATCCCTACCTCCGACCGGCAGGACCGTTTCCCGAAGAAAAGGCGCGGAGCATGTGGAAAATTTCCGTCTGCCTCATCGCGGCCTGCGATTTCCTTGGATTTTTTCGTGCGGAATCCGAGCGGCGCCGGATTCGTTCACGAACCCATGGAGCCCGGGGGCCTGTCCCTCGCACGCGATCCGGACCGTCGGATTCGTCCCGTCCTTGCGTGCGAAATTCGGCCGATCTTCGCGCGAAATTCCGCCGGCCCGGGATGTTTCACGAACCGCTGCCTCTCCGGCGCGTGGGATCTTGCCGGGAAGGCCGCCCCGCCCGCTCCTCCCGAAAGCCGCCGGACCCGGATTCAGTCGTACACTCCGTCCGCGTACCATGCTCGCGTCGCACGTTCGCAGTAGAGCCGGTACACACCGCCGTCGCTCAACTGCACTTCGTAGTAGTCGCGGCTCCGTGCCCCGTCGTTCCACCAGTCGGATTCGACGCGCCACGGCCCGGCAACGAGGACCACGCGACCCGAAAGCCCTTCCCCGCGCACGTAGTCGAGCCTTCCCCGGTCGTAGAACACCTCGAGAGGTCGCGGGGGACGGAAAGCTCGCAAGGCCAGGGGGAAACAGCCACGAGCTTCCGCGACCTGCGAAGCCCTCTCGCGCGCCGAAGCGGCAGAAGAAGGAAAGGGACCGAGGGTGAAAAGGTCCGGCCAGTGGGAGTCGGCCACGCCGGGTGTGCCCACGGAGTCCGCACCGCAGAGGGCCACGAGACGGGCGAGCGTGACGGAAAGCTTTTCGGGAGAAGGCCCGGAGGGTCGAAAAAGGTCGAGCTGCGCCGGGCGCAGGAGCTCGGGCGTGGCCCGCAGCCGGATCCCTTCCACGGGAGCGGAAGGCGGAGAGTTCTCGAGCCGGAGCCGCACGAGGGCGAGTAGAGCCTTCACGTCGTTGCTCGGCACGGCCACGGGCACCGTGCGCCGCTCTCGCCCTCCGCTCGTGAGGCCCAGTTCGAGCTCGAGCTCGCCACACACGAAACCCCGGAGCTGCGCCCGGGCCACGAGGCGATCGAGGAGCCGGCGTGTCACGAAAAGAAAAGGTTCGAGGGTCTCGATGCCGTACTCGAGCTCCGTGCTTTCCTCGAGGACGAGGGGCGCAGGACGAGCCACGAGAGGGTGGGGATCCTCGCCCCGGGCCTTTCGAACGAGACTCACCCCTTCGCTCCCGAGCCGTGTTCCCACGGCGTCGACGGGGAGGGCGAGGAGCTGTCCGACCGTGCGGATTCCCCACCGGCGCAGTTTCCGGGCGAGCTCGGGGTCGGGCTCGAGCGACTCCACCGGCAGGGGAGCGAGAAACGCCCACTCTTCCCCCGGCGGGATGACCGTCACGCCCCCGCCGTCCCGCGCCGCGAGGTAAGCGGCCACTTTGGTCGACCCGAGACCCACGTGCGCTTCGATGCCCACGGCTCGGGCGCGCCGGGCCAGGGCGTTCGCCAGGGCGAGTTCGGTGGGAAACATGCCGCCGAGCCCGTCCACGTCGAGGTAGACGACTCCGCGGCCCGCGTCTTCCACCCGGGGCGAAAGGGAATCCGCCACGTCGCAAAGTGCAGCTTGCGTAGCCCTTTCGGCTTCGGGATCCGCCGGACGCAGGGCGACCCGCGCATCCACGCCGCGGGCCTGCGTCGCGGTCATCCCCGGCGTCACGCCGAGGCGAGCGGCGAGGTCGGAGACCGCGACCACGAGGGCCCGTGCTCCGGGGCCGTCCGTGACCGCCAGCGCCTCTCCGCGCCGCTCGGGCTCAACCCGCAGCACGGCGGCCAGAGGCAGGTCGGGAACGTAAAGACAAGCAACCCGCATGGGACGCCCTCCCCACCTCCGCATCCACCCAACGAAACGCGAAATCCCGCCATCGGCCTGGCGGGCCGAGCTTGCTCCGCACGAGCCGCCCGCGGGCGTCGAAGCCGCCGAAAAGGCCGGGGCCGTGCGTACACCACACCGTCGCGGTCCTCTCCATCTCGACGACGAGCGCGGCGAAGCTTCCGACCGAACGCCGAGGCGTGAGGACGGCGAGGGCCGTGGCCGACCGCAGTGCCGCGCGGGCGAGCCTGGCCCAGAGGGACGGCATCTGCAGGCGCCCGGGCGGAGCTCCCTCCACGTCGAGCGTCACGAGTGCGAATCCCCGGGTCGAGAGAATCTGCTCGGCACACCGCAAACCCTCTCGCCAGGAGGGAGGCCGAACCCAGAGAAGAGTGGCGAGCTCGATCCCCGCGCGCACGGCGCTCGGCGGGTCGAAGGCGTGGGGGAAGTCGAGAAGAGCGGCGAACTCCCCCCGCCCCGTTACTTCGGCCAGCACCGCGTAGAGAAAAGAAGTGCGGCCAGGACCCACGATCTCCCAGACCCGCCCGCGAAGGATCCCGCCCTCGAGAAGCTCCGCGAGAGGAGCCGAGAGGGGCAGAAAAGGCGGGGGCTCCGGGATAGCCCCCCACCGAACCGTGCCCGGGAGCTCGAGCTCGCGGAGGATCGCTCGTCGAGAAGGGACCTCGAGGGTTCGTCGTGCGGTCCCACCGGACGGCAGGGGGAGATCGAGCCTCTCGACGGGAAGCGAGGTCCTGGGATGCACGGAGCGGATTTTCGCCTTATTTTCGCCAGAGAGTCAACCCCCCTTGTCTGCCCCACCGTCGAGCTCGAGGAGGCGGCCCCGGGGGTGACGGGCCAGGGGCCGCACCGAGAATATTCGTCTCGAGTGCCCTCGAAGAGGCAGCCCCGGGGTGACGGACCACGCTCGCCCCGGGCCTCGGCGGTGATCCGCACCGACCACCCGGTAGGTTACCCTTACAGGCCGCGAGCAGTCGCCGGGGCGGGGGTCACAGGCGGGCTCCCGCGGCTCCCGACCGGGACCTGGCCTGCCGACGCCCGTGCTGCAGGAGGACCCCCCGCAGGCGTTTGCAGTCACCGGCGGCGTTCGTCTTCTTCCTGCGTGCTTGGAGGGCTTATCGCGGCGGGCAGG
This sequence comes from Candidatus Binatia bacterium, assembly GCA_026004195.1. Lineage (NCBI taxonomy): Bacteria > Candidatus Binatota > Binatia (SeqCode) > Binatia bacterium. The sequence continues at coordinate 420,119 of BPIQ01000002.1, forward strand.
CCACGGTCGGCTGCCACGAGCGGGCAACCCGCCCGCGGCCCAAGAATGCCGCTACGGTAATGGAAATCTGAAGGTACGAAAGACCGCCTTGAAGGTGCGCACCGTGCCGGCGGCGTTGGCTCCGTTTCTCCGTAGGTGCACGCCGGTGAACGTCTGCCCGAAGCAGATTCCGGCCTCGGAGTCGATCACCTGAACCGTCATGTTCACCAGCGTGGGCACCGGCACCGCGGGGTCGGGGAGGTTCACCCCTTTGCCGACGACGGAGACCTTGGTTTGCTTCGGTCTTCCCGCAGGGCCGGCAAGCACCGCGACCAGTTCGAGGCCGTCGTTGGCCCGCGTCCTGTCCCGGTACCTGTAGCCCTTGTCGCCCACCGCAGCCCAGTTCGCGCCTGCCGGAGCCCGGAGCTCGGCAATCAGCGCCTGGCCCTCCCACACGCAGGACTGCGTAAGCCGCCGTCGACGTCGGCTTGCCCAGCTCCGCCCCCACGCGCCGTGGCGTGCCCCGGACGAGCCGGAGTCTGAAGACGTCCCTCCTGTCGTTGTTCGCGTCCCTGATCAGGATCGCCGCCTTCGTCGGCGCATCGCAGCCCGCAAGCGGTGCCGAGGGGCAAGCCGGCCCCCCCAAGAAGGGTTCGTCGAACACGTACGCCGAGCCGCGCTGCCCGTCGTAGCCGTGTGCACCCACCGCTACCTTTCCCCCGGCGATTGCAACCGAGCCACCGAACCAGGCGTCCGGCGCGGCGTCGGGAGCCATGAGCTTGGCGGTCTCGTTCAGCGTGCCCGCCCAGCCCGTACCGGGCTCGACGAAGAGGTACGCGGAACCCTGGTTTTTCTGCCCGCCGATGTCGTCGTTGACAGCGCCTACCACCACCGTGTCCCCACTGATCGCCACGGAGTCGCCGAAGTTGTCGAACGCAGCACGGTCCGAGGCGGTAAGCTTGGCCGTCTCGGTCATGTCCGCCCAGCCCGTCCCCGGCTTCACGAAGACATACGCAGAACCCTGATTGAACTTCGCGCCGATGTCGTCAAAGGGCGCCCCTACCACCACCGTGTCCCCGGCGATTCCCACGGAGGCTCCGAACACGTCGAATTCCTGGCCGTCGGAGGCGGTGAGCTTGGCCGTCTCCGTCATATCCGCCCAGCCGGTCCCGGGCTTCACGAACACGTACGCCGAGCCGCGGAAGCTGTCGTCGCCGTACGCACCGACCACCACCGTGTCCCCGCTGACCGCCGCGGAGTAGCCGAATCCGTCCCCCGTTGCGCCGTCGGAGGCAGTGAGCTTGGCGGTCTCGGTCAGCGTGCCTGCCCACCCCGCGCCGGGCTCGACGAACGAAAACGTATGCCGAGCCCCCACTCTCGTATCCCGGCGCGCCCACCACTACCGTGTCGCTGTCGATCGCCACGGAGAAGCCGCCCACGCCGTCGGAGGCAGTAAGCTTGGCGGTCTCGGTCAGATTGCCCGCCCAGCCCGTGGCGGGCTCGACGAAAACGTACGCCGAGCCTTTGCCCGGCGCGCCCACCACCGCCGTGTCGCCGCTGATCGCCACGGACCTGCCGAACTCGTCACCCGCCGCGCCGTCCGAGGCGGTGAGCTTCGCCGTCTCGGTCATGTCCACCCAGCCCGTGCCGGGTTTGACGAACACGTACGCCGAGCCCTGGTGCGTGTTCGCGCCGATGTCGTCGAAGCGTGCGCCCACCACCATCGTGTCGCCGTCCAACGCCACGGAGTAGCCGAAGAAGTCACCCGCGGCACCGTCGGAAGCGGTGAGCTCGGCCTGCCGCACGAAGGGGTCGATGGTGACGGGGTACTCGGCACCCGCGTCGTCGACCTCGATGGCGAGGGTCGCGCCTGCAAGCTCGAGCCGGGCGGGAAGCTCCTGGCCCTTCGCGTCCCACGCAGCGAGGCCCCGGTAGGCGAGCACGGCGGAGCCGCCCGGGCCACGCAGGACGAGCCCCCGGCCGTCCTCCTTCATCTCCGCGTGCAGCGTACCTGCCTGCTCGATCTCCACCCGCAGCGGCGCCCGCGCGGCCAGGCCCGCCGGACGCTCCGCGACCGTGAAGCCCTGCTCGAGGCCGAGAGGGCCGTTCACGTACCACTCCGTCACCACGCCCCGCCGGTACTCGACGCGGTTCCTGTCGGCCACGGGCATGACGTCGGCACCCCGCACATCCCCATCGGCGATGCCTGCCCACCGGAGCCGCCATGTCTCGCCGCCCGCGTGCAGCTCGACGCCGCCTGCGGCAAAGACCGCACGCACGCCATGCCGCGGGTTCCCGGCCTCCAAGCGCCCGTCCCGGCGCACGCGCACCTGGTACGCCTGGGTATCGCGACCGAGTACACGCGAGATCGCCCCCTGCGCCGCAACCGGCAGGTCTCGAAGCGTGAGCCGCTCCTTCGCAGCCGCTGCACCTCCGTTCTCGCCTGCCTGCGTCGCGGACGCCCCAGGGTCGCCCGCCTGCGGTGCGGACGCGGCAGTCACGCCCGCCTGCAGCGCCGCGCCTACCGGCCCCGGCCCTCCGCCGGCCAGCAAAAGCAGCGCGGCGCAAAAAAGCGCCGCTTCCGCCAATGCCGCCGCACTGCGGCTTTCCCCCCGCCCGACTGACGCTCCTACCGATCTCCCGGCCGTGGAAAGAGGCGCGTTCGCTGCGCCCTCGGAGCCCGAAAAAACCCGCCTTCGGAGTCCGGCTGCCGCCATGGGTGCCCCCCTTTCGGTTTCCCACTGCTCCCTGGGGCCGAGCGCGGGCTTAAAGCCGGCGGAAGACGGAGAAAACGAACTCGTCGAGGGGCGCGCTCTCCGGACCCGAACTCGCCCCCAAGATGGTCTCGAAACGATTCGACTCGTAGTCCGGCCAAGGGCTCCTTGTCAACGGGGGCTCGACAGGAAGTCGAACCGATGCGCAGAACGCAAAGTGGAAACCCGGGGCCTGCGAGCCACTTGGCCACGGTGCCCCTGCTCGCGCCCCGGCGGCCCGCGACGTACCACTCCGTGACGCAGCCGTCGACGAGGGGGGCGGCTCGAGCCGCTCGTACTCGGCGTCGAGATCCTTCACGTCGAGACAGATGTTGCGACGGCACGGATGTCCGTGCGTGCGAAGTCGGCGCCCTTGTACAGCAGCGGAACGTCGAGGACTTTGGCCAGTGCGTAGGAAAAGCAATCCCCGAAGTTCAACCCCGCAGCATGCCGTCCTTTTCCGAACCGGAAGTACGCGTGCCGTGCTACGTGGGCCTGCTGGCCGTCCACGGCAACGAGCTCGATCCCCGCCTTCGAAAGGAACAGGTCCAGGTATCGCAGCCCTTCTGCGCCGTACCTCGCCTCGATGACGATCGAGGTCTCCACGAAAGTCGCGGCAGACATGACGCAACTCGCAGCATTCTCGATCGCCTCGTTGAACACCCGCCGTTCGGGCTCGTTCTGGAAAATCGCCAGGAGCGCCGAAGTGTCGATCACCATCAGCGTGGAAGGCCTCTCTCGTCGTAGCCGATGATGTCGTCCGCCGGCCGTCGATCCCGCACCGGGAGCGCGGCACACTCCAGCGCGATCTCGTCGAGCTCATCGGCCAGACGCCGCTGCGCCCGCTCGCGACGCAGCCGCGCTAACCGCTCCCTCAGGGAGCGAATCACCGCCTCGGTCTTCGTTTCGCCTGCGAGTTTCGCAACCGCCGCCGCCAGTCGCTCCGCCTCTGGATTCCTGATGTTCAACGCCACGGTTTCTCTCCGTATAGATATGTGGCTACACGACTACACGCTCCCCGTCAATCAGCCGTGTCGCGCTTACTGGCAAAGAGCCGTGAGGCTCACGCGCGAACCCGACAAAGCGGACTCCGCGCCGGGAACCGTCGGGACAAAAACGCATCCTGTCGGGCACCCCGGCGAGCCGACACGAAACGGCCGCGGTCGGTGAGGGGAGTGCATATCCCGCGCCTGGCGTGCCGGACAGGCGGCCCGTCGGCTACCCCGAGCCGATCCTCCCTTCGCGTAACGCGATGGGGCTCGTGTCGTCGAGAATCTCCTGAAGCTCGATGACGTTGCCGTCCGGGTCGCGGCCGTAGGTCGTCCGAAGGCCCATCCCGATGTCCTTCGGCGGGCAGTGAAACACCATCCCCGCGGCCTCGAGCCGCTCGTACTCCGCGTCGAGATCCTTCACGTCGAGACAGATGTGCGTGATCCCGTGGTCGCAAACGGGCCGCCGTGGGTCGGACTCGCGCGGCCGCGGAGACTCGTACTCGAAAAGCTCGATCACCGTGTTCCCCGCGCTCAGCATGACGGCACGCGCAGCCGAGTTCTCGAGCCCGGTGATCTCGTCGGCGACCTGCGTACCCTGTTTCCACGCGAACTCGAACACGACGCGAAAGCCCAGGAGATCGCGGTAGAACGCGAGAGCGCGTTCGAGGTTCGGGGTCGAGATGGCCGTGTGGTGCACGCCTCGAATCATCGTCTTGCCCTCCGGCTGTCCTTATGGCGCGGCCCGCGACGGAAAGCCAGGAACGCGCGGCCCACGACACAAGCCAGGACTGCGAGGCTCGCCTCCTTCCCGAACGATGGCTTCCGGAGGAAGGCGCACCGCGCGGGCGGGGAGCACCCCGGCTGCGATGCCTCCGCGAGAAGACGGCCCCCGGGCCGGGAGAGTCGCCAGAGAGAAAGTTCTCGAGCAGGAGCACGACCTGCGCCGGCCTTCGCCCGAGCGGCTTTCAGCCGAAGGCAACCGTTGGACTTCCCCCAGGCGGCGTCGTAAAGGGAAACCCGCCATGTCCGACGAACTCGCTTTTCTCGACGCGACCGCGCAAGCCGACCTCGTCCGGCGCGGCGAAGTGTCGCCGGCCGAGCTCGTCGATCGCGCGATCGAACGAATCGAAAAGCTCGACCCGCAACTGAACGCCGTTATCACGCCGCTTTTCGAAAAGGCGAGAAAGCAGGCGCGCGACCCGAACCTCCCTCGGGGCCCCTTCCGGGGCGTTCCTTTTCTTCTCAAGGATCTCGTTTGCCAGAGTGCCGGAGACCCTTACCACTGCGGCATGAAAGTCCTCAGGGAACGGGGCTGGATCTCCGACCACGACACGTACCTCGCGGCCAGGTTCCGGGCTGCGGGTTTCGTCTTCCTCGGAAAGACGAACGTGCCCGAGCTGGGCCCCATTCCGACGACGGAGCCCGAAGCTTACGGACCGACCCGCAATCCTTGGGACACGGCCCGCTCGCCCCTCGGCTCGAGCGGTGGCTCGGCGGCAGCCGTGGCCTCGGGGATGGTTCCCGTGGCGCACGGAAACGACGGCGGCGGATCGATCCGCATCCCGGCTTCGGCCTGTGGGCTCGTGGGCCTCAAGCCCTCGCGCGGGCGAACGTCGCTCGGCCCCGATCTCGGGGAATCCTGGCACGGGCTGGTCGCCGAGCACGTGCTCGCGCGTTCGGTGCGAGACACCGCCGCGATTCTCGACGCCGTCGCCGGTCCCATGCCCGGAGACCCCTACTTCGCTCCGCCCCCGGCCCGTCCTTTTCTCCTGGAAGTCGAAGCCCAGCCGCGTCCTCTCCGGATCGGATTCTGGACCGAAGCGCCGAATCGCGCGGTCGCCGTGCACCCGGAGTGCAAAAAGGCCGCGGAGTCCGTGGCCACCCTTCTCGGAAGCCTCGGCCACAGGGTCGAAGAAGCCCATCCCCGGGCTCTCGAGGAAGAGGAGTTCCAGCACCACATGGCCACCGTCGTCTGCTGCTGGACGGCGAGGGATCTCGACTACTGGAGCGGTCAGCTCGGGCGGAAGCTCGGCCCCGACGACGTCGAGATTTACACCTGGCTCGTGGCCGAACGCGGAAAGGGAATCCCGGCTTCCGAATACATCGCGAGCACGCAGTGGTTCGAAGCCTACAGCCGGCGTGTGGCCGCGTGGTGGGAGGAGGGGTTCGATGTTCTGCTGACGCCCACGCTCGCCGAACCGCCGCCGCTCCTCGGAGACGTGAAGTCCACGAAAGAAAACCCGGATCGGGGTCTCGTGCGGGGGCTGCCCTTCGTCGTCTTCACGGCGCCCTTCAACGTCACAGGGCAACCGGCGATCTCGCTGCCGCTCCACTGGACGCCCGAGGGTCTACCCGTGGGCGTGCAGTTCGTAGCACCCTACGCCCGGGAGGACCTCCTCCTCGCCATCGCCGGGCAGCTCGAAAAGGCGTGCCCCTGGAAGGACCGGAAGCCCCCGGTCCACGCTTGAGGATCGGGTCGGGACGCATGCCGTCGGTCTTCCTCGTCTCGATCGGCGCAGTGTGGTTCTCCACCGTCGGCTACCTCGTTCTCCTCGCTCTCGTGGCGGCCATTCGACGGCGGAGGGCCCCGGCGGTGCGCAGGGCTCGGCCCGAGCTTCCCGCCGTCGCCGTCGTCGTCCCCACCTGGAACGAGTCGCCCCTCATCTCGAGAAAGCTCGCCAACCTCGCCGCCACCCGCTACCCGAGCGACCGGATACGCGTTCTCGTCGCCGACGGCGGCTCTTCGGACGGGACGGCGGAAATCGTGCGAGGGTACCGATTCTTCGGGAACGAGGTGCCGGTCCTGACGTTCGACGGCGGAGCGCACCAGGCCGCGCAGATTTCCATGGCTCTCGACGCCGTCCCCGAGGAAATCGTCGTCGTCACCGACGCGGATGCGGAGCTCGCCCCCGACTGTCTCGAGAAGCTCGTCCTCCACCTTCTCGAACACCCGAGAACGGCGGTCGTCGGGGCGCTGGTCGAGCCCGAGACGGGGATGCCGGAAGAAGCGGTTTACTGGTGGCTCCGGAATCTCCTCTGGTCGCTCGAGGGGGAAGCTCTGGGGTGCGCGAACGTTTCGGGCGTGTGCTTTGCTGCACGGCGGAGTCGGTTTCGGCCCGGCCCGAGGGCGCACGCGTTCGACATTCGCGTGGCGCTATGCGGAGCCCTCGCCGGCTGGGAGGTCCGTCTTTGCCGAGCCGCCCGGGCCCGGGAACTCCGGGTGCCCCAGGGTCGGCGGGAGTTTCTCCGTTTTCGCGTCCGCCGGGGGACGGGGTTTCTCCGGGAGCTTCTCGACGCTTGGCGGGCCGGAAGCTTGCCCCGCCGGCTGCGTGTCGCCTGTGTCGTCCGTCTCTGGAACCTCCTCCTGACCCCGTTTTTCGTCGCCGCTGCCGCCGTGGCGGGGTCGGCCCTCTTGTCGACACGCCTCTGGTGGGTTCCGCCGGCTACGACCGCCCTCGCTTTCGCCCCCCTTTTTGCCCTGCCTCTTCTCTCCTCGACGCTCCGTCCCTGGGCCCGAAGCCGCCTCCCCATCGCCACGCTCCGGTGTGCGTTCTGGACGTGGCAGTCGCTTCTGCGGATCGCGACCTCCGCGGCGCGAACGGTGCCATCGTGAAAGGACCCGGTCGGACCACTCTCGCCGGGCGCACCCTGGCTCACCTTTTTCGCGAGCTGCATCCCTTCGAGGTGCAGGCAGCGCTCCTGAAGGCGTGCAACTTGCGGTGTTCCTACTGCCGCTGCCCGGAGCTGCGAACCTCGCTTCTCGACACCGCGCAGTGGTTCGAGGTGATCCGCGGCCTTCGCAAGCTCGGCACGTTGCGCATCAAATTCCAGGGAGGCGAGCCGACGCTGCGCGCGGACTTTCGCGAACTCTCGAGGGAAACGAAAAGGCTCGGGATGCGCGCCGCCGTCGTGACCAACGGCATCCCCATCTCACGGGACCCGAGCCTCCTCGACTTCCTCGACGAGGTCGTCGTGAGCCTCGATTCGACCGATGCCGAGCGCAACGACCGCTTCCGTGCACCGGGATCCCATCGGGGGGCGACCCGGACGATCGAGCTCGCCCGCGAGCGCGGGCTTCGAACCGCCGTGAACATGGTCGTCACACGGGAGAACTTCGACGAGGTCCCCTCGATGCTCGAGTTCTGCGAGGCCCGGGGCGTCCTCTTCCATGCGCAGCCCGTGGGCTTCGACCTCTCGTCCTACGACCCGAGCGCCAGGCAGTTCGCGCTCACGGACGAAGAGATCCGCGAGCTCTCGCGCCGACTCGCCGAGTGGAAACGCGAGAGAAGAGGAATACTTTTTTCGGCGCACGCCTACGAACGAGCGAGCCGGTGGGGGGACTTCTCGCAGCAGAACTTGCTGCGAGAAGAGGAGTCGCGCTGCATGGCGGGACGATTCTACGTCCACATCGAGCCGAACGGCGATGTCCATCCCTGCTCGTGCATCCAGGGTTTCCGGCCGAAGAACGTCGTGCGCGACGGTCTCGAAGAAGCCCTGCGGCACGCCCGCCACCACCACTGCGCCGACTGTCCCCACGTCTACCTGAACGAACGAAAGCTACTGTTCTCGTTCCGCCCCGGCGTCGTCTGGAAACAGCTCGCTGGACTCTAGCCCTCACTGGCACGGCGCCCGTGGCCGGGCAGGACGCCCCGTGCTTTCGGCCGACCCTGGCTCGCAAGCGTTCGCGCGGAGCGACCGAGCGGAGGCACACGAAGTTCGTGGCGTCCTCGCGACGGCTCCTGCCATCGACGGCTCCGGTCGAGACGGAACGTGACCCTCCAGACGAAGGCGCCAGGCCGCGTTCATTCTCCCCCACCCTCGGACGCGACGGAGCGCGTCCCTCCGGGTGGGAGGCGTTCGCGCCTGGCAAGGTCGTTCGTCGCCGACGCGGCGGAAAACGCCCGTACGCGGCCTCCGTTTCACGCGTGGGGAATCGGAGGGCCACGCTCTGTCGTGGCCGTGTGCGTGAATCATACCGGCGATCATCGGCGACGTCCGACCGGCCGCCCCCCCGGACGCGACGGAGCGCGTCCCTCCGGGTGGGAGGCGTTCGCGCCTCGCAAGGTCGTTCGTCGCCGACGCGACGGAAAACGCCCCGTACGCGGCCTCCGTTTCGCGCGGGGGAATCGGAGGGCCACGCTCTGTCGTGGCCGTGTGCGTGAATCATACCGGCGATCATCGGCGACGTCCGACCGGCCGCCCCCCCCCGGACGCGACGGAGCGCGTCCCTCCGGGTGGCCGTGGTCGCGATGCCGGGGACGTCGATGGTCGAACACGAACGGCCGCATTCATTACCTCCCACCCCGGACGCGACGGAGCGCGTCCCTCCGGATGCGTCGGTGTCACCCAGGGAACGCCGCGCCGGCGCTTTGCCCCGAATCCGTGCTAGAATGCGCCGTGATGGGAGACCCGACTCCTCGGAAAATCGAGCCCCTTGCCCGGAAGCACGGAATTCTGCTCCTCCTTCGCTTCGGCTCTACGGTCACGGGAAAAACGCACTCTCGAAGCGACGTGGACCTTGCGGTGTTGCTCTCCCGTGTCCCGGACTCCCTCGGCGCTTACACGGAGCTCCTCGAAGACCTCCAGGGCCTCTTCCCGCACCGAGAAGTCGACGTGGCCATCTTGAACCGGGCCGACCCGCTCTTCCTGCGGAAAATCACGGAGGCCTGCGAGCTTCTCTACGGGTCTCCCCGCGAGCTGCAACGCTTCAAAATCTACGCGTTCAAAAGGTACCAGGACTACCGCAGGTACCTCGACATGGAACGCCGTTACGTCGAGCGCGGTCTCGGCCGAGGGACCGACCCGCCATGATGGACCGAGAACTGGTCACGCGGAAGATGGCTCTGATCATGGCCGACTTGCGGGCGCTCGAACGCCTGGCTCACCACACCAAGGAACAATACCTGAAAGACCCGACGGACGAGGTCCTGGCGGAGCGATACCTCGAGCGAATCGTCGGCCGAATGATCGACATCAACTACCACGTAATCACGGAGACCGGACATCCCCCACCGAAAGACTACTTCGACTCCTTCGTCCGACTGGGTCGCATCGGCGTTTTGCCCCCCGAATTCGCGAAACGAATCGCGGCGAGTGCGGGCCTTCGGAATCGCCTGGTCCACGAGTACGACGAAATCGACCCCGAACGGGTCTACGAGGCACTGCAGGCAGCCGTCCGAGACGTACCCACGTACCTCAGGCACGTGGACGAGTTTCTCGAAAAAACCCCCGAGCCGTGAGGGCCACCATCGGACCCGGTGCCGCACGAGCGCTCCGTCGCGTCGGGGGGCGGAGGTTCGTAGAGAGCGCGATTGCACCGGCGACAGAGCGTCGAACTTGCAGGCCGGAGAATCGGACTCGGCTCCTTTCGCCGCGCGCCGCGCGGGATGACCGCGGGCGACGTTTTCGATGCACTGCAGTACCCCCGGGGCGACCGCCGGGCAGTCGCCAGGGCCACGGCGCATAACGGGTGGCCCGCCGCGTCGCCGAAGAGGAACTCCTGGCCAGCGGAAGGGTCGCGGGTTAGTATGGGGCCATGCCAACCAGCGGTCTCCATTCCTCTCTCCCGTCCGTCCTGGAAAACCACCGGAAGAAACTCGAGGCGACGGCCCGCTCGATCGACGAACGCTTCGAGGAAATCCAGCGCCATGCCCGCCGCGTCTCCCCCCGCCGCTTCCGGCAGTTCCTTTCGCGGCTTCGCCTGGCTGCGGAGTTGCTGCTCGACTTAAAGCGCGGGGAGTACCGAAAGCTCCCCTGGGCTACGGCGAGCGCTCTCGGTCTGGCTCTCGCCTACTTTCTCCTTCCAGCCGACTTCATCCCCGACTTCGTGCCCTTCTCGGGCTTCGTCGACGACGCTCTGGTCCTCGGGCTCGTCTTCGCCGGTGCCGAAGCCGACCTGAGAGCTTACTGCCGGCACCGCGGACTCGACGAAAGCGAGTACTTCTAGCGGGCTGGTCGCGACGAGCACCTTTTTGCGTGTGACGGGGGAACACCCGCTCCGGTGTCGAGAGCGGTGTCAACATCCCGGCGGGCTACGGGCAGGTCCCGAATGCCGGGATACGAAAGCACGTGTTCGTCGGACTTCGATTTGCCCGAAAGACGCGGCCCGCGTTAAGGAGTCGAACGATGGGGGTTTTTCGCGTCGCCTGTGAGATCGTCAATCCCCGGCAACCGCGCCGGACCGTCCGGATTCCGGCGGCGCTGGTCGACTCCGGGTCGGAATTTACGTGGATTCCAGCCGAGGCACTCGCGCGTATCGGCATCCCCGTGGCGAAAAAAGACCAGGCTTTCGTTCTCGCCAACGGGCAAGTGGTGACCCGTCCCGTGGGCTATGCGATCATTCGGGCGGCCGGGTTCGAGACCGTGGACGAAGTCGTTTTCGCCGAGCCCGGAGACTTGACGCTCCTGGGAGCGCGGACACTGGACGGCTTCGGAGCCAGGGTGGATGCGCACAAGAGGCGGCTCGTCGCTTCGGGGCCACACCTGGCCGCCGGTCCGCACCGGGAATAGAGGGACAAGGCGGCACTCGACAACCCGGGACGGGCACCGGTCGGGCTCACCTCCGGTCCCGCGGTACGCCGAGAGGGACCGTCGCTTACGACGAGCACACGCAGGTCGCCCCCCGGTCCGCACCTGCGCCGCCAGGGGCGGCCCGTGAGGTTCTGCGTCCCCTCAATCGTCCCCCTCGAGATAGTCGGCGAGCAGGCCGCGGCTGTGCTCGTCCTCGTGGCAGTAGACGCAGAGGTTCTCCCAGTTGCTCCCGTCCGGCGGGTTGTTGTTGTGGTTTCCGTCCCTGTGGTGGACGGTGAGCAGGTGGACGTTCGTGGCGTCGAACTCCCGGCCGCACTTGGCGCAAATCCACCCGTGGATGGCGAGCGACCGTTCCCTGTAGCTTTCCTGCCGCGCCCGGCGCGCCTCGCGGATGACGCTTTCTACGTCGACGGGACGCTTTCGTTTCGATCTCGGACGAAAACTCCAGGGCATGGAAGCTAGCCTCGCTCTCGTGTGTTCACGACTTCCTCTCTTATACCGCGATCTGCACCTCTCGTTGAGAGAGAGCGACCGAGGCGCACGAAGCCCCCCGGACGCGACGGAGCGCGTCCCTCCGGGTGGGAGGCGTTCGCGCCTGGCAAGGTCGTTCGTCGCCGACGCGGCGGAAAACGCCCGTACGCGGCCTCCGTTTCGCGCGGGGGAATCGGAGGGCCACGCTCTGTCGTGGCCGTGTGCGTGAATCATACCGGCGATCATCGGCGACGTCCGACCGGCCTCCGCCCCCCGGACGCGACGGAGCGCGTCCCTCCGGGTGGAACGCGTTCGCGCCTGGCAAGGTCGTTCGTCGCCGACGCGGCGGAAAACGCCCGTACGCGGCCTCCGTTTCGCGCGGGGGAATCGGAGGGCCACGCTCTGTCGTGGCCGTGTGCGTGAATCATACCGGCGATCATCGAGCGACGTCCGACCGGCCTCCGCCCCCCGGACGCGACGGAGCGCGTCCCTCCGGGTGGCCGTGTTCCTCGACGGCGCAACGTCGACCTGCCGATGCGAACCGACACGTTCGTTCCCCCGCCCCCCGGACGCGACGGAGCGCGGCCCTCCGACCGCGTCCGCGTCGCCCGGGGATTTCCGCCGAGCGCCGTTTCCTGCTAGAGGGGAGGGGTCGCCCCCGGGGCGGTTCGGGCGGAGGAGTCGAGATGGCAGGCAAGGCGGAAGGAAGGGGTTCAGGGCGAAGGGTTCGGGGCTTGCTGCTTTTCCTCGTTCTCTGCTCCTGCGGCGGAGGAGGTGGCGGGAGCGCGGAGTCGACCATCACCGTGAACGACCCCGACTTTCGGGGTGCTTCCGCGGACGGGCTTCTGAGCCTCTCCGAAGCCATCGAGCTCGCCACCGGGCGCCGCATTCTCGCCGACCTCACGTTGCCCGAACGCGAACAGATTCGGGGAACGCCGGGTCGGGGGAAGCGCGACGTCATCCGTTTTCAGGCAGGCCTCAGGTCCGTGCAACTCCGCAGGACCGACGAACCTTCGGGCTCCCTCCTTCCCCGTCTCGACGACCCCGGCGACTCCATCGTGGGAAACGGGACCGTGCTCGACGCGAGGCTCATGGACGGGATACCGCAGCGGGGCGGCGACCCCTGGCCGCTCTTCACCGACACGTTTTTCGGAACGACGGACGCGGCTCCGCTCCTGGTCGTGGACGCGAGCGACATCACGGTGCGGGGCCTCGTCGTCGAGAACTTCCCGGGACCCGCGATCCTGGTGCGGGGAGCGCGACAGAGGCAGAACGTCGAGATCGCGGACAACGTCGTCCGCGGGCCGGGACGGAACACCTCCGCCTCGGGCATCCTGGTCGTCGCGGGACCGAACCGAAGCGACTTCCGGCTTGCCGATGTCCGCATCACGGGCAACGTCCTCTCGCGGGTGTCGACGGGCATCCTCGCCGTCGCCGGCAGCAGCGTCGGCGCGGGCGGTGCGGCGCGCTTCAACGTCCTCGAGGGGGTCGACATTTCCGAGAACCGCTTCGAGGACGTGCTCCGGGGCGTCGTCGTCGCCGCGGCCCAGGCAGCGGCCGGCGGGCAAGCTTCCGACAACCGCCTCGTGGCCGTCACCGTTCGGTCGAACGAGTTTCTCGCCACGCTCGACGCGGGGATCCGCGGGGGAGCCTCGATCCTTCTCGACGGCGGCGTCGCGGCAGCGAATTCGACCGAGCAGGTGCTCGTCCGCGACAACGCCTTCGACGGGAGCGCGGACCCCGGACGGGAGAACGTGGCGATGGCTTTTGTCACGACGCGCGTCGTGAGCCGGGGCGCTTCCGAGGAGGACCTCTTCCGCGAGATCCTGGTCGAGGAAAACGTCGTCGAGGGCTATGAGACCGGGGCCTTGTTCGCCGCGGCGGACGCCGACCGGTGCGGCGAAGGGTGCGACCTGACCGAGAACGTTCTCGAGAACGTCGATCTCCGCGGGAACGCCTGGCGAAGCACCGGCACCGGAGTGCTCGTGACGGCGGCGCGCTCGAGCGAAGCCGCGGCCCTCGTCCGCGAGAACCTCGTGCGGCGTGTCCGCCTCGAAGGCGAGCGAGTCGAATCGTCGGCGACGGGGCTTCTCGCGACCGCTTGTTTCTCCCGGGGTCTCGAGCCCGGAGCGGGCGTCCTCGGCGGAACGCTCGACTTCCCGGGCCGTGGCCGTGCGGGCCAGCTTCGCGGCAACGACCTCCTCGACGTCGAGTTTCGCGACGGCGTGGTCGAAGGCGAGACTCCGGTGATGCTCCACGGCGGGCTCGCCGTGGACACGGACGACGACGTGGCCGACTGCACCCACACGAAAGTCCGAATCCGGCGGAGCGAGCTCGTGTCGGCGGGGCCGGAGCTCCTGCTCGTCGGAGGGCGCGTCGTCGGTGGCGGCAGCGTGCGGCAGTGCGTCTTGCGGGACGTGGAATCGCGGGAAAACCGCACCGATCGGGGCACGAGCGTAGCCCTTTCCATCCTCGATCAGGCCGCCGAGGACGGCGCCCCTCCGGACAGCGTCCGCGACAACTTCGTCGACGACGTGCGCCGGAACTGACTCACTCGGGGTCGGCAAGATCGGGCCGGAATTCGGGATGGGCCGCGAGCCAGGCCGCGGCTCCTTTCTGCGACTCTTCGTTTTTCTTGTTGATGAAGCGGTAGATCGGGCCTTCGAACACCCTCAGAAGAGGATTTCGTATATGGAAAGACTCCCGGAAGCGGAGTCGCGTCCGGTTCGGCCCGATGGGTTCCAGCTCCACGGACCCGCTGAGCCCCGTCCGCAGCATGACGTAGTCGTACCCTCGGTTCGGGCGAACGTTTTTCACGAGCTCGTACGACTCGCCGCGGAGCCCGAACGGCAACGGGTAGACGACCTTGCGCAAGAGACCGTTTCCGTTTTCGTCGCCCGGCCAGACGATCTCCACGTCGAGAACGGAAGGGGCGAACTCCTTCCAGAGGTGGTAGCTCTGGAAAAGGGCCCAGATTCGCGCGGCCGAGAACGGCATTTCCATTTCGAACTCGTGGTGGCGCATAACCGAGACCTTCCGTAGCAGCCGCTCGCTTTTCCCGTCAACGGGCCTTGCCCGGCAGGGACGAGCTTGCTAGCTCGCGCGCGTGCGACGGTTTCCGGTCCTGGCGGTCGCCCTTCTGAGTCTCTTCGGGAATGCGGGATCCGCCCGCCCCGCCTGGGAAGCAGGGCGGCCGGACTCCGAGCTCCCGGCAGGAGTGGGGGCCAGCTACTCCTACCCGGCCGGCCGGTGGTCTCTCGAGTACCGCTACGAGCGTCTTTCGTTCGGCGGCCTTCGCGACGGCGAAAAAGACCTCGTGCCCGCGCAGGTCCTCGCCGACTTCCCGGCGGTGATGACGGAGATGGACGCGGAGACACACGTGCTGCGAGCGCGTTACGCGCTCGGGGACCGTTGGACCGTCTTTTCGCTTTTCTCCTTCGCGCTCCGGTCGATGGAGGTGCGGACGCGGGAAGGACGAAAGGTGCGGCTCGACTCGGAGGGAGCGGGGGACTGGCACACGGGGCTCTCGCGTTTTCTCTACGAGAACGGACCCCACGAACTCCACCTGGAAGCGGGGCTCGGGCTTCCGACAGGATCGATCGACGAGAAGGACCGCTGGATCGACGGCGCCCGAAGGAAGCTCCCTTACCCCTTGCAGCTCGGCTCGGGCACCTTCGACCTCCGTCCGGCCGTCGTCTACCTGGGAATGCAGGGGCCCTGGTCCTGGGGGCTCTATCCCGCCGGAACACTCCGCCTCGGGAAGAACAGCGCCGGCTACGACCTGGGCGACACCCTCGAAGTTTCCGGTTGGGCCGCCCGGAAGTGGACCCCCTGGCTTTCCACGTCGCTCCGTTTTTCGGCCGAGATCCGGCCGAACATCCGAGGAAGGGACGCCGACCTCGACCCGGCCTCGCTGCCGGCCGCGGACCCGGACCGAATGGGCGGCGAGCGTGTGGACCTGCTCTTCGGCTTCCAGCTCTCGAGGGCTCGCGGCTTTCTCGGGGGACATCGCCTGGGCCTCGAAGCGGGCCTTCCCGTCCACGAATCGCTGGAAGGCCCGCAGCTCGAGCGGGACTGGCGGCTTTACCTGGCGTGGCGCAAAACCTTCGGAGAGCCGGTGCCTCAGGCCCCGAAGCGCATGGCCAGGCCGCAGCCGAGCACGACGAGCCCCGCGACGAAGTCGCCGTAACGCTCGACCGCCGACGCCCGCAACCCGCGGGAGAAAACGAGCGCGAGGCTGGTCGCCGCGAGCATCGTGCCGAGCGTCGAGACGGCGAAGACGACCGTTACGGCAAGCGCCTCCGCCGCGGCGCCGGAAGCCACGGGATAGACGAGAAGGGGAACGAGCGGCTCGCAAGGTCCCACGACGAACACCGTCAAGAGAACCCAGGGCACGAACCTCCCCTTGCCGTGGACGTGCGCGTGCTCCCGCAGGTGCGTGTGCTCGTGGGCGTGCACCGTCCCGTCGGAGTGCACGTGCAGGTGCGAGTGGGGCCTCTTGCGGATCGCGTTCCGGAGCCCCCAGCTCGCGTACGCGGCCCCGAAACCCACGAGCAGCCACGAGGCCACGGCTCCGCGAAGAGCCTGGATCTCCTCGATGCGGAAGACGAGAGATCCCAGAAGGACGGCGCCGACGCCCAGGAGCACCGAGGCCAGCACGTGAGCCGCTCCGCATCCGAGAACGAGAAGCGCCGTTCGCGACCACGACCAGGATCGCGTGCGCGCGAGGACGACGAACGGAAGGTAGTGGTCGGGACCCAGGAGCGTGTGCACGACCCCGAGCGTCGCCGCACCCAGAAGCAGGGGATCCGTCATTCGGAGTCCGCCCCCGGGTCTTTCGCCGAGAACTTCTTCGGTTCGAACTGGTCGTCGAAAAGGGCCTGGTTCCGCCCGTAGATCTGCTGGCCCCCGGCCACGTAGAGGACTTCGCCGGTGATGTAGCTCGCAGCCGGCGAAGCGAGAAAGACGACGGCGTTGGCCACCTCCTCGCGCGTCCCGAAGCGCGGGATCGGCATGCCCTCGAAAAGGCGCGTGATCCGGGGGTCGTACGTTTCCCGGAACGCTTCGGTTTCGATGGGCCCCGGTGCCACGCAGTTGACCCGCACCTTCGGTCCCCACTCGTAGGCGAGCGTCCGCGAAAGCTCGAGCACCCCCGCACGTGCCGCCGCACTGTGGGCGATGCCGGGAAACCCCCGCCCGACGACGGCAATCACGTTCGTGATGCTCCCGCCCTCCCCCTCGAGCATCCAGCGGCCGAAGACCTGCGTCATGTTCCAGGTGCCCGTGAGGTTCGTCTCGACGACGGCATTCCAGCCCTTGGGCGTGAAGTCGCGCGCGCGCTGCGGGTACTGACCTCCCGCGTTGTTGACGAGCATGTGGATCGCGGGGAAAAGCTCGCGCGCCTTCTCCAGGAGGTTTTCGACGGCCGACCGGTCGCGGATGTTGACGTAGGCCACCTCGACGCGGCGCCCGGTGGACGTCCGGATCTCTTTCGCGGCCGCCTCGAGCACTTCCACCCGCCGGGCCGCGAGGAGGAGGTCCGCCCCCGCTTCCGCCAGCTTCTCCGCGATCACCCGCCCGAGACCGGTCCCGCCTCCCGTCACCAGGGCGACCTGCCCCTCGAGCAGGTCGGGAACGAAAACGCGTCGCGCTTGCCTTTCCACGCCCCGGCCCTCAGGACGACGGGCTCCCGTAGCCCTCGATTTTCGCGATCACCTGCAGCATGACCTCGTCGGCCCCGCCTCCGATGGAAAGAAGGCGCGAGTCTCGCCAGAAGCGGGAGATCGGGAACTCGTCCGTGTAGCCGTAGCCGCCGTGGAACTGAAGGCACCAGTCCGCCACTTTGCGGACGAGCCGGCCGGCGACGAGCTTGGCCATGGAAGTCTCCCGGGTGCTGTCGAGGCCTGCCACCACCATCCGCACGCAGTGGTAGTTGAGCTGGCGCGCCATCTCGATCTCGGTCTGGAGCTCGGCGAGTTTGAACTGGACGTACTGCTTGCTCGCGAGGGGCGAACCGAAAAGGACGCGCTGCTTCGCGTACTCCACGGTCCGGTCGAGCGCCGCCTGGGCGCTCGCCACGGCGCTCAGCGCAGCCACGAGTCGCTCCCTCTGGAACTGCTTCATCTGGTAGATAAAGCCCATTCCCTCTTCACCGATCCGGTTCGCCACGGGAACGCGCACGTCCTCGAAGACGAGCTCGGCGGTGTCCGAGCAGTGGTT
Organism: Candidatus Binatia bacterium; assembly: GCA_026004195.1. Taxonomy (NCBI): domain Bacteria; phylum Candidatus Binatota; class Binatia (SeqCode); species Binatia bacterium. The sequence continues at coordinate 438,063 of BPIQ01000002.1, forward strand.
TCCCACCTTCTCGATTTTTCTGGCGACGTGGAACCCCGGCGTATCGGTGGGGACGACGAGCAGCGTGAAACCCCGGTAGCCCGCCTCGGGGTCCGTCTTGACGAGCGTCGTCACGTAGTCGGCCTGGGCGCCGTTCGTGATGAAAGTCTTCCGCCCGTTGACGACGTAGAAGTCGCCGTCGCGCCGCGCCGTCGTCCGGATCGCCGCCACGTCCGACCCGGCTCCGGGCTCCGTCACCCCGATGGCTCCGACCGCCTCGCCGCGGATGGAGGGCACGAGCCAGCGCTGCTTGAGCTCTTCGCTTCCGAAGTCGTGGAGGGCCGGCGTGCACATGTCCGTCTGGACCATGATGGCCATGGGGATGCCGTTGCAGAGACACGACGACGCCATCGCTTCGCAGTAAGCCGCCGTCCACCAGTAGTCGAGGCCCGAGCCGCCGTACTTCGGGTCGTAAGAGATCCCGAGCATCCCGAGCTCGCCGCAGCGGCGGAAAATCTCGTGGGCGGGAAACGTGCGGGCCCGCTCCCACTCGTCGACGTGGGGATTCACTTCCTTTTCGAAAAATTCCCGGATCGTTCGCTGAAAAGCCTTCTGTTCCTCGGTGTAGTAGTCCATCGGGAGCGCCTCCGGACCGCACTATAGAAAAACCCCCGCGCGGAAGGAAATCTTCAGGCGAGCAGCGTCGCGACCAGGCCCGAGAGCACGATCCCGTCGAACGTCCCCGCCCCGCCGATGCTCGCCCCTCCACGGGCCGTGCGCACGACCTCGCGGAGGTTGAGAAGATCGGCACCGACGAGAGGGCCGAACACGCCTGCCGCGAACGCGATCGAGGGGGCGTATTCCCGGTAGAGAAGGAGTCCCGAGCCCGCCGCGAGAACGGCCGGAACGAAGGGCGGCATGAGAACACCCAGGTTCGGCACCGGACGCGCCACGCGGTGGCAGGCCCAGACGTTCAGCGCCACGGCCACGAGCAGCGCCGCGAACGCGCGCGGTCCGAGAGCGAGCATCCGGAAGGTCTCGTAGAGGGCCACGAGCGACGGCACGACACAGCCCCCCACGTTGACGGCCAGCACCGTGTAGGTCCGCCGGCGGACGAGCCTCGGCCAGACGCGGTGCAGGCCGAAGAGGGAGACCGGAACGACCTCGACCCACTCGTCGCGGGGGATCCGTCTCACTGGAATGTCGACGAGCCCGCCGACGAATATCCCGAGAAGGACGAGAAGAGACACCTCGGGGCTCATCCCGAGCTTCGCGAGGGCCGAGAGCATCGCGTCGACGAAAAAGAAGGGAAAGAGGAAGAAGAAAAGGGCGAGCAGAGCGAGAGCGAGACAGCCCGGTGCGAACCAGGGAAACATAGGACCCGGATCTTAGTGACAACCCCGCCTTCCGTACAGTGTTCCTTCGCTTGACGTCTTCTCGGGACGTTGTCAGGCTACGTGCCACGATGGTCGCCAACCGGAAGCGGGCAGCGAGAAGAAGCGTGTCCCTGCTCTCCGCCGCCCTTCTGGTCTTCTCCTGGGCGTTGCCGGTCCTCCACGGAAAAGAATCGGCGGGGTCGAGTTTCTCCGGGTGTGTCGAGACCCTCTCGGCAAGGGCGGGAGCCGACAGGACCTCCTCGGAAACTGCCTCCCACGACGCCGCGAAATGCCCACTCTGCCGCGCCGTCCAGCAGACGCGCTGGCTCGCCCTCTCCTCGACTCCGACGCTCAAGCCTCTCGGCTGCGGTCCGAACGCCCCGCTGGCCGTCCTTTGCTCGCCGCCCGCGCGCTTCCCTCGCGCCTCCGCTCCTCGCGCTCCTCCGGCCCTCTGAGTGTCCGCGGGGCTTCGATCGCCCCGTGCAGCCCCGAGAAATCCACGCGAGGAGGAATCATGCGAATGTCGTGTTTTGCCGTGCTGTGCGCGGCCTGTCTCGTCACGGACCCGCGAGCCCTTGCCTCGGGTCCCGGCACGGAACTCCCTTGGGCGGCCAAGCCGGGCCGGCTGCGGGAGCGGGCACCGGCCTCTCTCCGCCTTGCAGCGGAACAAAAGGGACCTTCGGCCCTCGACAAGGCGCTCGAAGAGCTTCCCGAAGAAGCCCCGCGAGCGCCGGCGGGCCTCTGGACGGCACAGACCGGTAGCGCAAGGCTTCGCCTGGTCGACATTTCCCTCGACGTCCTCGCCGCGGCCGGCGGGTCCAGTGCGAGCGACGGAGAGCTCCAGAACCTCCAGGGCGGGGATCACGACCCGCGCAAGCGAGGCTTCACGCTCCAGCAGGTGGAGCTCTCGTTCATCGGCGCCGTCGACCCTTATCTCACGGGGGAAGCCCACCTCATCTACTTCCTCGACCCGCTCGAGGGGGAGTCGATCTTCGAGCTGGAAGAGGCGTTTTTCACGACGCAGAGCCTCCCCTGGGGCCTCCAGCTCGAAGGCGGACAGTTCTTCACGGAGTTCGGGGCCATGAATCCCGTCCACCCGCACGCCTGGGACTGGATGGACCAACCCGTCATCCTGAACCGCCTTTTCGGCCCCGACGGGCTGCGTGGCCCCGGAGCACGCCTCGGCTGGCTCGCGCCGCTGCCCTGGTTTTCCGAAGTGCACCTGGGCGCACAGAACGCTTCGGGCGAAACCATGGTGAGCTTTCTCGCGAGCGAGGAAGTATTCGAGGAAAGGCCGGTCGGGGGGAGGCCTTTTACGGACCGTTCGGTCGAGAACCTGGGCGACCTTCTCTACCTGGCCCGGTGGGTGAACTCCTGGGACCCGTCACCGGAGTGGACGGTGAAAATCGGCGTCTCGGGGCTTGCCGGGCCGAACGCCACGGGACCCGAGGGGCGGACCTGGATCTACGGGGCCGACCTGAAAAGCACCTGGCGACCCGTGAAGAACTTCCGGGGATGGCCCTTCGTTCTCCTTCAGGCCGAAGTTCTCAAGCGCGACTACGAAGCCGACGAGTTCGCCGGGGACGACGGACTTCCGAGCGGCGAGGAGGAAAACCACGCGGCGCTTGCCTCCCTTTCCTCCGGGGAATTCCAGGAACCGGAAAGCGACGCCGCGCTGCCGCCTGTGATTCTCCGCGACTGGGGCCTCTACGCGCAGGCGCTGTGGGGTTTTCGCCCCCGCTGGGCGGCGGGGCTTCGGTACGAGTTCGCCCGCGGCCACCGTTCCGGCGGACTCGAGCGTTCGGAAGACCCCTTCCGCGACACGCGCCACCGGGTCTCCCCGCTGCTCGTCTGGCAACCGACCGAGTACTCCCGCTTTCGGCTGCAGTACAACTTCGACCGGGCCTCCCATCTCGAAGGAAACGACGCCCACTCGGTCTGGGTCGGCGCCGAGTTCCTCTACGGCGCCCACCCGGCGCACGCGTACTGACCGGTCGGCGGCCCGTCGCCTTTCCGGGTGAGAAGGAGAGAACCATGACACACACTGGTAAGCACACGCGCTTCGGGCGGCCTTTCTCGTTCGTCGTTGCGGCGTGTTTTCTTTTCGCCTCCGGTTTCGCTTACGGCGCCGCCGCGGCACCGTTGCGTGTTTGCGCGACGACGTCGGACCTGGGAGCCCTGGCTCGCGAGGTCGGTGGGGAAGACGTCGAAGTCGTCGTGTTCGCCAAGCCGACCGAAGACCCGCACTTCGTCGAGGCGAAACCGAGCTTCGTCAAAGAACTCCACCGGGCCGCCGTCTTCGTGCAGGTCGGCATGGACCTGGAGCTGGGATGGGTTCCGGCGCTCTTGCGGAACGCCCGGAACCCCAAAATCCTGCCCGGCCAGCCGGGCTACATCGACGCTTCGACGGTGATCCGTCCCCTGGAAGTACCCGCGGGCGAGGTCACGCGTGCACTCGGCGACATCCACGTCCGCGGCAATCCGCACTACCTGACGGACCCCCTGAACGGGCTCCGCGTAGCCGAGCTTTTGCGCGACCGCCTGAGTGTTCTGCAACCCGAAAAGGCGAGGCTCTTCGCCGAGCGCACCGAGGACTTCCGGAGACGCGTGGGCGCGGCACTCGTCGGGCAGACGCTCGCGGCGAAGTACGACTTCGAGAAACTCGCACGCCTCCACGAATACGGAAAGCTCGCAAGCTTTCTCCGCGAGCAGGGGGAGGAAGAACTCCTCGGCGGCTGGCTCGGCACCCTCGCGCCCCACTACGGAACGAAGGCCGTGGCGGACCACAACCTCTGGCCCTATTTCGCGCGGCGGTTCGGCCTCGTTCTCGTGGGTTTCATGGAACCCAAGCCCGGGATCGCGCCCACGACGAAACACCTGGCCTGGCTCGTCGAGCGAATGCGGGCGGAGCGGGTGAACCTCGTGCTCGCCGCCGTGTACTACGACCCGCGCCACGCCGCGTTCCTGGCCAGGGAGACCGGCGCGCGCATCGTGCCCATGGCCCACGCCGTGGGCTCGCGACCCGGCACGGAGACGTATCTGGCCTTCGTCGACTACAACGTGCGGAAGCTCGCGGCGGCGATCGAAGGAGCGGACTAGACGATGGGTCCCGCCGTATCCGAGGCGTTGCTGCGTGCCCGCGACCTTTCTCTGGGTTACGGCGGCGTTCCGGTCCTCCGCGACGTGGAGCTCGAGGTGCGCAGAGGAGAGTTCTGGTTTCTCCTCGGTCCGAATGGCGTCGGCAAAACCACGTTCCTCCGGGCCGTGCTCGGGCTCGTCCCGCCGATGGCCGGGACACTCTGGCGTCACCCCGAGCACGCCCGAGTCGACCGTATCGGCTTCGTTCCCCAGAGGGCCGAGCCCAACCCGAATCTTCCCACGACGGTCGAGGAGTTCGTCGGTACGGGGCTCGCGGGGGTGCGCCTCGCGAAAACCGAGGAAGCGGCCAGGATTTCCCGGGCTCTTCGTACCACCGGGCTCGACGAGCTGGCGAAAAAGAGCTTCTGGACGCTCTCGGGCGGCCAGCGCCAGCGGACGCTTCTCGCGCGGGCGCTCGTGCGAAATCCCGAACTCGTCCTGCTCGACGAGCCCACGGCCGGCCTGGACCTCCCGGCGGAGGAGAGCTTGCTGCTTTTTCTCTCCGGGCTCCACCGGCGGGGCTACACGCTTCTCGTCGTCACCCACGACGTCGACATTGCCGCCCGCTTCGCGACCCACGTGGCCCTCTTTTTCGCTGGCGGCGTGGTGGCAGGCCCGGCCCGCGAGGTCCTGACCCACGATCACCTCTCGCGGGCTTACGGCGTGGACGTCGAGATCGAGTACGACGCGAACGGGACGGCGGCCGTTCGCGTGCGTCGGGAGAACGCGAGGCCACGATGATCGAGGAATTTCTCCGTTCCTGGCACCTTTTCCGCTACAGTTACCTCGCCGGCTGGCTCATCGGCGGCGTGCTCTCGCTCGTCGGCGTGCTCGTCGTCGGCCGCAACCAGATCTTCATCGGCGCGGCGGTCTCGCAGGCGTCGATGCTGGGCATCGCGCTCGGGCTCTGGCTTTCGAGTCTCTGGGCGGCCGCCGAATCCGAATCGTTCGTCGCGGTCGTCGGTGGCGTTTTCGCCGTCCTTGCCGCGCTCCTCGTCGGGCGAACGGGCGGCGGGGCGGAAAGACAGGACGAGGCGATGACGGGTTGGGTCTTCCTTTTTGCCGCGAGTTTTTCCGTCCTCGTCCTCGCGCGGAGCCCCCACGGGCTCGAAGAAGTCCACCGGCTCGTCTCGAGCAGCATCATCGGCGCCGGACGGACGGACGTCTTCGTTCTCGGGGCCATGTTCGCGGTCACGGTCGGACTCGTGGCATTCGGAGGGAGGAGGCTTCTGCTGCTTCTCCTCGACCGCGAAATGGCGGCGGCGGTGGGGCTGCGCGTGGGTCTCTGGGAGACGCTTCTTGCGGTGTGGCTCGGGACGACGATCGGATTCTCGATCCGGATCGCAGGAATGACCTACGCCTTCGGCTGCCTCGTCCTGCCGGCTCTCGTGGCCCGCAACCTCTCCCGGACCGCTCGGGGCATGCTCTGGTCGGCCCCGCCGATCTTTTTCGCCGCCGGCCTTTCGGGATTCGTGCTCGCGAACTCGTACGACCTGCCTCCCGCGCAGCTCACCGTGGCGTTGTTGGCTCTGGCTTTTGCCGCGACCCGGGTCGTTGTATGGATGCGGGCGTCCAACGCGTGAGGACGCCGTGCCCGAACGTCCAAATCGGAGGGACCCGCTCTGTCGGGTCCGCATCCATTCATGACACCAACCGTGATCGGACATGCCATGGTTCCCCGCCCCGCCCCCGGGACGCGACGGAGCGCGTCCCTCCGAATCACATCGACGGCGCCACGTCGATCCCTGGATGCGAACGGTCGTCGTTCTTCCGCCACACCGGAGGAGACGGAGCGCGTCCCTCCCGGTAGCCGTGGTCGTCCATGGTAAGAACTTCCTTGTCGAGCGCGATCCAGGTCGGTGAATGACGGTCACGCCGCTCGTCGAACAGCTCGCCGACCCGTGCGTGATCGTGGGTCTCCTCCTGTACGTGCCGTTTGCCCTCTGGCCCCTTCTGGCCCTGGCCCGCTCGCCGGACCCGTGGCGGATCGGATGGACGGGAGTCGCTCTCGTCGCGGGCCTCGTCGTTCTCCTCCAGCGCTTCACGGATACTCCGCCCTTCGTCTACCCGGACGTTCCCGTCACGATGGGTGTGATGGCACAGGACCGCCCCCCGTGGCTCTGGCTCTGGCTCGAGCAAAGAACGATCGCCGGCGCAGGTTGGAACGCGCTTCCCTGGTACCTTTTCAACCGTGCCACGGGAACGTACCTCGGCGAGCGCGTGGTAGGCCTCTTCTGGTACGCGGTTCTGGTCCTCGCGGTCGGAGCCTCGGCACCCCGGCGGGGCGTGCCGCTTGCGCTCGCTTTTCTCTTCACTCCTCCCGTTCTCTGGCTTTCTCGTCATGCGATGGGAACCGAAATCCTCGCCCAACAGGTGGCGCTCCTCGCGGCGCTCGACCGACTCCGTCGAGGCCGCCTCTGGTTCGCCCCGCTCGCGGGCCTTTTGACGGGAGCGCTGCAATACACCTACGTGGCCGCCCGCGTGGTCGTCCTGTATCCGGCTCTCTGGCTCTGGAAGAGGCCCCTGCGGGCGCTCGTCGTGTATCTGGTTTTCGCGCTCGCGTGGGCGCCGATGTGGGCCGTGGCGCGACGGACGAACCAGGCACCTCCGCTCCGGGCGCTTCCGGGAAAGACGGACCTCTGGACGCCGCTCACGCTCGGCAAGGTCCGGGCGAGTTTCGGATCTCTCTTCAAGACGCCCGTGCCCGGAAGCTGGGGGGCCTTTTCCTACCCGGGTGCGCAGACGATCCCCCGTACGGCCTGGGCCGCGGTTGCAGGCGGGGCGCTTTTCGGGGGTTGGCGCTACCTTCCGGCCGCTTTTCTGGGGCTCGCGCCGGACCTCGTCGGTCCCGGCGGAGGCGTGAGCCACCGGCAGATGATGGTCCACGTCCCGCTCCTTTTCGTTGCCTCGAGCGGGCTCGCCCGCCTGCCGCGGCTCGTGACCGGGGCGGTTTCCGTCGCCGTGGCGGCCGAAGGGATCTCGATCTGGCTCGGCGAGTCCTTCTGGCGCCGCGCGGTCGAACTTCGCCCGCCCCCGGGTGGCTTCTACCCGTGCGCGACTCCCGAGCCCCCGAGGTGGTGTCCGGGCGCGTGAGAGAGAGCCCCGGCGCGTGCTTCGAGGATTTTTCCCCTGCGCATGATCTGTTCGGTCGGACCTTCGACGATAGCCACGTGATACGAAACGAGGCGAATCCGAAGAACACCGTGCGGACCTTCCGGGCCGTGAAGAGCCCTGAGACGTGCATGCGGCGGCCGCGCTCGTCCCCGCCCCCCGGACGCGACGGAGCGCGTCCCTCCGCGTCGAAGCGGTCGTCGGAGGGCCACGGGATCGCGAAAAAATCCCCGGTCGCCCGAATTTCGCCCGAAAAAATTCAATGAAATCAGAGCCTGCGATGGCGCGGGCGGAATTTTTTCACACGCTCCACGCTCTGTCGTGGCCATGGTCGCGGAGAACACCGGCGGTGATCGTGGTCGTCGACGTTATTGCGAGCCGGTATCTCGAAGGCGAACGATCACGTCGATCCCCACCCCCGGACGCGACGGAGCGCGTCGCTCCGGCGGATGTGCCCGGTACGTGCCGACCTCCACGCGACGTTTCGAACGTGCGGTCGGAGGGCCACGCTCTGTCGTGGCCGTGTTCGCGAATGGCACCGGTGGTGATCGTGGTTGCCCGCGTTCTTCCGAGCCGCCGTCTCGAACGCGAACGGCCACGTCGCCATCCCCACCCCCCGGACGCGACGGAGCGCGTCGCTGCGTTTCCTTGACCAGGGCTTCGCTCACGGTCTAATCGTGCCCCCAGGCTTCCTGCCATGGCCGAGGAACCTCCCCTTCGCGTCACGACGTCGCGGCATTTCCTTTCGTGGCTCCACGATTCGCGACTGAGCCTGGCCTTCACGACCTACCAGACGAACCGGCTTTTTCTCGTGGGCCTCAAAGCCAACGGCCGTCTTTCGGTCTTCGAAAGGCACTTCGAACGGCCCATGGGCCTTTTCGCGCAGGACGACCACCTCTACATGAGCACCCGCTACCAGATCTGGCGTTTCGAGAACGCGCTCCCCCGGGGCGAAGAGTACCGGGGTTACGACCGACTCTACGTGCCGAGAGTCGCCTACACCACCGGGGACCTCGACGTTCACGACCTGGCCGTCGACGGCGAAGGTCGCCCCGTGTTCGTCAACACGCTCTACAGTTGCCTGGCCACGACGAGTTCCCGCTACAGCTTTCGCCCCATCTGGAAGCCGCCGTTCATCTCTCGCCTCGCGCCCGAGGACCGCTGCCACCTGAACGGGCTTGCGATGGCCGAGGGCAGGCCCGCCTACGTGACGACCGTGAGCCGCTCCGACGTCGTGGCCGGCTGGCGCGAGCGGCGACACACGGGGGGCTGTGTCATCGACGTGGAAGACGACGAGATCGTTCTCGAGAGCCTCTCGATGCCTCATTCCCCCCGCGTCTACCGCGATCGGCTCTGGGTCCTGAACTCGGGCACCGGAGAGCTCGGCTACGTGGATCGGCGGGCGGGACGTTTCGAGCCCGTGGCGTTCTGCCCCGGCTACCTGCGAGGGCTTGCTTTCTACGGGAACTGGGCGCTCGTCGGCCTTTCCAAGCAAAGGCGCGAGCGAACGTTTTCCGGGCTGGCCCTCGACGACCGGCTCAAAGAAAAAGACACCGAAGCACGGTGCGGCCTCTGGGTGATCGACCTCCGCACGGGCAACGTGGCGCACTGGCTCGAGCTCGAAGGGGTGGTCATCGAGCTCTACGACGTGGCGGTGCTGCCGGGAGTCCGCTGTCCCATGGCGCTCGGCTTCAAGACGGACGAGATCCACCGCCTGATCACGATCGAGGAAGAGTCGGGGCCGCGATTCGAGCCCGTGCGGACCGCGGACGACGACGCCGCGGCGCAAGCAGGAGGAACGTCGCCCCCTTTCGCCGCGGGGGGCGCGGCTGAAAAGGCCGGAGCGCCCGCGCCCCCCGAGTACCGGCGCGCCAACGAGCTCGCGCGAGCGAAGCGCTACGAGGAAGCGGCCGCCCTCTACGAAGAAGGGCTCCGTGTCGAGCCTCTTCACGTGAACTCCCACGTGAACCTCGGCACGGTCCTCTACCGGCTCGGACGGCGGGAGGAAGCCCTGCGGTGCTGGAAGCGCGCCCTGGAGATCGACCCGGCTTGCGCGCGCGCGCACGGGAACCTCGCGCGGGCGGCGAACGAAACAGGGGATCTTCGCGCCGCGGTCGATCACTGGCAACGCGTGCTGCGGATCCGCCCCGACGACGTCGAGTCGCGAACGGAGCTCGCCACCGCGCTCGCATCGCTCGGCAGGGCGGCCGAAGCCGAGAAGGAGGCACGCGAGGCCGTCCGCCGAGCCCCGACGAACGCCCGCGCCTGGAACGTGCTCGGCGCCGTCCTCTCCCTCGCGCAGAAGCACGCGGAGGCCCTCGCCCACTTCGAGAAGGCGGCCGAGGTGGACCCGACGCTCTTCGTCGCACACCTGAACCGTGGCATTTCCCTCGAAGCGCTCGGCGACATCCCGGGGGCCCGCGACGCCTTCGGCCGCGCCCTGACCCTGCGTGACGAACCCCTCCTTGCCCTCCGCCGGGAACTCCTCTGCCCGCCCGTTTTCGAAAGCTCGCGGGCCATCGACCAGTACTACGAACGGGTCCGGACGGTCCTCGAGCTTTTTGCGCGGCGCGGGGGGCTCAGGCTCCCGCTCGAGCACGTGCAGACCTCGCGGGCGGAAATTCCCTTCCAGTGGGCGTATCTGGGACGGGACGACGTCGAGCTTCGAAAGGCCTACGCCGAGCTCTTCCGGGCAAGTTTCTCCGGGGTCGACCCCGCCGACCACCGCCCCTCGGGTCCACCGTGGCGCGTGGGTTTCGTCGTGACGTCGACGCACGAGGGCGTTTTCCTTCGCTGCATGGGAGGCATCCTGGATCGGCTCGACCGGAAAAAGTTCCGCGTGGTCGTGGCTTGCCCTCACGGGGGAGAAAGCGTCGTGAGACGCGGGCTCCGCAATCCGGAGACGGAAGTCCTGGCCGCTGCCTCTGCGGTTCGACCATGCGCTCGCCGTGCTGCGCGACGCGAGGCTCGACCTGGCCTACTTCTGGGAGGTCGGAACCGATGCGACGAACTACTTCCTGCCTTTCTGTCGCATCGCGCCGGTGCAGTGCACGGGCTGGGGATGGCCGGTCACGAGCGCCGCGCCGGAACTCGATTATCACTTGACCAGCGAACCTCTGGCTCCGCCGGGCACGGAGCGCTTTTTCTGCGAGCGACTCGTGCGCCTCCCCCACCTGCCGGCATTCATGCAAAAACCCCCGGGCGTGCCCTGGCGCCCGGCGCCTCTCGCAAGCTTCGGTCTTCCCGAAGCACGGCGGCTCTACCTCTGCACGCAGAACCTGCGCAAAGTCCACCCGGACATGGACTTCCTCGTCGAAGGAATTCTGCGGGGAGACCCCGGGGGCATCGTGGCCTTCGTCCACGACACCTCGCCGCTTTTCGGGGAACTCCTCGAGCGGCGCTGGCAACGAACGCTCGGGCCTTACCGCGACCGCCTCTTCCTGGTGCCCCGTCAGTCCCCGGACCGCTACACCCGGCTTCTCGCCTCGGCCACGGTCGTTCTCGACACGATGTACTTCGGCGGCGCGAACACCGCCTACGACGCTTACCTGGCCCGGGTTCCGGTCGTGACCCTCGAAGGCGCGGAACCTCGCGCTCGGTATACCTCCGCCCTCCACGCGCAGGCGGGCGTCGAGGGCCTCACGGCCCGGAGCCCCGAGGAGTACGTCGAGACCGCCGTGCGCGTGGCCACCGACCCGGAGCTCCGATCCGAGATCTGCGAGCGGGTGGCGCAAGGAGTGGAGCGCATCTTCGAGCCGCCCGAGGCCGTGCGACAGCTCGAGACCTTTTTCGAGCAGGCCCTCGGCGGCCGCGGGTTGTGATCCGCCCCGCGGGCGTAATCGGAGGGCCACGCTCTGTCGTGGCCTCGGTCGCCGACGGCGTGACGTCGACCGCCGGATGCGAACGGCCGCCCTTTTCCCGCCACGCCCCCCGGACGCGACGGAGCGCGTCCCTCCGCCTGGCCGTGGTCGCGGATGCCGGGGATGTCGATGGTCGAACACGAACGGCCGCGTCGATTTCCCCGCCCCGCCGGACGCGACGGAGCGATGCGGCGTTTCGCCCAGCGAATCGGAGGGCCACGCTTTGTCGTGGCCGTGTTCGTGCGCGCCACGTCCCCCCACCCCGGGACGCGACGGAGCGCGTCCCTCCGGCGGTCCGTGTGAGCGATGAAACGCCGCGCCGTTGCAAACGCGAATCACACGTTCATCCCCCGCCCCGCCGGACGCGACGGAGGACAACGCTACGGCGAAACCGAAGGCGTCGGCGTGGGCGGGAGCCCGAAGCCGCACTCTTCGACGAAACAGCGGCGGGCCTGCCGAACACAGCCGCGGAGGTCACGACGGAACTGCTTGCGTTGCTCGCCCAGGCAACGGCGGAGCGCCTGCCGGGCTCTCCGGCACTCCGGCGCGCGCAGACGCGCACCTTCCGCACAGGCCGTCTGAACCCGTTCCCGCAAGGGCCGGCAGACCGAACGGTTCTGCCGAAAAGCCTTCCGCGACACCGCAAAGCACGCCTGGCGCCCCGCGGAGCACCGCTTCGCGCACTCGTAGCGGGAAACACCGTCGGGCTTGTCGCTCGCACCCGAGGAGACGGCCGCGAACAAGAATGCCGAGAACAGGGCCGCAGGAAAGGCTCTGGAAATCACGCGAAGTCCGGAAAGAAACCCCCGCCAGGCGGAATTTCGGGCGAAAGAACCCGAGAGAGCCCACAGGCCACAGTGCGGGCGAGGCGTCTTTTCGGGTTCGCCGGCGTTCCGGGGCGACCTTTCCGGCAGGCGAAGCACCAACTTCTCTTGTTTCCTCCTCGACTTCGAGGCTACACGAGAAGCGAACCGAAGGCGACCCTCCACGAAAAACGAGCGAGCGCAGGCCGGCCGCGAAGAGAAAAGGAGCTGCGATGACCCGTACGATCGAACTTCCCGACTGGATGGACGGCGTCGACCCGAGCCAGATCGGATTCCCCTTCGAGCTCGACCGCTCCCTTTACCGAAAGCGCACCGGCATCGTGTACAAGAAGACCGAGAGCGGCCCCCTCGAGCTCGATGCCTACTGGCCGGCCGAGGGCGGCCCCTTCCCCGTCGTCGTGATGATCCACGGAGGCGGATGGGCCACGGGAGGCCGGTTCCAGATGGGCCTCACCAAATGGGCAGGCTACCTCGCGTCGGGAGGTCTCGTCGTTTTCTCGATCGACTACCGGCTCGCGCCTCGAGCCCGTTATCCCGAACCCTTCGTCGACTGTCTCGACGCGATGGACTGGACCGTGGAACACGCCTCGGAGTTCCAGGGCGACCCCGAGCGATTGGGCCTCTGGGGAGACTCGGCCGGGGGACATCTCGCGCTTCTTGTCGCCCTCACGCAGACGAGGCCCGACTTCGAGGGCCCCCGAATGCGGTCGGAGAGCTGGCGACTGCGGGCAGTGGCCGCTCTCTATCCACCGACGGACCTCCTCCGGCTTCACCGTAGCGAAGAGCGCGCACGCCGCGAGACGACCGTCGTACGGAATTTTCTCGGCGTGGATCCCGAGAATGCCCCCGAGCTCTGGCGAGAGGCTTCGCCGATCGAGCAGATCCACCCGGCCGCACCGCCGATTCTCGTCCTGCAGGGCACGCGCGACCTGCTGGTACCGCACCGGCACACCGAAGAGTTCGTCGCGCGGCTCCGCTCGGCAGGAGTGCCTTGCGAATTCCACCTCCTCGAGGGAGGTCTCCACGGTTTCGACCGCGTCGCCGCGGGGCCCGAAGCGCAAAGGCTGGTCGAGCGAACCCGTGATTTTCTCCTCGAAAAGCTGACCGCGCCTTCCCGGGAGACAGGGGATTCCCGGGCCGGCAGCTGAAGAAAGTCGGCTCCGATTCCTTCGCCCCGGGCGAAGTATATCTCGGCTCGAGGTCTCGCCCTGCTCGTCGACCCGAGCGATGCGTCATGCTCCCAGGATCGGCTTTGCCCCACCCTCTCTCTCCTGCTGTCACCGTCTACTTCTCTCCTCCGGCCCCCACCGCGGGAACGACCTCTTTCGCGAAGAGCTCCAGCGTTTCCCGCTTTCCCCGGTCGGCGAGAAAAAAGAAAAATCCCGTGAACCCGAGCTTCTGTCTCTCCTCGATGCGCCGGAGAACGTCGTCGGGCGTACCGACGTATCCCCCTTCCTCGAGTCCCCAGCCCGGGCCGCCGAAGCGCTTTCGCGCCACCTCGAGCGCTGCGCCGACTTCTCTTCTCGTCGGCACCAGGACGAGGACGGCTTCCTCGGTGAGGCGGAGACTCGACGGGTCGCGCCCCACCTTCTGGCACTCGCGGCGCAGCACTTCGATTTTCCGCGGGGCTTCGGCGAGGGCGTAGGTCGGGCAATTCCAGGCGTCGGCGTACTTCGCGACCAGCGGCAGCGTCCACCGCTCTCCGGCGCCGCCCACGTAAATCGGCGGGTGCGGTCGCTGCAACGGGCGCGGAAGGCTCGGGGCGCATTCGAGACGGTAGTAGCGCCCGACGAACGAAGGGGAGTCTTCGTGAAAAAGGAGACGCAGAACTTCGAGCGCTTCGCCCAACTGTTCCGCCCGGCGCCTCGGGGTGTCCGCAGCGAAGCCGAATTCACGAAGTTCCTGCTCGACCGAACCGCTTCCGATCCCCAGATTCAGGCGCCCCCCGCTCGCGTGGTCGAGCGTCACCGCCATCTTGGCGAGCAGCGCGGGCGAACGGAGGGGATTGGCGAGAACGAGGTGGCCGAGGCGGATTCGCCTGGTCACGGATGCGAGAGCGGATGCCGTCGTCCAGGCTTCGAACGAGGGGACGCGGGGCATCCCCGGCGGATAGAGGTGGTCCATGAACCAGACGCTCGGGATTCCGAGCTCGTCGCAAAGCTCCACTTTGGCCCGGAGCTCTTGCCAGGTCGTTCCGAGCTGCGGGAGATAGACGCCGATCTCGCTTCGCATGGCCACGACTCTAGGAATAGAGTGCGTGGAAAGCGAGCCCGCGTCTCCTTCTCGTCCCGGGCGGACGGATCGCACGAGTGACCTGGTAGAGGATTACGGTCTTCGGCGACGCCCGGTCGCCTCTCGACCGAAGCCTACCGTGCCGCGTCCGTCCGGAAAACGAGGACGGCACGGTGCACCGTTCCGCGCGCCGCAGACCGCCCCGGGGCTGCGCGGGTTCGGGTTCTCAGGCCGCGGAGACTCCGTCGAGGAGCGGCCGGACGCCCAGGGCTCGAGCGCGCTCCGCCGCGACATCCGACATCGCGCGGCCTGCCACGGCCGCGATCCAGGGCTTGCCCGTCACGCGGCCGAGAATTGCCGCACGACGAGCCGCACGTTCGACGTCCCGACCATCCACGACCCACGAAATTTCGGCCGCCAGCACGGCTTCCTTCCGGTCCTCGGGACGGCGGCCCGTCACGACGAGGTCGCTTCCCAGAGCTTCCTGCAGTTCCTCTTCGGAAATGAGACCGCGCTCCTCGGCATCCTCGACGAGCTCCGCCAGCTCGGTGTCCGGCACCACCCGGATCCGACGGAGGAGAGGGCGGAAGTACGCAGCAGCATGCCTCCGGTACCGGTCTTCGAGGACGATACCTTTCACCTCGGCGAGATCCCGCTGCACCACCACCATGGCGCCCACCAGTTCCGCGACCACACGCGCCAGCTCCTCCAGGCGGGCAGCGAGGCTCGCGAGCTTCTCGTCGGTTCGCCGCTGGGCTTCGGAGAGCTCGCCGATCCGGATCTCGGTCCTGCGCTGCGCCTCCGCCAGCTCCTGGAGACGCTCCTCGGTCCTGCGCTGTGCCTCGGCCAGCTCCTCTACGCGGGCAGCGAGCGCCTCGAGACGTGCCTCGGTGCGCCGTTGGGCGTCGGCGAGTTCCTCCACCCGCGCGGCGAGCGCTTCGAGACGCGCCTCCGTGCGCCGCTGCGCCTCGGCCAGCTCTTCGACGCGAGCGGCGAGCCCTTCGAGGCGTTCCTCGGTCCTGCGCTGCGCCTCCGCCAGCTCCTCCACACGGGCAGCGAGCGCTTCGAGACGTGCTTCTGTTCGCCGTTGAGCCTCGGCCAGCTCTTCGACGCGGGTGGCCAGGCGAGCCAGAGCCTCTTCGGTTTTCCTCTGCGCGTCGGCCAGCGCGGAGAGCTCCTCGCCGAGCAGGAGCCGGAAGAACTCGCCCCGCAGTTCGGGGTGCTGCTCGAGAAGCTCGAGCAGGCGGCGGAAATCCGAAACCGAAAAAGCCATGTGCAAGCTATGATAGCGCCGAGTTCCCGGGGGCGGCAACGCGCCAGGGGAGCGAGGCGGGGCATCGATGTTCCACGATCGTTTACGGGCGGCATCGGGCCATGCTAAGCGTTCCCGGTAGAAAGGAGGGCCGCCATGGCCGTTGTCAAAGTGATCACGCTGGTGGGCGAGTCGCCCAAGAGCTGGGACGATGCCATCAAGAACGTGATTTCCGAGGCCCAGAAGACGCTCCGCGGAATCACGCGCATCGGCGTAACGGAGTTCGACGTCCGCATGAAAGACGACAAGGTGGACGTCTATCGGGTGCGCGCCGAAGTTTCGTTCCGCGTCGAACGCTGACCCGCCCGTGCTCGGAGCGACCGTGCCCGGGTAGCACTTCGCCGGAGCCGAGAGCCCGCTAACTTCTGTTTCGAGAGCACGTTCCAGCGGCCCGAATCGGATTGCCACGCGCCCTCCCGGCCGTCGGTATTCTGGCCCGCCCCGGGGACGCAATCGGAGGGCCACGCTCTGTCGTGGCCGCGGTCGCCATCCCCGCCCCCGGACGCGACGGAGCGCGTCCCTCCGGATGGCCGTGTTCGCCAATGGCACCAGGGTGATCGTGGTCGTGGGCGTTCTTCCGAGCCGCCATCTCCGACGCGAACGGCCACGTCGATCCCCCGTCCCCCGGACGCGACGGAGCGCGTCCCTCCCAATCGAATGCCGCCCGAACCCGCGCATCCCGACGCCGCATTTCGAATCCGCAATCGGAGGGCCACGCTCTGTCGTGGCCGCGGTCGCCATCCCCGCCCCCGGACGCGACGGAGCGCGTCCCTCCGGATGGACGCGGGATCGCCGACGCCACAGGTCCCCCGGACGCGCACTCGCACCTCGTTCGTCCATTGACGAGCCGCGGGATTCCATGAATTTTGAAGCCATGCCCGTCTTCCGCTTCCCCGACCCACGCTCCGCGAGCCCGGAAGGCATCGTGGCCGTCGGGGGCGACCTGCACCCGGAGTCCCTTCTGGTCGCTTACCGCCAGGGCATCTTCCCGTGGCCCGTCGAGGGGTTCCCGATGCTGTGGTTCTGTCCGGAAAAGCGCGCCGTGCTCGATTTCGGGGAACTCCACGTGCCCCGGAGCCTCGCTCGCGCACGCAAGCGCTGCACGCTCGAGTTCACGATCGACCGGGCCTTCCCCGAAGTTATCCGAGCGTGTGCCGAAACCCCACGCCGGGGCCAGGTCGGCACATGGATCACGCCGGAGGTGATCGAAGCCTACACGAGGCTCCACCGCTTGGGCTTCGCCCACAGCGCCGAAGCGTGGCGGGGCGACCGGCTCGTCGCCGGTCTTTACGGGGTCGACGTCGACGGGGCGTTCTCGGCGGAGAGCATGTTCCACCGGGAAAGCAACGCCTCGAAGCTCGTGCTGCTCTTTCTGGTCGACTACCTGAAAAGCCGGGGGCTCGACTGGATCGACATCCAGGTGATCACGCCCCACTTGCGGCTTCTCGGAGCGAAGGAGATCGATCGGGATTCTTTTCTCGAGCGGCTGAGACGAACGCGTGCGCGAGGGCTCAGGCTCTTCCCGAGCTCCCCCTCCGAGAGCCGGACCGCGTCCGGAAGCTTTCCCGTCGAAGGAATGCGAGACTGAGCGCGAAACCAGGATGCCGTCGCCGATCGTCCGAGAAACGAAAGCACCGCGCCCGTCCCGGCACGACGGGGAAATCCCGCCCCCGCGCGGCCGCAGGGAGCACGGGCTTCACCGCGTGCCGCCGTCACCCTCCGCCCGGTTTTTCTCCCGCAACATCTCGAGCAGCTTTTCCGGCGTGCCCGTCGAGAGGATCTCCTGGAACTGGGAGCGGAAGTTCGCAACCAGGCTCACCCGTTCGATCACGACGTCGATGATCTTCCATCGCCCGTCTTTTTTCCTGAGACGATAGTCGATGTAGACCTCCTCGGCGTTCCCCGGTTTCACCTTCGTCTGCACGGTCCAGTCCCCTCTGGCCTCTTCCCGCTCTCCCAGAATCTCGACCTGGACGTTCCTGTACTCGTCGAGCTGCTCGCCGTAGGTCCGCAAGAGGTGCTGCTTGAACTCCTCGACGAATTCCCGCCGCTGTTCCGGGGTGAACCTGCGGTAATGACGGGCGAGCACGAGCCGCGTCACGGTCTCCACGTCCACGTTGTCGTAAGCGATCTCCTCGATCCGCTCGGCCTTTTCCTTTTGCGAGAGCGCCGGATCCCGGAGCACCGCGATGACCTGGTCGGCGAGGTGCTCGATGAGGGCACGTGGCGTTCCGTCCACCGGAGCCGTCGCCAGGGCCAGCGCTGGCCAGAAAGCAACGGCGAAAAGCCACGTGCGGATGCATTCGGATCGCTCGCGTCCCATCTCTTCACTCCCCGTTCGCACCCTCGCTCGGCCCCTCCTCCCAGTCCTCCTCCTCGAAGTAGTAAAGCTCTTCCTCGTCCGTCACGGCGCTCGGGCGATCGGCCACGAGCGTGGCCCGCCTCTGGATGTACGCGTTCCTCGCGAAGGCGTAGTAGTCGAACGAAGCCTTCTTGGCGTTGCGGACCTCGTCGAGAAGTTCCGCGCGGCGATTGACGACCTGCACCGTGTTCACGCCCAGGGTGACGAACCGGTCGACGAAAAAGGGGTAGATCGTCAGTGCCCAGTCTCCGACGAGCCCTACGGCGTCCCGAGGATTGGAGGGCCCCACGAACGGCAGCACCACGTACGGTCCGGGAGGAACGCCCCACCGGCCGAGTGTCTGGCCCACGTCCTCTTCCCTCTCGGGGATCCCCCAGTGGCTCGCCGGATCGAAGAAACCGGCGATGCCCACGCTCGTGTTGACGGCGAACCGGAGCAGGTCCGTGCCGGTCGCTCGGGGCTTCCCTTGCAGGAGGTCGTTCACGGCGACACTCGGCACGCGAAGGTTCCGGAAGAAGTTGCCGATGGCGCGTTCGACGCGGTCCGGCAACACGGCATGCCACGCCCTGGCGGCAGGCTCGAGG
Organism: Candidatus Binatia bacterium; assembly: GCA_026004195.1. NCBI lineage: Bacteria > Candidatus Binatota > Binatia (SeqCode) > Binatia bacterium. Next base: position 456,841 of record BPIQ01000002.1, read on the forward strand.
ACGTAGACGTCGACCCGGTCGTTGAACCAGAAAATACGCCGATTCCACTTCTCCCAGGGATCGTGCTCCGCCGTTTGTGCCGACACGCTCCCCGCGGGGAGCCAGACGAGGACGAGCGCGATGGCGAGGTGCGCGCCGCGGCTCATTCCGTGCTTCCGTTTTGCAGGTTGGCCCTGTGGATGAACCGACCGAGAAGCCTCTCGAGGAGCACCGCCGATTCGGTGAAGGAGATTTCCTCCCCGTCCCGGAGGTACTCTTCTTCGCCGCCGATCTGGAGCGAGATGTACCGGTCGCCGAGGATGCCCGCCGTCAGAATGGACGCGGAGGTATCCACCGGGAGCCTGAGCCCCGGATCGAGATCCATCTCGACCACGGCACGATAGTCGTCTCCGAGGGAAATGTTCTCGACCTGCCCGACCTTGACCCCCGCGATCACGACGGGAGCGCGCGGCTTGAGACCCCCGATTTCGTCGAACCGCGCATAGAGACGAAATCCCCCCGGCCCCTTGTAGGAAAGCCCTCCCACGCGGATCGAGAGAAAGGCCAGGGCCGCGAGGCCGGCCAGGACGAAAAGGCCCACGACGAGGTCCCTGCGCGAAGTGTTCGGCATCTCAAACCCCCCAGAGCGCCGTGATGAAGTAGTCGAAAACCAGGATCGTGACCGAGCCCACGACGACCGTGGAGGTGGTGGCGGAACTCACGCCGGCGGAGGTCGGCGCCGCCGTGTATCCGCGGTAGGTCGCGACGAGTCCGACGAGCGCCCCGAACACCAGGGCCTTGAGCAGGCTCCCGAGAACGTCGTCCACGAAGTCCACGTTCGTCTCGAGACTGGTGAGGTACGTCCCTCCGTCGAGGCCCATGAGCACGACGCCGACGAGGTAGCCCCCGAAGATCCCGCAGACGATGAAAAGCGCCGAAAGGAGCGGCATGACCGCCGTCATCGCGAGCGCCTTCGGGGTCACGACGAGATGCACCGGATTCACGGACATCATCCGAAGGCCGTCGAGCTGCTCGGTCGCGACCATCGTGCCGATCTCGGCGGCCGTGGCCGAGCCGGCACGTCCCGTGGCGAGAAGGGCCGTGAGCACGGGCCCGAGCTCGCGGATGAGGCTCAACCCGACCACGGCCCCGAGCGACTCCGCCGCACCGAAGCGCACCAGCGTGTTGTAGCCCTGGAGCCCCAGAACCATGCCCACGACGGCACCCGAAAGGCAGATGATGAGAAGCGAGAGAACGCCGAGCTTGTAGAGCTCGTCCAGAAAGGGACGGATTCGCACGGGCGGCGTCACGACGGCGAGCAGGATCTCGGCCGCGAAAAAAGCCATCGCGCCGAGTTCTTGCGTGAACCGGACCGCGGCCGCGCCGATGCTCCGCAGCAAGGTCGCCATCGCTCGAAGCCTTCATTCCCGGCCGAGGGCGGCCCGTTCGGTCTCCAGGGCTTCTTGCCACACCAGAGCGTCGCTCGTGTTCTCGTTGAGGAAATTCGAGACGACAGGGTCGCGGCTCTTCGCGAGATCCGCCGGAGTCCCTTCGATGGCACGGTCCGGGAGGAGAAGAAGCACCCGCTTCGCGATCCGCATGGTCGACATGATGCTGTGGGAGACGACGATCATCGTGATGCCGTGGCGGCGGTTCGTCTCCACGAGAAGCGCCTCGATCCTCCGCGACGTGACCGGGTCGAGGCCGGAAAACGGCTCGTCGCAGAGCAGCAGGACGGGCTTCATGATCATGGCCCGCGCGAGCGCCACCCGCTTGACCATCCCTCCCGAAAGCTGGCTCGGGAGAAGATCGTCGACGTCGCGAAGACCCACTTCTTCGAGACACTCGTGGACTTGCTTCCGGATTTCGTCTTCCCCGAGACGCGTGTGTTCGCGCAACGGGAACGCCACGTTCTCGAAGACCGTGAACGAGTCGAGGAGAGCCCCTCCCTGGAAGAGCATGCCGATCTTTTTTCGCACCCGGTAAAGCTCGCGTTCGGAAAGCCGCGTGACGTCCTCTCCGTCGACGAAGATGGAGCCGCTTCGCGGCCGCACGAGACCCCCGATGAGCCGCAAGAGCGTCGTTTTTCCCGACCCGCTGCCGCCCAGGATCACGGAAATCTGGCGGCGAGGGAACGAGCAGGAGAGATGCTCGAAGACGGTGCGTGTGCCGAACGCCATACACACGTCGACGAACCGGACGTGAGGGTCCGGAACCTCCCGTCCGGCCGCCTCGACCTTCGGTTCGCCTGTCGGGACGTATTCCATGGGGACCGCCGGAACGAACGCATTATCGGGCGGCTCCTGACGATGCAAACGCGGGAGGCAAGGAGCGGGTTCCCGCGCGGGGTGCGCCGGGTCGATTTTTCGAGGTCGCCCGACCGGGTTGCCGGCTTGAGTTCGGCCGGGAGCTCGCGATAGGGAAAGCGAGGGAGGTTCGGCGACGTGCAGTATCTCGTCCTGGCACACGACGGCACGGATCCCGAGGCGCCGGCCCGCCGGCAGGCCGCGCGGGAGGCGCACCTCGAGAAAGCACGGGAACTCAAGGCCCGCGGAAGGCTCCTCTTCGGGGCCGCGCTTCTCGACGAGGAGGGCCGCATGGTAGGCTCGGCCGTCCTGGTCGACTTCCCGACACGCGAAGAGCTCGACCGCTGGCTTGCTTCCGACCCCTACGTGAAGGGCGGGGTCTGGAGGACGATCCAGGTAACTCCCTGCAAGGTCACGGTCTAGGGCGCGGGTCTGGACAAGCCCGGGCGAATCCGGCGAAAATGCGCCCGCGTCGATGTCACTCGAGTTCGACCTCTTCTGGTCCTTCCGGAGCCCCTACTCTTACCTCGTGACGCCCCGCATCGTGAAGCTCGTCGAAGACTACGACGTCTCCGTGCGGGTCCGACCCGTTCTTCCGCTGGCGGTCCGCCAACCCGGGTTCTTCCGAACCGTGCACCCGCTCTGGCCGCGCTACGTCCTCCTCGATACGGCACGGATAGCCGACTTCTACGGCATCCCCTACGGCTGGCCCAGACCCGACCCCATCGTGCAGGACTACACGACCGGTGAGATCGCAAAAGAGCAGCCTTACATCTTCCGACTGACCCGTCTCGGCGTCGAGGCCGAGAGGCGGGGGCGCGGACTGCCTTTTCTCTTCCACGTGTCCCGCCTCGTCTTCGGCGGCGAAGTGGACGGCTGGGACCGGGGCAACCACCTCGCCGACGCCACGAGCCGGGCAGGACTGGACCTCGAGGACATGGAACGCGAGATCTCGAAAGACCCCGGAGCCCACGACCGGATCATCGAGGAGAACCAGAAAGACCTGGAAGCGGCGGGCCACTGGGGAGTGCCCACGATGGTGTTTCGCGGCGAGCCCTTTTTCGGCCAGGACCGGCTCGATCTTCTGGTCTGGCGGATGCGGCAACACGGGCTCCGGCGCCGCGACGACGGACCCGAGCCGGGCTAGGCCGAAAAGAGCCCCAGCGACGGAAAGGAGCGTACAGGTGTCCCCGACGGTACACGCCAAGAAAAACCCGGAAAAGCCGGCTTACATCATGGCCTCGACGGGCGAGACGGTAACGTACGGGCAGCTCGAAGAGAGATCGGCCCGGTGTGCGCGGCTTTTCCGCTCGCTCGGCCTCCGCGAGGGGGACTCGATCGCCTTCTGTCTCGAGAACCACCCCAGGTTTTTCGAGATCACATGGGCCGCCCAGCGTTCGGGCCTCTACTACACGCCGATCAGCTCGCGGCTCACGGCATCCGAGGTCGAGTACATCGTCGGCGACTGCGGGGCCAAGGTTTTCCTCACGTCGGTAGCCAAAGCCGACGTGGCCCGCGAACTCGTGGAAAGAATGCCCGGCGTCCGCCACCGTTTCCTTCTCGGCGGTGAGCTTCCCGGCTACGAAAGCTACGAGGAAGCCGTGCGGAGCCAGCCCGCCGACCCTCTTCCCGAGGAGAGGGAGGGGCAGGACATGCTCTATTCGTCCGGCACTACCGGACGCCCGAAGGGAGTCAAGTTCCCGCTGAGCGGCAAGCCCTTCGGTTCCGAAGAGCCCCCGATCGTGCAGCTCATGAAGTTCCTCTACGGGGCCGACGAAAACATGGTGTACCTTTCCCCGGCCCCCCTCTACCACGCCGCGCCGCTCCGCTTCTGCATGACCGTGCACCGGATCGGCGGAACCTGCGTCGTCATGGAGCGCTTCGACCCCGCCGAGGCGCTGGCGCTCGTCGAGCGCTACCGAGTGACCCACAGCCAGTGGGTGCCCACGATGTTCGTCCGGATGCTTCGCCTGCCCGAGGAAATCCGCAAGCGCTACGATCTCTCGAGCCTCCGGTACGCCATCCACGCTGCCGCCCCGTGTCCGATTCCCGTCAAGGAACAGATGATCGAGTGGTGGGGGCCGATCCTCTACGAGTACTACGCCGGGACGGAAGGCAACGGCTTCACGGCCATCACGTCCGAGGAGTGGCTCCAGCACAAGGGATCGGTCGGAAAACCGCTCCTCGGAGAGGTCCACATTCTCGACGACGAAGGAAACGAGCTTCCTCCCCGCCAGGTGGGGACCATCTACTTCGCGGGCGGCGCCCAGTTCGAATACCACAACGACCCGGAGAAAACGCGGCAGTCGCGGAACGAGAAAGGCTGGAGCACGCTCGGCGACATGGGTTACGTCGACGAGGACGGCTACCTCTACTTGACGGACCGCAAGGCCTACATGATCATTTCGGGCGGGGTGAACATCTACCCGCAAGAGATCGAAAACGTGCTCATCCTGCACCCCAAGGTCGCCGACGTGGCCGTCTTCGGCGTCCCGAACGAGGATCTGGGCGAAGAAGTGAAAGCGGTCGTGCAGCCCGTCGACATGGCGGAGGCGGGCGAGGATCTCGCGCGGGAGCTCATGGACTTCTGTCGGAAGCACCTGGCCAAGTACAAGTGCCCCCGCTCGATCGACTTCGAGGCCGAGCTTCCGAGGCACCCGACGGGGAAGCTCTACAAGCGGCTGCTGCGTGACCGCTACTGGCAGGGGCACGAGACCCGGATCGTGTGACGCAGGAAGAGCGAAACCCCGAGGCTCCCGACCTCCCGGAAGAGCGCGCCCTCGAGCCCCGGGAACGCCGCGCACAGCGCCGGAAGTCCCGGCGCCGGCTCCGCCGGCGGCCGAAGCCGCCCTCGGAGTGGGCGCAGTGGCCCGACGAGAAGCTCCTGCGGCTTCGCCTCTGCGACCTCGACGTCCACATCAAGGACTCGCCGCTCCTCCGGAACTGCATCAAGCAACTCCGCTCCGAGCTCGAAGCGAAGGGAATTCGCTTCCGTCCCTACTTCTGGCTCAGCGACGAGTGGTTCTGCCCCGACGGCGTTCCCGGTATCGCCGTTCCCTTCTACCTCGCCCACCCCCGCCTTGCGCGGCTCGAGGAAAACCAGATTCTCGAGGTGGAAGGCGGCACGCCCGAGTGGTGCATGCGCATCCTGCGGCACGAGACGGGCCACGCGATCGAAAACGCCTACAGGCTCCGCCGCCGCCGGCGCCGGATCGAACTCTTCGGGAAGTCCTCGACGCCGTACCCGGAGGCGTACACGCCCCGACCCTACAGCCGGAGCTACGTGCTCCACCTCGAGGCCGGATACGCGCAGGCACACCCCGACGAGGATTTCGCCGAGACGTTCGCCGTCTGGCTCACCCCGGACTCGCAGTGGCAGAAGCGCTACGCCGGCTGGCCCGTGCTCCGAAAGCTCGAGTACGTCGACGAACTCATGAAGGAGATCGGACCGCTCGACCCCCCGGTGCGAACCCGCACGGAGGTGGACCCGCTCCGGAGCCTCCGCAAGACGCTCGCGCAGCACTACGCGGAAAAACGGGCCCGCTACGGCCTCGACCAGCAGGCCTTCTACGATCGCGACCTGAGACGCCTTTTCTCGGACTCCCCCGAGTTCGCGAAAAACCCGACGGCCGCAAGCTTCATCCTCCGCCACCGCAAGGAATTCCGCCGCAAGGTGGCTCGCTGGACCGGCGCCTACCAGTACACGATCAACGAGGTGCTGAAAGAAATCATCGAGCGTTGCAGGGCCCTCGGCCTGAGGCTCGCCACGCCCGAGGAACAGGCGAAGCTCGACTTCCTCGTCTTTCTCACGGTCCAGACCACGAACTACCTCCACAGCGGGCTCCAGAGGGTCTGGATATGAAAAAACTCCGCGTTCTGGCGCTGATGGACGAGGCTCTCGTCCCCCCCGAGGACGTCACCGGCATCGACGTCGGGACGGCGGACTGGAAGACCGAGTACGACGTGCTGACGACGCTCCGCGACCTGGGTCACGAGGTGTACCCGCTCGGTGTCGGAAGCGACCTCGGCGCGATCCGCAAAATCGTCGACGAGTGGAAACCTCACATCGCCTTCAACCTCCTCGAAGACTTCCACGACGTGCCCGTTTTCGACCAGAACGTCGTGAGCTACCTCGAACTCCTGCGGCTCCCGTACACGGGCTGCAACCCGAGGGGCCTCCTTCTCGCCCGGGACAAAGCGCTCTCGAAAAAAATCCTCTTCTACCACCGGATTCCCGTCCCCGAATTCGCCGTCTTCCCCATCGGCCGTCGCGTGCGCCGGCCCAAGCGACTCGAGTTTCCGCTGATCGTGAAGTCGCTCACCAAGGAAGCGTCGGCCGGGATTTCGCAGGCTTCCGTGGTGACCGACGACGAGAAGCTCGCCGAGCGCGTGCGGTTCGTCCACGAGTCGGTGGGGACGGACGCCATCGTCGAGCGCTACGTGGAGGGGCGCGAGCTCTACGTGGGGATCCTCGGTAACCAGCGCCTCGAAGTGTTTCCCGTCTGGGAGCTTCTCTTCACGAAACTCCCCGAGGACCGCTGGCGCATCGCCACCGACCGCGTCAAGTGGAGCCGTTCCTACCAGAAGAAGATCGGCGTCCGGAGCACGCTCGCAAGGAATCTTCCGGAGGGCCTCCCGGAGTACATCCAGCGAATCGCCAAGCGTGTCTATCGCGCCCTTCTTCTGAGCGGCTATGCGCGGCTCGACTTCCGTCTCGACGAGAACGGCCGGCTCTACGTCCTCGAAGCCAACCCGAACCCGCAGCTCGCCTACGGCGAGGACTTCGCCGAGTCGGCGGAAAAGGCCGGGGTTTCTTACGAAGAGCTCATCCAGCGCATCCTGAACCTCGGCCTCCGCTGGCGGGCCGGTCAGCCCTACGCCTCGTGAGGCCACGGGTTTCGGTCCTCCTTCCCGTCCGCGACGCTCGCGAAACACTCGAGCCGTGTCTCCGGAGCCTCCTCCGCCAGACCGAACCCGACTGGGAGTGTGTGCTGGTCGACGACGGCTCCACGGACGGGAGTTTCGGGGAGGCGCGGAGGATCGTGGAAGGAGACCCGCGCTTCCGGCTCGTGCGCACGGCTCGGCGCGGAATCGTTCCTGCCCTGCAGCGGGGGCTCGAGCACGTGTGCGGCGAGTGGGTCGCCCGCATGGATGCGGACGACCTCGCGCACCGGCGTCGGCTCGAGCTCCAGCTCGCTTTCGTGGAACGGCATCGGGACCTCGCCGCCGTCGGGTCCCACGTGCGGTTCTTTCCGAGAAAGGGCCTCGGGCCGGGACTACGCGAATACGAACGGTGGCTCCGGAGCATCGCCACCCCGGAAGACGTCCGGAGGGAAGCCTTCGTCGAGTGTCCCGTCCCGCACCCCACGCTTTTCGTCCGGGCCGACGTGCTCCGGGAGTTCGGATACAGGGACTGCGGCTGGCCGGAAGACTACGACCTCGTCCTCCGCCTGCTCGAGGCCGGCCTGCGGATCGGCGTCGTCCCCCGGCGGCTCCTCGCGTGGCGGCACCACGAAAAGCGAACTTCCCTGCACGAGGCCACCTACGACGTGCGGCGCTTCGTCGAGTGCAAGGCGTACTTTCTCGCCCGTGGGTTTCTCTCCCGCACGTCCCGCTACATCCTCTGCGGGCACGGCAGCACGGGGAAAAGCTTGCGCAAGGCCTTACGGCGGTACGGCAAGGAGGCGGCTTACATTCTCGATCTTCATCCCCGGCGGATCGGGAAAACCGTCGACGGGGCGCCGGTCGTGCCCCCGACGACCCTCGACTCGCTCCCTGCCCTGCCCATTGTCGTCTCGGTAGCGCGCTCGGGGCCGCGGGCGGAGGCTCGGGCCTGGCTCGAAAAGTCCGGCCGCACCGAGCTCGTTCACTTCGTCTGCGCCGCCTGAGCGGCAGGAGCGGGCTCCCCGCAACCCACGGCCAGATTCCAGACGGCAGCCAGGATTTCGTTCGCCCGAACCACACCGTCCTCGTCCCGGTCCGCGGCACGGCAAGCCCTCCGGTCGAAAAGCGCACGCACGCCGACGGCGACCTCCGCCGGGCTCACGGCCCCGTCCGTGTCGCAGTCTCCCCCGCACGTGACACGGGGCGGGCAGCCGGGTGGCACCTGCGTCTCGCTCGTGGAGGTGCAGATCGCTTCGAAGCCTGTCTCCGCAAAAGGAGCGTAGGCGCTCTTTTCGAACCGCTCGGCAAGCTCTCGGAGCGCGCCCACCGTCGCCTCGGTCGGCGAGAACAGGTGGGCTTCGGGCCCGAGAAACCGTGCAAGCCCGTTCGCCACGACGAAGGCCCAGGCCTCGGCGTCGACTCCGGTAGGTTCCCGGACGTCGACCACGAGCGGATTCGAGCCGAGCTGCTTTTCGTAGTTCTCGTAGAAAAGCGTGGCCCGGATCTCGTAGCGGCCGGGAGCCGAGAAAGCCGGCAGCTCGCGCTCCACGTCGAAGCCGATCGTTTCGACGGCTTCGACCGCGCCGCCCGGCGGCAGGGTCACGAGATCGGCAAGTGCTTTCGTCTCCCGCGCAAGCTCGAGAGTCTTCGACACGAAAGGCACCGGCTCCGCTCCGTCTTTCGACATCGAGATTCGCACGCGGTCGAGAGCGAACTGCGGGAAAAAGTCGCCCTCCACGGGCTCGCTGCCTCGGTTTTCGACCCGGAGCCGGACTCGAGCGGCTCGCCCACCAGGATGCTCGTCCTCGTGGATTCGAGGACGAGCGCCAGGTCCGCAGTTCCGGCGACCGCCGTCGGCGGGAAAAGGAAGCTCAAGACCAAAAAGATGAAGCCGAGTCGCACCCCGTCCCGACCTTCGGCGCCGCTTATTTGGTCGGCCTTCGGTTCCATTCGCTCCGTCCGCTCGTCGCTCACCACGCGCCTCGCTAGAGAGTACCCTTTCCCGGCCGCCGGGTGCTCCGGATGCGGTTGAGGCTCTTGTTGTGGAAACGCCGGGGAATAGGGGCTTTCGTAGGCCAGCCTTTGTCCATGATTTCTCCGTCCGCGTGCGCCGCGCTCAACGTCGTGCCCGACCTCGTGGACGACGGTAGCACGCTCGATGTCGGCCCGGGTGGCTCCGTTCTTGATCGAGTCGGGTGTCGCGGCCAGGTCCGTAATGGTTTCCTGGTAAATCAACGCCGAGTCGCCGAACTTCAGGCCTGTACGCCACGCAACGATCGCGCGGACGCTCACGTCTGGGCTGTCCCGGGATCCCAGTCCGCCGTCGAAGGGCCCCTGGAACACGGACTGGACGTAGCGCGACCCAGAAGTCATCGGTCCCGGTGGCGTCCTTGCCTCCTGGCGACCTGGGCATGGCTCTTTCTCGGCGTCGAGCGTGTTCACGTCGAGGGCGACGTTCTGCTCGTCGTTCGCCGGGTTCCCGCCGCCGTCGTAAACGGGCCGGACGTAGGCAGGAGCGAAGAGATTGTTCGCGGGATCGTCCGAATCCTGCATCCAGCCGGTATCCGGAAGGCGAGGCAAAATGGAATCGTCGTCGTCGTCGTGAAGGCGGAAGCGCGCCGGAAGGTCTCCCGCGGGAAAGCCGCAGACGTGGACGAAGTTGGGGGCGGCACCCTTGGTGTTCGCGAGAACGGGCAGATTGAGAAAACCCGCGGGACCCTCCACGAAAATCGCTCCGCCCGCGTACTGGTTCGCGTCCTCGAGGCGCTGGTCGATCGTGAGAACCGTAACCGTGAATCCCGGAATACCGAGACAGGGCACCCCGGTGCGCCTTTTCGCCGTGATTCGTCCGGTCACGGTGTTTTCGTTCGGCGTGGTCCACCAGTCGAGCGACGAAAACCCCCGCATGGAATCCCGCTCCACGTGGAGCCGGCGCCAGACCGTGAGGACAGGCGTAACATAGCGGCCCGGGTCGACGATTTCCTCCTCGCTGGCGCTGTCCACGATCCGCTCCTCGTCCTCCTGGTCCAGGTTTCTCAACTGGAGGGCGTAGTCGGGGTCGCAAGTGGCGGCGACGCGGAAATTGTCGCCCGGTTGCATGGTCACCTGGAACTCCACCTCGCGGGTCGCGGTGCCCGCGGGAAACGTGATCCGCGCCACGCCCGACGCATCCTCGCCGGCGATGAAGCCCCACTTGCGGGATCTCACCGATCCCCGATTGTCTTCCTCCGCCGTGTAAAAGATCCTGCTGTTGGGATAGATACCGCTCGACCCGTCGTCGTTCGGATCGACATCGCTGTCCAGTGGGCTCGGGTCGTCCACGTCGAAAGCCCGAAGGAAAATGTCGAGGTCTTCCGGTGGGGCGACCGCGAGGCGCACCCGGATCGTGACCCGGTCGCGCGGAGGCCCGCCCGGGGCCCGGGCGCCCGGGAAAACCCGCAGCGAACCCGGCCAGGACGGAACGTGCGGGTCGGCATCGAGGCTATCGTCGTCGTTCACGCTGTTACCGCGGCCGATCCAGTCGAGGCTGGCGAGCTCGACGACCGTGAGGGCCACGCGGTCGGGAACCAGCGGGGTCTCGTCCGCGGCCTGACCCCGGACCTCGAAGACGACGTCCCGGGGGGCCGAGCTTCCGATCACGCCCTCCACCCAGAGCTCGCGCGGTAGCTCCTCGACGTCGTACACCCTGGGCAGAAGCACCTGGTTTCTCTTTTCCGGGCTCTCCCAGACCTCCACGAGCTCCCCGTTCATCACGTCGCGCAACTCGACTTGCCCTGCGGCCAGGCCGACCGGCCGGCGAATCACGATTTTCACGAGATCGTCCTCGCCGGCCACCACGTCGTCCAGAAAATCGAAGTCCGCATCGCTGTCGTCGTTGTCCAGGTTCGCGCAGACCATGCTGCCCACGGCAGTCTTCTTCCGCTTCCCCGAGCTCCGACCCATCGAGGCGGAAAATGTCGAGGTCCAGGAACACCGGCGGCCGCGGCGTGGCCGTGGGCGTCCTCGTTCGCGTGGGCGTTCCCGTGCGGGTCCGCGTGGGCGTCCCGGTGACCGTTGCCGTGGCGGTGGCCGTCGGAGGCACTTCGGTAGGGGTACGCGTCGGCGTCGGCGGTGGAGGGCCTTCGCAGTTCCCCGTCTCGAGGTTGCACGTCGCACCCGGGGATGAAAAAGCCCGCCGATCTCCGCACAGTCCGCCGGCGAAACGAGCGGCCCCGACGCGCAACCCTGGGGCGGAGCCAGCTCGCAGCAGTTGTGGGGGCCCGTGGGCGTCGGGGTCGGTGTGGGACCCGTGGGGGTGGGCGTCACGGTCGGCGTGGAAGTGGCCGGCGGTCCCTCGCAGTTCCCCGTCTCGAGGTTGCACGTCGCACCCGGGATGAAAAAGCCCCCGATCTCCGCACAGTCCGCCGGCGAAACGAGCGGCCCCGACGCGCAACCCTGGGGCGGAGCCAGCTCGCAGCAGTTGTGGGGGCCCGTGGGCGTCGGAGTCGGGGTCGGCGTCGGCGTCACGGTCGGCGTCGGCGTGCCCGTGCGGGTGGGCGTTCCCGTGGGGCTCGGCGTGGGACTCGGGCTGGCCGAGGGAGTGGCCGTGAGAGCCCGCGTCAGCCGAACCCTCCCGAGATCCACGCCGCCCTGGCCCACGAGATGCATCTCGACGATCTCGATGGAAATCTCGGGCGTGGGATCCACCTGGATCTCGAATTCTTTCGTATCGCCCTCCTGGAGAGGACCCGTCTCCGACACGAACCGAAGACCCTCCGAAAAAACAGGTCCGGAAGGTCCCTCGCATTCCTCGCTGAAAAACTCGAACGAAAAGCCCTCCGGCACCTGCGTGACCTGGGCAGCCGCCCATCTCGGGAGCCTGCTCTTCGAAAAGGAAGTCCAGGGCCTGGATTCGCCCCGCTAGCTCCGGTCCCACGGGGCCGAAACGGATCCTGACCAGCACTTGCTCCGGGAAGATCGTGGTTGGCCTCCAGGAAGCCTCGATGTTTTCCACGAGGGGCACCCACCGGACGACGAGCCGAGGCTCGGTGCCGAAGAGTGTTCCCCCCTCTCGGCTGAAAAAGGCCTTCTGCGCGAAGACCCCCTCACTCGCACTGTAAAGTTCGAATCCGTAATCGGGCCATGAGCCTCGGAGCACGCCGCCGACGTGGTCCGTAACGTCCCATAGATAGAAACCCTGGCTCTCGCCGACGACCGCGACGGCACATGGCGGCACGGGGAAAGGAGACGGTTGGTTGAACCAGGTCGTGTGAGATTCGCTCCAGGCCGTCACCGCTCGGCAAACCGAGATCGGCAGCGGCGAAGCCCCGAAGCTCTCGGCGAGTGCGAGCGCGAGTGTGGCATCCACGAGCTGGGCGGCTGGCATAACAGGCAGCGGGAAGCGAACCAGCGCACGCCACACACCCTCGAAGTCCCGACCAACGCAAATCCGGTCGTGGGCTCCATAACGGGGGACGGGGTCGGTGCTCAGGATGCAGGTATCCGCCACGGCGGAAGCGACGCTCGTCTGGATGCGACAGAAGATCTGAGCGTCCGCTCGTTCGGCACCGAAAAGGCCCAGACAAAAGGCGGGCCCGAGCCACGCGATTTGCCTGCCCCGCAGGGGCACGCAGCGCATTGCGCGGCGAGGCTACGCCCGGCGAGAAACCCGTGTCAAGGGGTCGCTCGAGTGTCAGTGAAACGGGTCTCTTCGGGGTCCGCCGGAACCCCCCGTGCCCCACTCTTCCGGCGCCATGGTCCGCATGGAAAGGGCGTGGATTTCCGTACCCAAGAGGTCCGAAAGCGCCGCGTAGACCAGGCGCTGTCTATCGACGGCTGGCTTCCCCGAAAAGGCCGCCGAGACGATCGTCATGCGGAAGTGGCCCCCACCCGAGCGCGCCCCCGGATGCCCGGCGTGGAGTGCACTTTCGTCCACGATCTCGAGGTGCAGAGGCTCGAACGCAGCCCGCAGTTTCTCTTCGATCTTACGGACGCGTTCGGACCGAAGCTCTTCGCTCACTTCTGCCGAAACTCCCTCACCCTGTAGGCGGCGGCCCGTCCGATGAAGCGCGCGATGTCCTCCCGCACCCTCCGTTCGCCCTCGGGCGAATCGAAGGAATTCGCGAGATCGGTCGTTTCGGAGGCGAAGTGGAGCTCCGCTATCCCGTCGAGCTCGGGTCCGTCACCGGAAAGCTTTCCCGCGACGACGTTCGTCACGTAGCGGACGAGACCGCGATGGTGCTCGACTACCAGAGGAACGTGACGCTCGATCCAGTGACGGACGAACTCGCCGTGCCCGATTCCGTCCCGGCGCACGAGCGGACACACGAATTTCACCCCGGGGGTCCGTTCGCCCGGAACGGGGTCCGGAAGCGAAACCAGCTGAACGTACTCCTCGACGCGGTAACAGGTCACCGCACCCATGAACCCGGCGACGTCCCGATGGATGATTTTCTCGCCCTCCGGCGAGTCGTAGAGCCGCTCGCGAAAATCCTCGAAGGTGTCGAAGAAAAGCTCGCCGATGCTGTCGAGAGCTTCCCAGCCGTGCGGTGATTCGTCGACGATGTTCACCGTGTATCGCCGCAACGTCGGGTGGTGCCGGAGTGCCAGCGGCACGTGTCCCTCGAGGAGGCGCCGCTCGTACTCCGCGTGCGTGATGTCGGGACGGCGCCGGCAGAAGAAAACGAGCTTTTCCACGGCAGGGGAGGCTGCCCGAGAACGGTTTTCCGTTCAACCCGGCATCGTTTCGACCCGATATCGTTCCGGCCCCCTCGATCCCCCCGCCCCCGGACGCGACGGAGCGCGTCCCTCCGCATGGCCCCGTTCGTCGATGGAACGTCCATTCTCGAATGCGATCGGCCACATCGATCCCCCCGCGCCGGACGCGACGGAGCCCGTCCCTCCGGAGCGAACGTCCCGCGATGGCGCGCATCCCAACGCCACGTTTCGAATCCGCAATCGGAGGGCCACGGGATCGTGAGAAAATCCCCACTCGGCCGAATTTCGCACGAAAAAATCCAATGGGCTCCGGGCCCCCCGTCACATTTCTCCCGACGGATCCGAACGGCTCCCTTCTACCCGTCCCCTGTTCGCATTCCCGCGAAACATCTTCCGGAACGTGCGAAGAGTCCCGTGTGAAAAAAAGCGAAAAGGCCCGTGCCTCAGGGGCGACGCATTTTGGCAGAGAGGTTGCTCCGCTTGAAAAGGAGGCGATGCCCGTTGTGCCGGCGGAGGAGCCTTCGGGCGTTTTCCCCGTTCCTGAATAGCGCACACGGGCAAGGAGAAAAAGCGATGGCAACGGTGCGGGACCTGATGGTGACGGAGCTCGTCACGGTCGAGCCGCAAGCGACCGTGCTCCAGGCAGTCGAAAAGATGTGCCGAAACCGCGTAGGAGCGGTGCTCGTGGTGGAAAACGACGAGCTTCTCGGTCTCTTTTCGGAGCGCGACTTGATGACGCGCGTCGTCGCCGAGCGGCGTGACCCGGCGAAAACGAAGGTCGGCTCCGTGTGTACCGGCACGGTCGTGACCATCGATGTCCAGCAGCCATTCCGGCAGGTCCTCGAAATTTTCCGGCAGAAAAGGTTCCGGCATCTCCCGGTTCTCGACGGATCGAAGCCCGTGGGTATCCTCTCGACCCGCGACTTCCTTGCCTATCTCGTCGACGGCCTCGAACGGTTCATCGACGAAGCCAAGTACCGGGAAGCCCTCGCCGAGGGAGTCGACATCTACGACCACCTCGGCGGAAGCTACGGCCTCTAGAGTCGGACGCGACGGGGCGCGTCCCTCCGGAGCGAACGTCCCGCGATGGCGTGCATCCCAACGCCACGTTTCGAATCCGCAATCGGAGGGCCACGCTCTGTCGTGGCCGTGGTCGTGTTTGGTACCGCCCTCCGTGGCCGAACACGAACGACCGTGTCCCCATCCCCCCGGACGCGACGGAGCGCGTCCCTCCGGCGGGGGCGCCGTCCGTCGGATCGGAACGTCCGCACCCCGGATTGCGAACGCGACCGACATCGATTCATCCCCCGCGCCGGACGCGACGGAGCGTGGAGGATGTGAAAAAATTCGGAAATTTACCCTGGAGGGATTCGGCTCTGGGGGCGGAGTGTGGTAGGGAGGGGAAGCTACGGTGGGGAGGTGAAGGGATGGAGCAGGTGGAGCTTCTGGGCGGGGAGAGTGCGGAGGAGAGGAAGCGGAGGCTCGCGGAGGCGCGGGAGCGGCGGCGGGCGGAGGCAGCGAAGGCGGCACCGCGGGTGGTGAGAGCGGAGCGGAGCCAGCTTCGGTGGGAGGTGGTGGATCTGGACGGCGAGCTGCCTCAGACGCACCGGGCCCGCAGTGTGTTGGCGGTCGTGAAGAAGCTGAACCTTTCGGCCTTTTACGAGAGGATCAAGGCGCGGGGGAGCTGGGCGGGGCGGGATGCGACGGATCCGCAGGTGCTTTTGGCGCTGTGGCTCTATGCGACGGCGGAGGGGGTAGGCAGTGCGAGGGAGCTCGAGAGGTTGACGGAGCAACACGTGGCTTACCGGTGGCTTCGGGGCGGGGTACCGGTGAATTACCACACGCTGAGCACGTTTCGGAGCGAGAACGCGGAGGCGCTCGAGGAGCTTTTCACGCAGGTGTTGGCGGTGATGATGGCCGAGGGGCTGGTGCGGCTTCGGCGGGTGGCGCAGGACGGGACGCGGGTGCGAGCTTCGGCCGGGGACCGGTCGTTTCGGAGGAGAAAGAAGGTGGAGGAGCTGCGGGCGGAGGTACGCAGACAGATCGAGGCGCTGCGTGGGGAGCTCGAGGCACCGGCACGGCGGAGCCTCTCGAGGAGGAAGCAGGCTGCGCAGAGGCGAGCGCTCGAGGAGAGGGAGAGGAGGCTTACGAGGGCGCTCGAGGAGCTCGGGGCTTTGGAGAGGGAGCGCGGGGGTTACAAGAAGGGGGCGAAGGAGCCCTCGGGGGAGCCACGCAGCTCGACGACGGACCCCGAGGCGCGCGTGATGCGGCAGACGGGCGGGGCGTATCTTCCGGGCTACAATGTCCAGCTGGCGACGGACGCGGAGAGCGAGGTGGTGGTGGGGGTGGAGGTGAGTCAGGGGAGGACGGATTTTGCCGAGGCGGTGCCGATGCTGGAGCAGCTTGAGCGGAGGTTCGGGAGGCTTCCGGAGCAGTATGTGGTGGACACGGGCTACACGAGCGTGGAGAACGTGGAGGAGCTCAGTGCGCGGGGTGTGGAGCTTTACGGGGCTTTACCGAAAAGGAAGGGGAAGCCCGATCCCTACGAGGTGCGGCCCCGGGACAGCGAAGCGGTGCGGCAGCTCAAAGAGAGGATGAGGACACCGGAGGGGCGGGCGATCTACGGCGTGCGGGCTCGGGTGAGCGAGCGGGTGCACGCGGACCTCAAGCGCTGGAGGACGCTCGGGAAGATCGTCTTACGGGGGAGAACGAAGGTGCGGTGCATCGTGTTGCTGAACGTGATCACCTACAACCTGCTGCGGTGGTTCGCCCTTCTTGCGGCCGCGGGCGGAAGCTAAGGCGTCGTAGGCGAGAGAGAGGGCCGAAACCGAAGACGAAAAGACCGGAAGGAGGTGGCAAGCCGGGGCTCGGTGGGAACCCCGGAGGCCGCCACCCTTCTCTTTTTTCCTCCGACCGACCCCGGCAAGCTCCTGCTTCGCTGGCCTTTCGCCAAGACCCGAATTTGTTCACAAACCCGCGTCCCTCCGGAGCGAACGTCCCGCGATGGCGCGCATCCCAACGCCACGTTTCGGATCCGCAATCGGAGGGCCACGCTCTGTCGTGGCCGTGGTCGTGTTTGGTACCCCCTCCGTGACCGAACACGAACGACCGTGTCCCCATCCCCCCGGACGCGACGGAGCGCGTCCCTCCGCGTGGCCGCGTCCGTCGATGGAACGTCCATTCTCGAATGCGATCGGCCACCCGGATCCGCCCGCGCCGGACGCGACGGCGCGCGTGCCTCCGACGCGTGCGGGCGGTACGCCGGACGCCGCACGTGCGTGCAAACGCGACGGACACGATCATTGGCCCCCCGCACGCCGTATGGATGTGTCGACGCCGCGGCCTCCGGTTTCTCCTGGACTCGCGCGCGTTCTCCCGTTACGCTTCGGCGGTTCGGAGCCGAAGTCACCGTGAAGATTCCCCCGTGGTCGCCGTGGAGAGGATGGGGGCTCCTAGCCTGCCTGCTTCTTGCAGCATGCGCGGGCGACGGGCCCATGCCGAGTGGCCCCGGGGAAGCCGTCCCTCGTTCCCCCGAGAGGTTCTTCATCACGACAGTCGCGGGGACGGGCGTCGCAGGCATGAACGGCGACGGCCTTCCCGCACTCGAAACACAGCTCTACCTCCCGCAGGACGTCACCGTGGCACCGGACGGCACTGTCTACTTCCCCGACTGGAACAACCACCGCATCCGGCGGATCGTCGACGGAATCGTCGAGACGGTGACCGGCACCGGGAAGCTCGGAGAGGCCCGGGACGGTCCCGCCCTCGAGGTCGACTACAACCACCCCACGAACGTCGCCTTCGATCACGAAGGCAGGATGGTGATCGCCGCGTGGCACAATAGCCTCGTCAAGCGACTGGATTTCTCGACGGGCTGGGTGGAGAACCTGGCGGGCACGGGCGCGAGAGCTTTCGGTGGCGACGGAGGACCCGGAAACCAGGCGCTTCTCGACCTTCCGAGCTCGGTCGCCGTGGATTCGAAGGGAAACATCCTGATTTCCGACCAGGCGAACTTCCGCATCCGGCTCCTCGAGCCGAGCGGCATCATCCGAACCGTCTGCGGCGTGGGGACGCAAGGTTACAGCGGAGACGGAGGGCCCGCTGCCCTGGCGGAACTGAACTCCCCCGTGGGACAAGCAGCGCCGCCCGCAGGTCGCATCGCCATCGACGGGCGAGACCGCGTCTACATCGCCGACACCGGCAACCACGTGATCCGCATGGTGGACGAAAACGGCATCATCACGACCATCGCGGGAACGGGCGAGCCGGGCTACTCCGGCGACGGCGGGCCGGCCACCGAAGCGCGCCTCCATACACCCAGCGACGTGGCCGTCGCACCCGACGGGACGGTCTACGTCGCCGACACGATGAACCACGTCGTGCGGCGGATCTCGCCGGACGGGGTCATCACGACCGTGGCCGGAACCGGCAAGCGAGGGTTCGGAGGAGACGGAGGTCCGGCCGAGGAAGCACTTCTCGACCGGCCCTACGGCATCGGCATCGCACCCGACGGCAGTGTCTACGTGGCCGACACGCACAACCACAGGATTCGCCACCTCACGGCCGAGCCACCCGAAGGGCCGGCGCCGACGCCCACGCCTCCGAGCGTCGAGGTCGTCCCCTGCACGAACGAGATCGGCACGATCTGCACGTACGCCGGCACCGGTGAAGAAGGCTTCAACGGCGACGGGCGGCATCGCCTCGAGACGATGCTCTACTGGCCCGTCGACATCGAGTTCACGCCCAGCGGGCGGATCTACGTGCTCGACTGGAACAACCACCGAGTGCGGGAAATCCAGCCCGATGGCACGCTTCGGACCGTCGTCGGCACCGACTTCGTCGGCGACGGGCCGCCCGACCTCTCCGACCTCACGGAACCCGGCGCACCGGGGACCACCGTCGACCTCAACCATCCGACCGACGTCCTCGAGCTCCCCGACGGGCGCCTCGTACTCATGGCCTGGCACAACCACAAGATTCGCCTCTACGACCCCGAGACCGGGCGAGTCCGGGTCCTGGTCGGTGCGGAGGCAGGTTTCCGGGGCGACGGCGGTCCGGCGCGGGATGCCCTTCTCAACCAGCCTCCTCATGCGTCGTTCGACGCCCGAGGAAACCTCTTCGTCCTCGACCAGCGAAACGAGAGGATCCGCGTGATCCGGCATTTCGCCTCGCTTCTCGGCGAAGGTACGATCGAAACCGTGGCGGGCACGGGCGAGGCCGGCTTCAACGGCGACGGCCCCGCCCTCGAGACGCTCTTCCACTTCCCGACGGGGCCCAATCCCGAACCGTCCGGAGGGATCGCCGTGGGGCCCGACGGGGCCGTCTATTTCGCGGACACGCTGAACCACCGGATCCGGAAGCTCGTCTTCTCGGACGCCGACTTCCGTGACGGCCGGGTCGTCACGGTTGCCGGGACCGGCGAGCCGGGCTTTTCCGGCGACGGCGGCCCGGCGATCGAAGCTCGCCTTCGGTTCCCGCAGGACCTGGAATTCGGCCCCGACGGCAAGCTCTACTTCGCGGACGCGGAAAACCACCGGATTCGCCGCATCGATCTCGACACCGGAACCATCGAAACCGTGGCAGGAACCGGCGAGCCCGGCTTCTCCGGCGACGGCGGGCCCGCCACGGCGGCCCGGCTCGACCGGCCTTTCGGCGTCGCGTTCGACGCGGCGGGCGACCTCTACATCGCCGACACGTACAACGGGCGCGTCCGCAAGGTGAAGCTCAGCGAAACCCGGACGGAACCCGAACCTGTCTTCCCCGAGGACTACCGGTCGACGTTCGTCGAGGTCCGGGACTGCCGCTTCAGCATCGAGCACGGCGGGGTGAGCGTGCGGGTGCTCGCCAACCCGATCGCCGTTCAGGCTTACCTGAACGAGACTTCGCCCCTTCCCGTCGGCTCGGTCGTCGTCAAAGAAGAATTCGCGGGCCCGGACTGCACGGACGAGAACCTGGTAGGCTGGCGGGCCATGCGGAAAGAAGCTCCGGGCTTCGATCCCGAAGACAACGACTGGCACTGGCAGTGGCTCGACGCGGAGAGGCGCATTCGCACCGAAGACAAAACCCCGTGCGTGGCTTGCCACCGAGCCCAGGACTGCCTCGAGCGCGACTACATGTGCACGAAAGAAGAGCCCTTCGACACGAACCGTGTCCGGGTCGTTCTCGACGGTCTCGGCGCCGCCCTTCTCTCGGTTTCCGGGTTCACGCCCGAGGCACCGGACGAAGGTGGCGGTGCCCACGAAACCAACCCGCAGCTCCCTCCGACGCAAGTCTGGGCCGTGGGGGCCGACCCGCAAGACGGCCAGGGACCCCTCGTTCTCCACTACGACGGAAAGATCTGGCACAGGCTTTCGACCGGAGCCGAGGGGGACCTCTGGTGGATCAGCGTCGCGCCCATCGACGGAGCCTTCTACATGACCGGGACCGACGGCCTCGTGCTCCGCTACGACCTGACCTCGCGAACGTTCACGCGCGAAGCCACGCCGCGAGGACCCACGCTTTTCGGCATCTGGGGTACCGATGGCGCGAACCTCTGGGCCGTGGGCGGAGACCCCGCGAACGCGCAGGAAGGCGGCGTGATCTGGCACTACGACGGGAGCTCCTGGTCGGATGCGACACCGCACCGTATCCCGACGCTCTTCAAGGTCTGGGGGCGGGGTGAGACCGACGTGTGGGCCGTAGGCGGGTTCGGGACGGTGCTCCACTTCGACGGTACGGCGTGGAACCCCGTGGATGCGGGACTCACGCGCCCCCTGTTCACGGTTCACGGAAACCAGGACACGGTCGTCGCGACCGGAGGGTTCCTCGACGGCGTGATCCTCGAATTCGACGGTCGTACCTTCCTGGACCGCGCGCCGCCCGGGACCCTACAGATGAACGGCGTCTTTCTGCGCCCGGATGGCGCGGGCGTAGCCGCGGGCATCGAAGGCGCGCTCGCCCGCCGGACGGCACAGGGGTGGGTGCTCGAAGAACCGGGGAGGATCACGACCTGGGACTTCCACGCCGCCTGGATGGACGACCGCGGGGGTGTGTGGGCCGTGGGAGGCGACCTCTCGACCGACCTTTCCTATGGCATCCTGGCCTACGGCGGCGGCGAAGACGTCCACAGCGAGATCGCGGGGGCAGGGTTGCGAACCGGGGACGCCCGGTACCGGGGGGAGCGTGAGCTACGCGGCCGACATCGCCCCGCTGCTCGAGCGGAGCGGGTGCACCCTCGGCGGTTGTCACAGCGGCGCCTTCCCTGCCTCCGAGTACGACTTGACCTCGTACGAGACTCTTTTCTCCCCCGGGCTCGAAGCCCGCTCGCTCGGCGTCTGCCCGATCGTGCCCGGAGAGCCCGAGCGCAGCTATCTCCTCGAAAAGCTCGGTCCTGCCCCCCGCCTCGGCGCCCGCATGCCCAACGGATTTCCGCCCCTTTCGGAGTCGGAGATCGAGCTCGTGCGCACCTGGATTCTCGAAGGCGCGCAACCGAACTGAACCGAAGGCGGTGGAGATCGACACCACGCGACGGAGCGTGGAGGATCTGAAAAAATTCCGCCTGCGCCATCGGAGGCCCTGATTGCATTGAATTTTCTCGGGCGAAATTCGGGCGACCGGGGATTTTTTCGCGATCCCGTGGCCCTCCGATTCTAGGGGGCCGGCCGCCTCCGCGACGATCGACGCCGGCCCACGCACGCACGGATGCGGAGGGACGCGCTCCGTCGCGTCCGGGGGAGTGGGGATCACGCGGAGGGACGCGCTCCGTCGCGTCCGGGGCGGGGCGGACAGGTGGGACGGCCACGCATGGCACGGACCACGACCACGGCCACGACAAACCCGTGGCCCTCCGATCACCCACGCGAAACGGAGGCCGCGTACGGGCGTTTTCCGTCGCGTCGGCGACGAACGACCTTGCCAGGCGCGAACGCGTCCTACGCGGAGGGACGCGCTCCGTCGCGTCCGGGGGATGGGGATCGACGGGGCCGATCGCATTCATGGATCGACGTTCCTGCCATCGACGAACACCCCCCGCCGGAGGGACGCGCTCCGTCGCGTCCGGGGCGGGGCGGCGGTGGGACGTGCCACGCATGAACACGAGACCCGACCACGGCCACGACAAACCCGTGGCCCTCCGATTCCGGGGGCGGGGCGGTACGTCAG
This sequence comes from Candidatus Binatia bacterium, assembly GCA_026004195.1. NCBI lineage: Bacteria > Candidatus Binatota > Binatia (SeqCode) > Binatia bacterium. Next base: position 478,845 of record BPIQ01000002.1, read on the forward strand.
AGGTCGGGCAGGTCCGGTAGGCGGTTGTGTGTCAAGACAAGGCGCAGGCGTTGCGTGGCTTCGTCTCCCGTGGACGGATCCCGGAGCCTGACGAAAAGGTTCGCTTCCGCACCTTCGAGGTCGGGCGTCGCGTTCGCCACGGGAAAGGCGAGCCCCCGCCGCTCCGCGAAGCCGTCTCCTCGATCCGTGAGGACGACGTCCCGCTCGAGATCCGTGTGGAGCCGGTCCCGAGTCTCCAGACGAAGGCCGAGGACGAGGATTCGGCCCGGGGGAAAGCATCGGGCTTCGACGTTGAAGCGCATCGTGACACCCGACTGCGTCGCGGCAATGAGTCTCTGCCGGTCGCAGTTCTGGAGTCGCCCGAAACCGAAGGTGTTCCGCCCGACGAAGACGACTCGTCCCTCGGGGCAGCCGGCGGCGGGCTCCGGAATGCGCACCGCTGCGTCCTGGAGCCCGGGACAGCAGCGGGTATCGAGCGGGACGAGCTCGCTCGAGCACCCCGAAGCAGGATCGCAGTCGGGGATCGTGCATGCGTCGAGCGGCGAAACCTTGAGCGGAATCGTGCCCGCGGCGGAAATCGAGGGGAACGCCTTCACGAAAACCCGAAAGCCGATCTCGTAAGCGCCGAGGTCGTTCTCGCCGGGTTCCCACACGAAGAGACCGTCTTCCGGTAGAATCGCGGCGCCGGCGGGAAGCTCCGTACCCTCGTAGCCGAGCGTGAAGCCCGCCGGGTCGAAGGCCCCGAGCGGAAGCCTCACGGGAAAACCGGGGTAGGTGCGGTAGACAGGAAGTGGCAGCACCTCGGGCTCGGCACAACCGTGAAAGTACCGGGAGACGGCCGCGACGATCTCCGCCGCGCCAGCCGGAGCGTCGGTGGGAAGACCGCAGGGTAGACCGAGCCTTTCCGGGTCGAAGATCTCGTGGACGACTTCCCGAAGCTCGGCTTCGCTGACCGATCCGTTCCCGTCACAATCGCCCGGGCATCCGAGGGCGCCGGGCGGAGACAGCCAGGACACCAGGGCGGCGCAGAGAGAGAAGAAAAGCCGCCGCTTCCGCGCACGGGCGAACATCGCCCGCCGAAACTAGCACGCCGCCGCTTCGGCTCAACGGGGCCTTCCGGAACGGAAAGCCCTCGCATCACCGCCGTGAACAGGCTTTTTTGGCTGGAAAGCCCCCCGTTGGGCAGAAAACCTCAGCGCCGATGGAGCGTCTCGGCGAGGCGGATCGAGAAGAGCGTCAGGATCAGGAGCCCGGCCCCCCACGGAGTCGTGGTGGGGGCGCCCACGGGACAGGAGTGCTTCCCGGGTCCGGCGATCGTGTCGAAGAGTCGGATGGACCCCACCTTCATCCCGATCGGGGCGGCCGAAACGGGCGAATCGGGAGCCGTGAAACAGAAGACCGCCGACTCGCCCTCCTCGAGGAGGTGGTCTCCTTCGTTGTTCCACTCGGCGCCCCGCATCATGAGCGGCCCGCCGCTCGACCGGAACTTCTTCGTGTAGTCGGCGTCGTTCTCGCTCACGGTCATGCTTTGCTCGATGAGACTCTCGACCGAAGTGTAGGGCTCCTCGTCCGGAACGCCGATGCTCATGTGGGTCCACTCGCCGGGGCAGCATTCGATGTCGGCCAGGGCGGTGACGCGGTAGCACCACTGCGCCCAGCAGGCGACGCCGCCCTCACCGTCGAGATCCGGAGCCTCGGCTCGGCCCGCGAAGTCGACGCGCCACGCCGAGTCTTCGTTCTCGCCGTCGAAATCGTCGAAGACGACGGAAGTCTTCACCTGCGAAAAAACGGGCGCTGCATGAGAGGAGCGCCAGACAACAAAGAAACCCCACGGTCCTTGGCATCGCCTCCCTCCTTCCCGAAGCGGCCCGAGCTTACCCCCTCACGGGGTCATGTCAAGGAAAGAACGATTCGGCCCGGCTTGTCGAGCCGCTTTCTTTCCGTTACACGGGGGCTTGCAGGAATCCCGAGCTCCGTATGCGCGGCCTCGTCTTCGTCGTGACTCTGGTCGGGGCCGTTCCGTTTTCTCCACGCTCGGCGCTCTCGCAGGTCCGCAGCGCCGACGACCTCTGCCCGCCTCGAACCGATCCCTGTATCGTATCCCGTGCCTTTTCGGTCGCGCCGGAGGCGGTGCTCGACTTCGGGTCTCGAGAGCTCCGGGTCGCCTCGCAAGGACAGCTCCAGGGTAGCGGCGCGAGCTTCACGGTCCTCGCTCGATCCCTTCGCGTGGACACCGGAGGTACGCTCTCCTCCCGAGGGAACTCGGCGGCGGACGGAGGCAGCATCGAGCTCGAGGCGGCCGAATCGGTACTCGTGGCCGGCGAGATCGACGTCTCCGGCGCAAGCGGCGGAAACCTCCGCGTCGACGCGACCCGGATCGAACTCGCGGGTGGAAGAATCCGGGCGCGAGCGCTCGCATCGGAGGGCTCCGGGGGGAGCGTGCTCCTCGAGGCCACCGAACTCGAGCTCGCAGGCGAGATCGTAGCCACGGGGGCAAGCGGAGGCAGTGGAGGCCAGGTGGAAATCACCGCTACGTCCGCGGTGACCGTCAGGGGAAGCTATCGACGTTTCCGGAGGGGAGCTCGACGCGGGAGAAATCGCCATCGAAAGCGGCGGCACGTTCACCTCCACACCGACGGCATCTTTCGTCCTCGGGGCGACGAACGGAGGCAGCGGCGGGTTTTTCGACCTGGACGCGACCGGGCTCCTCCTGCTCGGAGGGTCGATTTCGGCGAGCGGCGGAAGCTCTCCGGATTTCGGTGGCGACGGCGGACAGGTCGACGTGACCGGAAGTTCCGCCTGCGTTTTCTCCGCACGGATCACCGCCCTGGCGGGAGGACCGGACGGAAGCGGCGGGAGCGTCCTCCTCCGGTGCGAGGGCAGCGACCCCACGGTCTCCTCCGGAGACGTCGACGTGCGGGGAACCGCATCGGAATCCGGGGGAGGTCAGGTGATCCTCGTCACCGACGGTGGGCTTTTCGTGACGGGGCGGATCGACGCGAGCGGGCGGGAAGGGGGTGGGGGTACCGTGGATCTTCAATCCCCCGGAGAAATCCGGGTGGAAGGGTCCGATCCTCGCCAACGGTACGGGTGGGCCGGCAGGGACGGTCGGGGTGGACACGCTCGGCGTGGGTCGGTTCGAGCTCGCCGGTACGCTTGCCGCCGACTCGACCTCCGACGGCGGTGGGCGGGTCGAGATCGTTTCCTGCCGGACCTTTGTCGAGAGGGGCGGGCGGGCCACGGCGCTCGGCCCGGGGGGCGCACTACGGTTCACGGCAGCGAACTTCCTCGAGGTGAGCGGAACGCTGCGCGCTTCCTCGGACGGAGGCATCACGTTCGTCTATCGCGACAACGCGCCCGCGATCCTCGCCACGGCAACGGTGGATCCGGCCCCCGTGATTTTTCGCGATTCCACCCTCGCCGGTTGCGGCGGAGGACCGACCCCGACACCCAGCCGAACGAGAACACCGAGCCCGACCCGGACGGTGACCTCGACGCCGACCGGAACCACGACAGGGAACACGCCGACACCGACTTCCTCCCGTCCCGTTCCGACGCGCACGCCCACCCGAACCGGTACCCCTACCCCGACGCCCACGCGGACACCCACGCCTCGACCGACTCCGGCGGGACCGGGTGACGTCGACTGCAACGGCAGGATCGACCTGTCGCCCACGGGAGAACTCCTGGCCTTGGCCCGAGAAATCTTTCTACCTCCCGAGCTCGGCTGCCCCCTGGCCGACGTGAACGGCGACGGAAACGTCGGCGCCGCGGATTATCCCGCGCTTTTCCGTGTTCTCGCGCCTTGGAGTCGGAGGGCCACGGGATCGTGAAAAAATCCCCCCTCACCCGAATTTCGCGCGAGAAAATCCCATCAAAATTACAGCCCACGATGGCGTGGGGGGAATTTCTTCACATCCCCCACGCTCTGTCGTGGCCGTGGTCTCGGAGCGGACCCGCGCGGTCGTGGTCCAACGTTCGACCGGCACGGTACGCGCCCCTCCCCCGGACGCGACGGAGCGCGTCCCGCCGGATGCGTGGTCGCCGTCGTGCGCCGCGGGGCGGTCGTTGGACACGCCCGCCTGTCGCGTCCGGCCCTCGGACGCGACGGCAGCGCGTCCCTCCGCGGTGGCCGCGACGGCACGCGTCCTCCCCACGACCGCGCTTCGAATCCGCAAATCGGAGGGCCACGCTCTGTCGTGGCGCGTATCACGGAGCGCGTCCCTCCGCATCCGTACGCGCGTGGGCCGGTGTCGAACGCGCGGAGGGACCGGGCCGCTGGGATCGGAGGGCCACGCTCTGTCGTGGCCGTGGTCGCATGTGCCAGGGTCTCTCATTACGGATGCCGCCGCGTCGGCCCCGCCCCCCCGGACGCGACGGAGCGCGTCCCTCCGCATCCGTACGCGCGTGGGCCGGTGTCGAACGCCGCGGAGGCGACCGGGCCGCTGGGATCGGAGGGCCACGCTCTGTCGTGGCCGTGGTCGCATGTGCCAGGGTCTCTCATTACGGATGCCGCCGCGTCGATCCCGCCCCCCCGGACGCGACGGGGCGCGTCCCTCCGCATCCGTACGCGCGTGGGCCGGTGTCGAACGCCGCGGAGGTGACCGGGCCGCTGGGATCGGAGGGCCACGCTCTGTCGTGGCCGTGGTCGCATGTGCCAGGGTCTCTCATTACGGATGCCGCCGCGTCGATCCCGCCCCCCCGGACGCGACGGAGCGCGTCCCTCCGGATGGCCATGTTCGCAAATGGCACCGGCGGTGATCGTGGTCGTGGGCGTTCTTCCGAACCGTCATCTCCGACGCGAACGGCCGCGTCGATCCCCCCGGACGCGACGGAGCGCGTCCCGCCGGCCGGCCGTTCTTTCTTCGAGTCCCGGGAACGGTTAGGTAGGGGTCGAAGCTCCACTGCGTGCTCTTGCGAGAGCACGGCGTTCGGAAAAAAAGAAGGGGCTCGCACGCGAGCCCGGGGAGGTGTTCGAATGGAACTTGCCATCCAGGTCGGCGGTGGGCAGGTCCGGCGCGACAAGACCGGAATCGAAGCCATCGTCGAGCAAGCGCGGCTCGCGGAGGATCTTGGGTTTCGCGTCGTTTTCGTCCCGGACCACTACGTGTTCGAGTCGCTGGGCGTGCTGCAGAAGGACATCCCCGCCTACGAGATGTCCTTCGTCATGGCCACGCTCGCCCAGCGAACCAGGACGATCCGCATCGGAAGCCACGTCGCCTGCGTTCTCTTTCGCCACCCCGCCATGCTGGCGAGACTCTTCGCGCAAATCGACGAAGCGAGTGGCGGGCGCCTTCTCGCAGGAGTCGGGGCCGGTTGGACGAAGGCCGAGTTCGAGATGATGGGGATCGATTTCCCGCCCCCTTCGGTCCGCCTCGAAATGCTCGACGAAACGGTGGAAATCCTCTTCGGCCTCTGGACCCGAGAAACCTTCACGTTCGAGGGAAAGCACTACCGGTTACGCGAAGCCGTATGCCTTCCGAAACCCGCCCAGAAACCCCGTCCGCCGCTCATGCTCGGCGGCAGCGGCAAGGGCATCCTGGCGCGCGCGGGGCGCTACGCCGACATCGTCCACATGGTGCCGACGCTCGGGACGGCAGGCACGACGACGCTGGAAGAGGTCCGCAAGTTCACCGACCGGGCCGTCACCTCCAAGCTCGCCCGCGTGAGGGAAGCCGAGGAGAAAGCCGGCCGTCCGAAGGGAAGCGTGCGCTTTGCGACCACCATCTTCCAGTACACGATGACTTCCTCTCCGGCGGAAACGAAGCGGCTTGCCGAGGAGCTTTCGGGCGTGTTCGGTCTCTCTCCGGGCGAGCTTCTCCAGCACCCGGTGAGCCTCCTCGGGACGGCCGAGGAAATGGTCGACGAACTCCGCCGCCGCGAAGAGACACACGGACTCTCGCTCCTTGCGATCAATTTCACGGAGGACTCCCAGATCCGAACCTTCGGGGAAAAGGTCCTGCCGAAAGTCTCTTCGTGACCCTTCTGCCGGAGGTCCCTCGCCGAGGACACGGAGAATCCCATCCCGCTACGTCCTCGATTCCGCGACGATCGGGACTCCGCCGCTCCGCTTCCCGAGTTCCGGCAGCGGCTCGGCCCGCCGCGCGGGAGTGCAAACCGAGGAGACTCGCTTCACGGAGGGATCGCCTACCTCGGGGCCGGCCTCCCCCGGAGGTTTCCGCGCCCCGCTTCCGAACCGCGGTACCGAGCACGTTTCGCGGAAGCGATGGCATGGCGACGGATCACCGTACAGGGCCGGGCTCGGCACCGGCGCGAGCGTGGGTCCGGGCCTCCCACGACGAAGGTGGGGCGGCGTCGTTCCCGGAAGGAGCCAGGGGGCGCCGGACATCTTGCTCGAGACAGAACGACTCCGTCGCGGCAGCAACCTGACCGGTTCGCGAATCACGAGGGCCCGTTCTTCGATTCCGGGGTTCGTCCGGGCCGGCCTTCCTCACCGGTATCGAGCCCGTAGACGGGGGTCTCCGGCCGGAAAGCCGCCCAGGCGAACCAGAACGGAGTGAAGTGGACGACGGGCTCGAGCCTCCCGCCCTCGAGAGGACCCGAAAGAGCCCTGCCGTTCACGGTCCAGACCGAGCCGGTTTCCGCGTCCGCGAACGTGCCCCCGGGAAGAGCACGAAACGTGAGGGTGCGCTCGCCCGACCGGCGCCGGAAAACCGCGACGCTGCCCACCTCCCGCGAGTGGCGAATTTCCATGTCGTCGAGCGCCGACCGGGTACCCGGCTCGTAGAAGAGCACCACCGGTGTTCCGCCGACCTCGAGGTCGAGGACTCGGCTTTTCCGTAAGGCATCGAACGGGACGGCCAGAAAAGACGAGCCCGCCTGCACGACGACGACCCTGGCCATCATCGGAAGGCGCCGCGTCCCCGGGACGGGGAAATAGGGGCGATCGAGGCGGTCGTAGCCCGGGTAGGGATTTCGCCCGTAGGCTCTCGCGTATCCCGTCTCACGGCTCAGGACTTTTCCCTCCGGGAACGCCTCGCGGAACCCTTTCCAGCTCGTCGTCCGCGCGGGAAGAAACGTGAGTTTTCTGCCCACGAGCTCGCCCACGATCGCTTCGCCCGTGGCCTGCTGCCACCAGGACTCCGTTTGCCGGTCGTACATCACCAGGTCGCTGTGGCGGAGGTTTCCCGTCGTCCCGAAGTCCAGGACGCGCCCGTCGACGCGGCGATCGAAAACGATGGCCGTGTTGCAGAGCGGGCAGAACGTGACGGCGACGGGCCGCCCGCCGACCTCGTCGTTCACGATCTCGTGCCAGAGAAGAATGCGGAGCGGGTATGCCCGGGCGTCCCCACGGTGGACGTAAACCAGGACCGGCTCTTTCTCTTCGAGCGAGCGGTTCGCTTCCGTGACCGATTCGAACCGGGGCCGGTCGATCGACGGGATGCCGTCCTTCGGCGGGCCGCCGGGGAGGATTTCCTCGAGGGGAACCGCGTGTTTCGAAAAGTCCGTCCGCCAGCCCGAGCGGTCGAAGGCCAGGGTATTCGAAAACAACGCGAAGAAGAGCGGAACGGCGAGAGAAAAGCCTCGCAGGGTCGAGAGAACGGTGGGCACCATGTCGTGCAACACCGGAGCCGGAGCGCAGGGTTCCCGGAGGATCGGAGGGCCAAGAACGTGCGAAAAAATCCGCCGGGCGCGACCGAACCTGTCGCTTTCATTGGATTTTCTCGCGCGAAATTTGGCGAATCAGGAATTTGTTGACGAACCCCACGCTCTGTCGTGGCCGTGGTCTCGGAGGGACCCGCTCTGTCGGGTCCCTGTTCGTGCATGGTACGGCGCCCCGCCCCCCGGACGCGACGGAGCGCGTCCCTCCGCGGTGGCACGCGACGGCAACGCGTTCTTCCCCACACCGCGCTTCGAATCCGCAAATCGGAGGGACCACGCTCTGTCGTGGCCGTGTTCTCGGAGGGACCCGCTCTGTCGGGTCCGTGTTCGTGCATGGTACGGCGCCCCGCCCCCGGACGCGACGGAGCGCGTCCCTCCGCGATGGTGGTCGCCGTCGTGCGCCGCGGGGCGTTCGTTGGACGCCCCGCCTTCGCGTTCGCCGCGCCCCCCCCGGACGCGACGGAGCGCGTCCCTCCGCGGTGGGACGCGACGGCAACGCGTTCTTCCCCACACCGCGCTTCGAATCCGCAAATCGGAGGGCCACGCTCTGTCGTGGCCGTGTTCTCGGAGGGACCCGCTCTGTCGGGTCCGTGTTCGTGCATGGTACGGCGCCCCATCCCCCGGACGCGACGGAGCGCGTCCCTCCGGATGGTGGTCGCCGTCGTGCGCCGCGGGGCGTTCGTTGGACGCCCCGCCTTCGCGTTCGCCCCGCCCCCCCCGGACGCGACGGAGCGCGTCCCTCCGCGGTGGCACGCGACGGCAACGCGTTCTTCCCCACACCGCGCTTCGAATCCGCAAATCGGAGGGCCACGCTCTGTCGGGTCCGTGTTCTCGGAGGGACCCGCTCTGTCGGGTCCGTGTTCGTGCATGGTACGGCGCCCCGCCCCCCGGACGCGACGGAGCGCGTCCCTCCGCGGTGGCAGCGGTCGCGCGCGGCGGGGCGTTCCTTCCACGCGCGACGTTCGCGTCCGGCCCCGACGATCCCCCCGGACGCGCGACGGAGCGCGTCAGTCCGCCACCTTGAACACCTGGTCGTGCTCTCTCGCGCGCTCCTTGACTTTCACGCCGACCTGCTGGCCTTTGCTACCGCGCTGTACGTCGGCGTGCTCGACCTGCATCGAACGAACGGTATCCGTGAAGTCCGTCGTGTGACCCTTGACGTGGATCGTGTCGCCCACGGCGAGGTCACCTTCGGTAAGTTCGATGATGGCCACACCGATGCGGTCGTAGTAGTGCGTCACGCGGCCTACGAGGGTCTCGGTCGCCATGCCCGGTACTCCTTCTGGCCGGAGTCTACTCCTCCGACCGGCCGGGATGTCAAATCCTGCGTGCAGAGATGTCAGCCGTGGCGGCGGGGCCGGTTCGACCCGGGGCGCTTCCCTTCCTTTTTCCTTCCTGCCTTCTTCCCCGCCCTCTTTCCTGCCGCGTCACCCGTGCCGCCCCGGAACCTCCAGACGCCGTCCGGGCCCACGACAAGCGCTGCGTGCTCGACCACGTAACCGCATTCGGGGCACTTCGAGGTCGTAGCCTCCCGGAGGTACTCCTCGTCGAAGGAATCGAGCGTCAGATTGATCGAAGGCCGGTACCAATCCTGGTAGCGCTGCCCGCACTCGGGGCAGACGACCCAGATGTCGACCACGGGCGACGTCACGGCTGCCCTTCCCTCACGATCCCATCGTCCTGCGTGTACCACCACGCCCACGCGACGAGCAAACCCTGAAGGGGAAGCCTCGCCCAGAGAAGGATCTGCTGCGCAAGCGGGGAAAGGTCGGGAGCGCCCGGCGGAACGATGCGGTTCACCGCCATGTTCACGTTGGCGGGAAAGACGGCAATGAGAAGAGCCACGATGCCCCAAGCGGCCCACTTCGTGAACCGGGGCACCAGCACGAGAACTCCCAGCACGACCTCGCAGACCCCGGAGAGAAAAACCAGCTCGCGGTGGTAGGGCAGATACTCGGGCATGATGCGCAGATAGAACTCCGGCCGGACGAAGTGCATGGTGCCCGCCACCACGTAAAAGACGCCCATGACCCACTTGAGGACGAGTTTCACCCAGCGCACGGTCGCGACCCCTCGATTCGCGCCTCCCGACGTCCGCCGCCCGTCCGCCCTGTACGGGAAAGGCGCAGAGACACCTTGGTCGTGGAACCCCTGCCCCGACGCTCGGGCAGCCGGCAAGGCCCACCCTGTCCGATCGTCGTCCCGTCACCTCCGCAAAATCGAGCACGAAGAAACCGGCCGCGCGCCTGCGCGCGAACTCGGCCGACGTTTCCTTCGGGCAGTGCGTCACGTCGAGAACGGGGCGGCATGACCGGTCACGCCCTCGACTGAAGCCGGCTCAGCACCGAGCCGAGCTCTCCGATCTCGACGGGGACGCCCGCAGCGTAAGCAACGACCTGCGCCGAGTACGGCGACACCCGCCCCCCGGGCGTGAGGATGCCCACCAGGTTGAGCGGGTCGGCTGCGGAGACGACGACGAGTTCCTCGGCCTCCCGCTTGCGTCGCACTTCGCGCAGCGCCTCGACGGCTTCGGGAAGGGCGAACTGTTCTCCGAGAAACCCGCCGACGAAGCGTCCGCCCCGAAGCTCGCCCCGAGCTTCCATCCGCCGGTAGAGAGCGTGCAGCTCGCGCCAGCTCGGCGCGTGGCGTTCTCTCGCAAGAAGCTCCCGGAACACCACGCCGTACCGCCGCAGGAGCTGCCGCCCCCACCTCTCCACGACCTCTTCGCGCTCGCGCGGCGGTCCCACTCCTGTCCGCAAAAGAGCCCAGCGCCCCACGGGCATGAGACGCCGACTCGCGCCCCCCGGCAGGCCGCGCAGGTGGCGCCTCTCTCTCCGCCTCGGGGCCCGCTTCTCGTCCGGCAGGAGCAGCGTCCGGAGTCCCGCCACGCCGTCTCCCGTGACGAGTCCCGAGGCCACGAGCTCCCAGAGCGCACCTTCCACCTCCGTCGGAAGCCGCCGGAGCCCCCGCGCGATGTCCGAGAGAAAGGAAGCGCCTTTCTCGGAGAGAAAGGCGAAGACCTCCCGCCCGAGAGACGAAAGCCCGGCGAGACATCCCGCGTCATCCTGCCCGGCCGTCAAGAGAAACTCCGCGTCCTCTCGCAGGAAAAACGCGAGAGGAGCCGAGCGCGTGGGCGCTTGCCGGCGCCGAATCCTGCGAACCGCCGCTTCTTCCACGGGACCCGGTGCCACGGAAAGCCTGCCCCAGGCTACCTCTCCGGAAAGGCAGAGATGCTCGAGATCCGCGGGGTCGTAGCGGGCCACGCGAGCCGGAAAGACGTCGCGCTCCCACGCCGGTCCCGGGAGCTCGAGGCCCTGGAGCTGCGCCACCACCGCGCGGACCCCTTCGCGCCCGTGAAGCCGGCTCGTCGTGTGCACGTGCTGCCACCGGAAAAGAAAGCGCAGGAAGTCCGCGGCCGAGACCGCTTCGATTTCCTTCCGCAGCTTTCCGAGCGTGAGACGGTGGATGCGCGCGAGAAGCCGCCTCTCGCACCACTCGACCCGCTCCCTCCCGAGCGGTGTGAAATGCCCCCGGAGAACGACACCCAGACTCTCGAGCCTCGCGAGCGCGGCCTCGACCGCCGACTCCTTCCAGTCGAGCCGTCGGGCGAGTTCCTCCGCCGTGACAGGGCCGAGCACTTCGAGCCACCCTTGCACCACCGACGCCCGCGTCTCTTCGGCCTCCGGCAGAGGACCGGGCGGCCGGTAGGAAAGCGGCGGCTCGGCCCGCGCGCCCGGGTAGAGTTCCCGGATTGCTTCGAGTCGTTCCGCCGCGACGTAGAAACGGCTACCCCCCGGCGCGACGAGAGTCGTGGCCCGGCCGTCGCGGACGAGCCGGCGGGCTTCCTCGCCCCACGGCTCGGCGTCCTCCACGGGCAGGACGCCGAGAGCCAGGAGAGAGTCGTGGAGTTCGTCCGCGTCGCGCACGTCCGGCCAGGCCTGCCGCCGCACCTCCTCGATGGCCTCCGGGTCGAGGGCGCCGGCGCCCGTGGCGAGCTCCGGGTCGACTCGCCGGAGACTCACGGCGCGGGCGCGCCGCTCTTCGAGTGGCGCGTCGTCGAGAAACGCGTAGGGATTCGCGTTCAGGATCTCGTGCGACATGGGAGAGGGCGCAGGTGTCTCGACGGCCACCGTCCGAACCCGGCCCGCACGCATGTCCTCGACGAGACGGCGGAGCCCGTCGAGGTCCATGGCTTCGTGGAGGCAGTTGGCGAGGGTCTCCTTGACGAGCGGATGGTCGGGGGGCTCGATCGGCCCCGTGTGGTTGTCGGCGCAGGCGACCTGTGCGGGGAAGACGGCGGCCAGGAGGTCTTCCGCGCGCATGCGCTGGATCGGCATGGGAACCCGCTTCCCACCCTGCTGCCGCAGGAGCGCGAGCGCTCGCGTCGCGTTCCACCGCCACCGGTTGGTGAACATCGGGGAGACGAGGACGGCTTGCACCAGGTCTTCTTCGAGCCTCTCGGGGCGGAGCATGCCGAAGACGCTCTCGAGGGGAAAGCTGTGTTGCTCGCCGAGCGAGAGCACGACACCGTCGTCGGTCGCGGCGGCCTGGAGCTCGAAGTCGAACGTCACGCAAAAGCGCTTGCGGAGGGCGAAGCCGAGGGCACGGTTCACGCGGCCGCCGAAAGGTGCGTGCAGGACGAGCTGCATCCCGCCCGCCTCGTCGAAAAACCGCTCGGCCACCACGGTGTCCGTCGTCGGCACCGTACCGAGAACCGCGACCGTGTCCGCCACGTAGCGCACGATCTGCTCGGCACCCCACGGATCCACTTTCGCCTCGCTCGCAAGCCAGGCGGCCGCGCCCGCCGGGTCGTCGAGTCTCCGGGCAACCTCGCGGCGGAGGTCGCTCACGGCCTCCGAAAGCTCGGCCGTGCGCGCGGGGGCTTCGCCGAGCCAGAACGGGATCGTGGGCGGCAACCCCTGGGCGTCCTCGACCCGGATCCTTCCCGCTTCGACCCGCCGGATACGCCACGAGCGGTTGCCGAGGAGAAAGATGTCGCCCGCGAGGCTTTCGACGGCGAAGTCCTCGTTGACGGTCCCCACGAAGGTTTCCCCCGGCTCTTCGACGACGGCATAGTCGGCCGTGTCGGGAATCGCGCCGCCGCTCGTGATCGCCGCAAGACGGGCACCGCGGCGCGCCCGGAGCCTCCCGTGAACCCGGTCGTAGTGAAGGTGAGCCGACCTGCGTCCCCGCCGGGTCGAAACCCCCTCGGAAAGCATCTCGATCACGTCGTCGAAATCTTTCCGCGCGAGGCCGCGGTAGGGGTAGGCCCTGCGGACGAGCTCCCAGAGTTCCTCGACCGTGCTCTCGCGCGAGGCGACGTGCGCCACGATCTGCTGCGCCAGGATGTCGAGGGGGCTTTCCGGGATCTCGACGCGGTCGAGCTCCCCGGCACGGACGGCCCGGACGGCTGCCGCGCACTGGAGGAGTTCGTCGCGTGTCAAGGGAAAGAGGATGCCCTTGGGCACGGCTCCGAGAAAATGGCCCGAGCGGCCCACGCGCTGGAGCAAGGAGGCGAGAGAACGCGGTGCGCCGAGATGGCAGACGAGGTCGACGAAGCCCACGTCGATCCCGAGCTCGAGCGACGCCGTCGCCACGACGACGGGGATCCGGCCGGATTTGAGACCCTCCTCGGCGGCGAGCCGCGTCTCGCGGGAGAGGCTCCCGTGGTGCGCCGCGACCCGTTCTTTTCCGAGCTTTTCCCCGAGCGCATGCGCCACCCGCTCGACCATCCGGCGCGTGTCGACGAAAACGATCGTCGTCCGGTGGCTCTCGACGAGCTCCACGAGCCTCTCGTAGACCTCGGCCCGCACCTCGTGGGTGGCGATGGGCCCGAGCTCGAGCTCGGGCACCTCCACGCGGAGCTCGATGTCCCGCCGGTGTCCCACGTCGACGATCGTGCAGCGTGGCTTTCCGCCGGGTTCGCACCGCGCGTTGCCGACCAGAAGCCGCGCCACCTCCTCGATCGGTTTCTGCGTGGCCGAAAGCCCGATGCGCTGGAGCGGCCTCCCGCAGAGGTCGTCGAGCCGCTCGAGCGAAAGCGCGAGATGGGCGCCCCGCTTGTCGCCCGCGACGGCGTGGATTTCGTCCACGATCACGGTGGTCGCGAGCCGCAGCGCCTCCCGGCTCCGCTCCGCCGTGAGCAGGATGTAGAGGGACTCGGGCGTCGTGATCAGGATGTGCGGCGGCCGTCTGGCCTGCTTCTGCCGGTCCGTGCTCGGCGTGTCCCCCGTCCGCACGGAAACCCGGATGTCCGGAGCCGCGTAAGGAGTGGAAAGCGCGAGTTCGCGGATGCCCGCGAGCGGTACGCGCAGGTTTTTCTCGATGTCGTTCCCCAGCGCCTTGAGCGGCGAGACGTAGACGACGTAGGTGCGGTCCTCGAGAAGTCCTGCCACGCTGGCCTCGACGAGACGGTCGATGGCCCAGAGGAAAGCCGCCAGCGTCTTGCCGGAGCCCGTCGGCGCCGCGAGCAAGGTGTCCGAGCCCGTCGCGATGGCCTCCCAGCCCCGCGCCTGCACTTCCGTCGGAGCGGAAAACGTCTCGGAGAACCAGCGCTCGACGAGCGGGTGGAAGCGCACCGGCAACATCGTGGGGCTTATAGCGGATTTTCGGCCGAGCTTCACACGTGCGGGCTCTCGCCGCTCCTGGTGGGTCCACGAGCTGGCGGACATTCGGCATGCCGCACGGAGACCGCCCGGGCGTCGGGAGGTCGGAACTCGGCTTCCGCCTTGCCTCCGCCCTCCAGCCGCCGCCATCCGCGAACGCGAGAAGTCGAGACGCCCGGTGCTGTTATTCTTGCGACCGGTGCCGTTATTCTTCCGGATAGAAGAGAAACTTCCCGTTCCCGGAAGCCACGGGTCGCGAGAAATCCTCCTGCCAGGCCACCACGTGCACGTTGGCGATCCGTCGGCCGAGCTTGAAGATCTCGGCCCGCGCCCGCGTCGTCGCGGGCCCCGCGCTCCGGAGGTAGTCGACGGAAAAGTTGATGGGCTTCGGCACGCGCTCGCCACCGGTCTCCTCGAGCAGCCGGACGATTGCCGTGAGCTCGAGAAGCGCCCCCAGGACTCCGCCGTGGATGGCCGGGAGCCGGGCGTTCCCCACGATCTCCTCGCGGAAAGGAAGCACGCACTCCGTGCCTTTTTCCCCGCGCTCCACGCGAACGCCGAGAAAACGGGCGTAGGGAATCCAGGCGACCAGGTCGGTCATTCCGAGCCTCCCTTGGTTTGCGAGCCTCCCTTCTCCTCCAGGTACCGGTCGAGGTACTGCTCGAGCGGGCTCGGCGTCGGGTTGGCCCCGATCATGAACGTGGCGAGGCAGCTCGCGAAGGGGTCGTCGGGCGTGCGGTCGTAAGCGATGCCACGGACGAAAGCCACGTTCCTGGTGACCTTGTAGCATTCGACGTCCGCGTAGAGATCGAGCCCCGGCTCCGCGGCCCGGAGGTAGTCCACGCGGAGGTCGATCGTCGCGACGGCTTTGATTTCTTCCATCGAACAGGCCACGGCCATGCCGGCCGTGTGGTCCAGCAGCGTCGTGATGGCTCCCCCGAAAATCACGCCCCTGGCCGGGTCGCCGACCAGCTCCTCCCGGTAGGGCAGCATCAGCACGGCACGGCAGGGACCCACCTCCACCACGCGAATCCCCAGGTGGCGAGCGTGAGGCGTGTGGCTCACGAACGCCTGGTTGCCGCGGCCGAAGAGAGGCGCGAGGGCGTAGCGTTTCCCGGGCTTTCCGGGACCTTCGGGTTTTCGGTCCTTCTCGGACATCTCGCGCTCTTCCGGCATCTCGTAGCGGGCCCAGCTTTAGCGCGGACGCCGGTTCGAAGCGAGGACGGCGGCCTCGCGGACCAGAGCGTACCCGAGGGTGCGGAGGGCGGTGCCGACGGCTCGGACGACGGCGGGCTCCGCGGCCACGGCTACGTCGAGATCCGTCGTGGCTCGTGGTGGAGCCCACGCGTTCCGGGCTACGGCTCCGATGACCGCCCATCCGTCGCCGGCCACGCGATCGAACGCCTCGAAAATCTCCGAGGCGGTCATTCCGTTTCGGCCGGGAGCCCGAGCGCGACGCGGCGACGCGCGAGCTCCACCTGGCCATCCGCCCGGGCGTCCATTTCGGCCAGAACCGCAGGGGTCCAGAGCGACAAGCGACCGAGACGAAATCCCTCGAGCAGTCGCTGGCCCGGGTCCGAGCGTGCCGCTCGGCCGATCCGATCCGCCTCGGATTCGGCTTCCGCTTGCGCGATCGCGCGGAAGTGCGCGAAATCCTCCGGTGTCGCGCGCGAGGCCATCACGAGATATGTAGCACGGGGCCGCGCGAACGGGAAAGGATCGGCGCGCGCGGGCCTCCGGCACGACTCGCAGGCCACCGCAGCGTTCGTCGCCGGCCCCGGACGCGACGGAGCGCGTCCCTCCGGACGCGACAGCGCGCGTCCCTCCGCGCGGCCGTGTTCGCGTATGCGACGAACCCCACGCGGAGGCGATCCGAGGGCCACGCTCTGTCGTGGCCGAGGTCGCTTTTTTTCGCCGCCCCACCTTGCTAGGGTTCCGCCGTGCCGCTCGAACGCATCCCGCTCTCGGCCTGCCGGAAGCTCGGCTCGGGTCTCGTCCGTCCCGAGGACGTCGTCGTGGAGCGTGGCGGCCGCGTCTGGGCATCCGATCAGGCGAGCGCCGTCGCGGAAATCCTGCCCGACGGCACACTACGCCGGGTCGGCAAAGCCGGCGGAGCGCCGAACGGGATCACGATCGGTCCCACGGGGCGGATCGTCATCGCCAACTTCGAACTGGGCCCGGTCCAGGAGCTCGACCCGGAAACGGGAGAAATCCGCGTCCTCTGCGAAGAAGTGGAAGGCCGGAGACTCACGAGCTCGAACTACCCCATCGTGGACCGGCAGGGGAACATCTGGTGCACGAACTCCACGTTCACACCGTCGTGGACCGAAGCTCTCGACGGGCGTGCGGACGGGATCCTCTTCCGGATCCGTCCCGACGGCCGTGCGGAACTCATGGCCGAAGGAATCCGGTTCGCCAACGGCCTCGCGCTCGATGCGGACGAGTCTCACATCTACGTGTGCGAGACCTCGGGCTGCGACGTGCTGCGCTACCCGATCGAACGGAACGGACGACTCGGTCGTCCCCGGCGTTACGGCCCCGTCCTGGGAGAGCTCTTCCCTCTCGAAAAGGCAAGCTCCGGGGCACTCGAGCCCGCGGACCTCGCCCGCGTCGGTGCCACGGACGGCTGCGGGTTCGACGCGGAGGGAAACCTCTGGGTGACGCTCGTCGCCGCGAACCGCATCGTGGCGATCACGCCCGAGGAGAAGGTCGTTCCGGTCCTCGAAGACCCGCGCGGCGAACTCCTGATCAACCCCACGAACGTGAGCTGGGGTGGGCCCGGCCTCCGCGACCTCTACATCGGGTCGATCTCGACCGACTACGTCGTGCACGCGCGGAGCCCGATTGCGGGCCTTCCGCTCTTCCACCAGCGGTAGGCCGGAAGGCGAGCGCGCAGGGCCCGGCCGACTCCGTCGGACGGAGGCGACACCCTCGTGTCGAGGAACCCTCCGGCGCAACCGAACTCGACTTCCGGGCCACGGGCCGTTCTACCGCGAAGCAAGCCCGTAGGTGGAGGCACCGAACATCCGTACCCCGCTGCCTCCGGTTCCGCACGCTTCCCGGACACCTGGCGAGGCCGAGTCGCGATCCGCTATCTATGTGCGTAGGTGCTATGGACAACAGCGAACCCAAGCGTACCACCATACCGATTCCTTTCGAAGAAGAGTTGCTCGACTCGCTTCGCACGCTCAATCTACCGGTAGAACAGGCCGTGCGCGAGCTGATCGTCCTTGAACTCTACCGACGGGGTGCCGTCTCGAGCGGCAGAGGCGGCCGAACTCTTGGGCATGTCACGCTGGGAGTTCGTCCACCACGCCTCGCACCTCGGGATCCCGTACTTTGCGATGACCCAGGACGAGTGGGAGGCGGAACGGAGTCGAAGCGAAATGCTGTGAGCGCCGGGCCGGTTGTGGCCAATTCCAGTCCACTGATCGCTCTCGAGCGAATCCGTCGCCTCGGGCTCTTGAAAGAACTGTTTACCCGCGTGCTTGTTCCGCCGGCGGTCGTACAGGAAACGTCGCCGCGACTGGCTCTACCGACTTGGGTCACGGAGCGGTCTCTGACACAACCGATCGGTCCGCAGCTTCTGCGGGGATCGTCGGGCCCGGGGGAAAGCGAGGCGATCGCTCTCGCCCTCGAAACGCGTGCTCGCTGGCTCATCATGGATGACCGCCCGGCACGCCGAATCGCAGAAGCGCTCGGGCTTCCGGTCATCGGTACGCTTGGAATCTCGTTGACTTCCAAGCGCAAGGGGCATTTGCCCTCCGTTCGACCCTGCCTCGAATCGCTGGCCGCCTCTGGATTTCGCATTTCGCAGGAACTGATGGACCGGATCCTCCTGGACGCCGGCGAGAGCGCTTGATCCGCATGGAGGAGCGGGGAAACGGGTCGTGGGGGTTTCCCCGAATTGCTGCGAAGGCTTAGAGGGTACCTCAGCAGACAACGCCGCTTGGATAGGGTGGAAGACGGAAGCGCAGAGCTTGGAAGGGAGGGACACGTCCGACGAGCAGTCGCACGCCGCGCCGTGCACCCGTCCCGGACCTACACCAACGCCTCCGCCCCCTCCGCGCGCAGGGCTTCGATCGCGTCCTCGAGCCGCCACTCGAGGAGGTATTTCTTCTCGCCGCGGTCGTCGATAAAGGGCGTCACCCTCTCACCCGGATACTCCCGAAACGCCTTCGGGAAGTGCGGGTGCTTTTCCCACGGCGCCGCCGCTCGCACCGACTCGTAACCCAGCGAGCGAGCGTGCTCGAAAACACGGTACAAAAGGTGCCGGAAAACCCTCCACGAAAGCTCCTCCCCGAGAAGGTCCATCCTCACACCTGCGGCCCCGCACCAGAAGGCTTTCTGGTGCCGGTCCACCTCCGGGTTCCCGTAACTCCGCGCGGGCCGCGAGGGCGCATCACAGTACGCGACGATCCGCCCCTCGAGCTCGACGACCAGGGAGGCAGGACGCTTTCGTACCGCGTGCTCGGCCCAGCTCCTCGTCCACTCCTCCCTGCAAACTCCGTGGAAGGACTCCCCCGTCGCCACACACGAGCGCATCAGCGCAAGAAGCTCCTCCTCGTCCCCCTCCCGCACCTGCCTCACCTCCCAGAGAGCTGCCCCCGCTAGGGCGCCACGCACGCGCTTCGGCAGAAGCGGCCAGAGAAAGCCCCCGGCCAGGGAGAGGAGAAACTTCCGGCGATCCATCCGACCGAGCTTCGAGAAGAGCGCTCTGCCTTCCATCGATGCTTCTCCCCCTGCCCGCCTCAGGGCAGGACGTAATGCACCTCGAGGTACATCCGGCGGGTCAGAAGCTGCGCGGACTGCTCCTCCTTGCTCTGGAACGCCACCACCGCAGTCACCGTGTTGTCGACCTCGTTCACCCACCGGAGCTGCCAGGAGCACTGGCCCCCGCGGTTCGCCATGCAGTCCTCGACAAAAGCCGTCACCTCCTGCGCCGTCCAACCCCAAGCTGACGGCGGCAAATGCCAGACCAGGGGCGAAGGCACCGTGGCAGCCGAGGGCTGGTTCTGCCAGGTGAGCGTGGACTCCTCGAAAGTCGCGGCATTCCGAAAAATGACCGCCGCATCCGGATTGGAGAGCGTGGTAGGATATCCGTAGAGCCACGCACCGGCGACGCTCGCACCCGGCGGGAGAGCCCCCAAAAGGTCGAAGGCCACAAAAGAACGTAATTTCCGCGGCGCGCTCATGCCTTTGACCTGACCGGAGAGGACCCCAACAAAAAGGAACCCGTCGCTCCCGTGGTTAAGAGCCGGATTCAGGGAGTCCACCCAGCCGTCCTCCACGGCTTCGAGCACCGCTACCCCGCAAGCTCCCCGGCTCTCCGCACTGCTGCGCGCAGGCCCGCGCTGCGTACCGAGCCCGCACCTCGCTCGGAGAGGAGCGCCCGGTCGTAGATCGCCACCTCGTCGAGCGTCGCATCCACGTTGTTGAGACCGCCGCTTCCCGCCGCTCCCAAAAAGAGATCCGCGCCTGTGGTGCCGAGCCCGAAGTCGATCGCCACCGGAGCAAAGGCCGCCTCGCCGTCCTTGTACCCGTAGAAGAGTCCCGCCTGCCGGTCGTAGCTGTAGACGATGTGGTGCCACGCGGTGTCGTCGACCGTGATGGCACTGTAGGGGCGCGGGTCCTCTCCCGTGAAGGTCCCCGCACCCAGAAAGAGCTCCACCGTCTGGGGCACGTAGCCGTAGAGCACGGCGTAGTGGTTTCCCTTGTTGAGGAGGTATTTCTGCGACTGCGCCGTCGTGCCGAGTCGCACCCAGAGCTCGATGGTGAAGGAATCCTGGAGCTGGAGAGAGGGTGACGTGCCGGGAGCGACGACGTAGTCGTCGGAGCCGGACAGGTCGACAGCCGTGTCCGCGTCTCTCGCAAGCGCCCCCGCAGCCCCGAGGCCCGTGACGTTGACGTAGGTGCCATCGGCACCGCCCATCGTGTCCAGAGCCACACTGCCGCCGGGATTCTCCCCGAGCCGCCAGTACGCAGCCGGGCCGCTACCGAGCACGTGGTCGCGATAGCTCGCGCAGGCTGGCGGATCCGGGTAGTTAGGAGGCTGCTGAAAAATGCCTTCGCGGAAGAAGTTTCACCTCCGCCGGAAGGTCTTTCGACCTTCAGAGGCGGGCTCTCGGTCTCCCTGGAGGCCTCCCCGTTCCTCTGATGAGCCCCTTTTCGGCCTTCGCGAGGGCCTTTTCCATCTCTTCTGCGTCCCCTCAGGCGCTCTCGGCCAGAAGGTTCCGCATCCGCACCAGGTTGTAGGCTGCAAGTGTAAGCGTGAACATCCAGCCCACCCGGGCCACTCCCCTGTGGCGGGTCTTCCGGAAAAGCCCCACCGTCTTCAGCCACCCGAAGACCGCCTCCACCCGCCGCCTCATGCGCTGCGTCGCACGGTAGCTCCGGTGCCTTGTCGTCCTGCGGTCGAGCGCACTCCCGAGGCGCCTCTGCGCCACGTGCGGCACCAGCCCGAGCCTTCTCACCTCGCGCACGAAGCTTGCCACGTCGTAGCCCCGGTCCGCCCCGAGCCGTGCCCCCCTGCGGTAGCGTGCCCGCCCGAGCATCTCGAGCGCAGCCTCCCTCTCCGCACTCCCCTCGGCCCGCGTCAGGCTGGCCCCCACCACAAGCTGGTTCTCTGCGTCCACCAGCACGTGCCCGAGGTACGAAAGCCTCGCCTCCGCCCCATCTCCGCGCCGGTAAAGCCTCGCGTCGGGATCCGTCCTCGAGACATGCGTCCGGTTTGTCCTCCGCTCCCCGCGGAAATCCGCCCCTCCCTTCTCCTCTTTTCCGTCTCCGCCTGCTTCCTCCCTCGGCCGGAAGCTTCTCTGGCTCGCCCAGGCTTCCACCAGTGTCCCGTCCACCGTGAAGTGCTCGTCCGAAAGAAGCCCCTGCTCTCGCGCAAGCCCCAGCACCTCCGCGAAAAACGCCTCGGCCACCTCCCCGCGCAAAAGCCGCTCCCGGTTCTTGCTGAAGGTCGACGCATCCCACACCTTCTCGTCCATCCCGAGCCCCACAAACCACCGGAAAAGAAGATTGTACTCGAGCTCCTCCATCAAAAGACGCTCGCTCCGCACCGAGTAGAGAACCTGCAAAAGCAGCGCCCGCAGGAGCTTCTCGGGCGGAATCGAAGGCCTCCCGACCCGTGCGTAAAGCCGCCCGAGCCTCCCGGAGAGCCTCCGCAGCGCCGCGTCCGAAATCGCCCAGATCGTCCGCAGCGGATGCTCCCGCGGCACGCGGTCCTCGAGCGACACGTAGCTGAACATCGCCCCCTGGAACCGATCCTCTCCCCTCATCCTCCTCCACCTCCTCCTCTTCGGGCGGAATTTGTGTGGTGTCTTCTTTACACTACCCGGAGGAAAAAGGGTAGTTTTTCAGCAAGCTCTTATCGCACGCGTCGCCACGCCCATCCTGATCGCGGTCCTCCTGACCGACGTTGTACACCGCCGGGCAGTTATCGAGGTCGTCCGGAAAACCGTCCCCGTCTGTGTCGGTCAGCCGGTCGCCTGAAAACACTGCGCCCGCTTCGACGCGTCTGCTGCACGTCTGAGAACCATTATCCAGCACATGTTGCCGGATTACACGCGACATAGGCCCGAACATCGGACCAAAGCGTGCGGCACCCGCCGTCTCGCATCCGTGGAAACGGCAGTATCCGCTCCAGGATTGCTGACCCACCGGTGGGCAGACCGCCGTCCCCTCATAACATCCGGCGGGACACTTTTCGATTATGGGGTCATACGAGTCGGTGTGCTGGCCGTTGAAGATGTGCGACAGCTCGTGTCCACACGTATCCACCACACTCAGCCAGGAGTCGTCGTGAAGGCGGGGATCCGCAAGAAAGTTATGGTAGTAATGACCACCCCAGACAACCGGACGGCACATGAAACTACTTGCGCCCCCGCCAAACCCGGTAGAAGGCATCAGCCGATACACAAAATCCACCGCGGGTAGATTATTCTCCCAAAAGGCATATGACTCCAGGTCGTCGGCATGCTCTACCTGATCGAGAATGCGCACGTGCTTGATCTGCAACACGACGCCGACATCTCGCCGAAAGACAGCGCCGACCGTAGAGAAAATGTCACGAATATGCCGCAGGATGTCGTCGATGCTAGCAGGACGCGGTGGGCTCCCAAACTGGAACTGTTTCCATTCGTTTGTAACCTCAAGACCGAATTCCGCATGGTAGAAAGTGTTCCAATCACTGACCGACGCCGGCACGGGTTCCGGATCGCAAGTTTGCGTACCACACTCGAAACCAGCCCCCGCCCCCGAGCTTACGAAGTCCGTTGCTCCTTCCCCGGGACCCCGAGGTAGAACGAGCGGGAAAGTTGGCCCATTGTCGATGCTCATCGTCGCATCTTCTAAGAACGGCGTGCCAGGCGACACAGCGTGAGCCCGCGGCAGGGTGCCTATCAACAAGGGTACCAACACCCATAAACATAGCCCGGTCTTACACGCGACCGCCGCAGTGAGTCGAATCAACAGAGCTCCACCGAGCAGCAGAACAAGCCCGTAAATTTTTTCGAATCTCCCCCTCGTCGAGCATCCGCCATTTCTGCCGCTCGCCGCTGGAGTTGGAGGGATAGCCGTGGGCGACGGCGCGGGAGTCTTTTCTGACGATATTGCCCTGCCCGCAACGGTGAGGCTCACCACGGTGTCAGGCAGCATCACCTGTTTCAGCGCCCTCCCCGTTCGCACGTCATACACGCCCAATGTCAGGCGGAAAAACTCCTCCGACAGCACGTAAAGCTCGTTCTCCACCAGCGCGCCCGATCCGGTGAGACAACAATAGACACCAATGGAACGAGTCTCCCGAGTAGTAACGTCGAGCACACGAACAGAAGAGCTCTCCAGCACAGCCACCTGGTTTCCGTTGGTTACCGCTGTCAACCTGCCATGCAGCCGACCGACGGGGAACGTCTCAAGCACGGCGCCGGTATCCGGATCGATCAGAACTACAGCATCCTTGGTAACGCCGTAGACGGCAGCCGAACCTGCATCATTCGCGATAGCCAGACTGACCAAAGTCTCGGGAAGCGCCACCCGCTTCAAAAGCGCGCCGGTCGGGACATCGTAGACGCCTAATGTCAAGCCAGAAGACTCTTCTAGCATGACGTAAAGCTCCGTACCCAGCAGGGCGCCCGACCCCGTCAGACAACACGGAACACCAATGGAACGCGTCCGGCCGGTAGAAAGGTCGAGAAGCAGAACGGAGGAGTCCTGCAACACGGCCACGTAGGTTCCGTTGGTAACTGGTGTCGGCCTGCCCCGAAGGGCACCAACCTCGAACGTCTGCCGGACGGCGCCCGTATCGGAATCGAGCAAAACTATCGCATCGTTTGTCACGCCGTAGATGAGAGACGAGTGGAAATCTGCAGAAGCGAGGAATGCAAGAAAAACACCTAGTGCCGTCATATAGCTACCTGACGCAAGCTGCCCACGTCTGCGCGTCGGACTCGGCCTTCATCGAGGTCGACTTTCGAGCCAACCCTCTCGCGAATTTCGAAGAAAGTGCGACGCAACAAGCCAGCCTCCATGGACGCAATTCCGCTCGGTTGCCCCGAAGGAACAGGCCTTGCCGCGGCGGGTCCATCGGGCTGTGGAAGCGATTGCAACTCTCCAAGGTCGACGCACGACGGTCTGTGCGTAAACACGAGACGGCACGAGCGACAAAACGGCGGAGAGCCCGGACACGAACACAGCCCAGACGACCAACCACCCAGGTTGCTTCCGGAGGAGCCGGAGCACGAAGACGACCCGGCAGGGGCTCGGCGCCGTGACCGACACTCGCCTGTCGCGTTCGGCCTCCTTGCCGTCGTGCTCCCCCTGACGTGCCATCCTCGCGCTCGACGATGTTGCTCCTTTACCCCCCCCCCGGGAGCTGCTTGTCAAGAGGCGCCCCTTCACACCCACTTGCAGACCCGGCCGCCGTGCGCTGCCTTTCCCATTGACGCAAGACAAGGGCGGACGATCCGCTTCGCGAACGAACAGGCATTTTCGCGTCTGCACGACACGGGGGCCCCGAGAGCGCCTCCCCGAGCACCCCCGAAACCGAGGCCGAAGTCCTCCAACGGCGCAAAGGCACGGTCGACGCATGCGGCTGGGTTATTGGGGCTCGTACACCTCGGCCAGCTATCGCCCCCCGAACCGATCGCCAGGGCGCGAAAGCGCGAGTTCTCGGATGGCTCATGGTCCTCCGAACGTGGTCACGACCAGCAGCATACGTGGCACGTTCCTGTGGCGTCTATCGGACCCAATCCCTGCACGTTGACGTGGGAAAGACTTCCGCGCACGATGCGCTGGATCCTGTTCCACTGACCGTCGCCGCTTGGCCCCACCAGGGTGATCACGAAGGCATCGGCCGCATCCCCCTCGTCCGGCGGCAGGTCTCCCTGCGGTGCGGGGGCGCTCACCACCAGGAGCGTTTCCCCGACGAACAACATTCGGCACACCGTGCCGGGAACGCTGAAGCCCGCGGCTACCTCCTCCTGCAATTCCGGAATCCGATACACCGTCACGCCGGACGGAAACCGGCACATCCAGTTTCCCGGGCAGTCCTGCCACGCAACGAACAAGAAGCGATCGTCCGGACTGGCAACCATGGCCTTGGTCTGTACGGGCGACCGCACCCTTTGGACCACCTCGCCCGTGTCCGGCGCGATCTGGAGGATTTCGCTGAACGTGCTGTTATTGTCATCGTAGATGAAGTCCCGCGTCACCGCAGCGAAGGACGTGAACGGGCCGCCTCGCGCGAAGCGGCTCGTGCCCGTCGTCAAGTCGGCGAGGACCAAGCTGGTCAGGAGTGCGGGTCCCTCGACGACATCGCCGGGCCCGGGCGTAGCGGTGGGCGAAGGGCCGGGAAGCGAGGTAGGCGTCACCGTGGCAGTGGGGCTTTGCGGCACGGAGGTGAAAGTCGGCGAAGGAGACCCGGCCCGATCAGCGGGTGAGGACGCGGCCCCGTTCCCGTTGCAAGCATGCAGCGCGCATAGGAGGAGCAGCAGAACAAGGAACGCAGGTCCCGACTCGTATCCTCCGTAGCTCGAGGCAGCAGAACGCCCATCCGAGGCGATTCGCCCCAACGAGATGTCGGGCCTTTTCGCCGTCTTTCCCATTTTCCGCTCCCGCTCAGGTCTTTCCCGACTTCGAGGCCCTTTCCCAGGGACCCCGACCATGTCCTCGCCCGCAGGCTCTACCCATACTCGACTTCGTTGCCGCCGCAGGGGAGAGCTTCAGGCCTTTTCCCCCCCGACGATGACATGTCAAGCCACGAAAAGCTGCCTTGCCGCGGAACCGTTGTCCGCGCCCGCCACGGATGGGCCGGCGTGGCAACTCGTCGCCGAAGGTGCGCCGTCGGAGTCCTGGCGCCGCAGGTGGGTCACCTGCGGGCAGTTGTCGCGCGGTCGCCCCACGCCATCGGTTCCCTCGTTCCCCCTTTCACCGCTCCGGCACCGCAACCATGGTCAAAACGTACCCGGCGCTGGTGCCGGCTCGAATCTCGGCGCACTGCTCCGCTGGCTCACAGAATTCCCACCGCGCCGCTATGCGATCGATTCGGTCGGGGTCCAGAAAGCAAACCGGTCCCCCACCGCGTAGTTGGAGGCGATTGCCGTTGACGAACACTCGCAGCTCGCCCCCGAGTGTTTGTTGAGCCCCCTGGATGAAACGGCCAACGAGGAGACTTCGCTCGCCGGGAACGCTTTCGACGGTGAACCGGCCACCTGCGCGGAGGTGCAGGTCGTTCACCTCCAGCCCAAACGTGCGGAGCCCAGCATCCTTCAACCGAAACGTCCCCGTGAGCGGTTCGGTCACGACGCTGGTGGGACTCGGCGGGTCCGGCGAGAAGGTAAGAAAACTGCCTTCCAAAAGGCGGTACGGGATCCCGGCTTCCTCCTCGGCGGCTTCGGTGCCGCCGTCCCCGCAACCGACGAGAATGCCCAGGAGCAGGGCCCAGAGAAGCCGCAACCCGTTGGTCCGCGCACGCCGTCGACCCGCTCTCGCGGGATCACCGTTCGCGCCGCTGTCCGCGTTGGACGCCGTGTCGGCCACCGCCACGCGGCGCGGTATTCTCACCAGCGTGCCTTGCGCCAGCTCCACGGGCGCCTCCTCGCTCTTGCCCCGCTCGGCCTGTTTGTCGTCGCAGGGGAAAACTCACCCACGATCACATGTCAAGAGAAGAAAAACCGACGGTCTACGAGTACGTGAATCGACCGGTCGGGAGAGCAAGTGAAGTGTCTGCTCGCTCGAGCTCGCCCCGGAGGGGAAGAGGCCGGCGCTCGTGACAGTGGTGGGCGATGCCACCGGGAAGCTTCTGGACACACGGCTTTGGCCCCAGGAGACCACGCGGGCGATCCTCTGGGCGCTCCAGGACGTGCATCCAAAGACGCTTTCTCCGGCCCTTCAACGAGGAGTTTCGGCGCCGAGCGGCCGATCCGGCCCTGGCCTTTGTTGGATGTCGAACGCACGAACTCGCACCGCCATGGCCGATAGGAGGACGATGAAGAGCGAGACCAGGAAGCTGGTGAAACGCGGGGTAAGGTCGGTCCTGCGGAGCCGGAGGTGCGCGATGTGCAGCCGATCACTGGCTACTCGCTTCCTCATCGGGGCAGCCTCCAAAAATGTTTGCCACTAGGCGCACGAGCTCCGCCGCCGTAACCATTCCATCACGATCGTAGTCCCCGAAGCAGCCCGATGGAGGTGTGGTCGTACGAGCGGGAATCGCGCCGACTACTGTAAGGGCACGGACATCGGAAGGGAGGGGTACGCTGCGCAATCCCCGACCAGTCCGAGCGTCGAAAGTATCGAGGGAAAACTCGAAGAACTCCCCTCGGCCTACGTAGATGCGATCCTGCACTACAGCGCCCCATCCCGTCGTGCAGCACGGAACAAAAAACGAAGCCATCTCCTTCGTTTCCAGGTCGAGGACGACTACGTCCAGGTCGCGGATAATGAACACACGGCCACCATCACTTACGATAGCTCGAGCGCCCCGAGCAACGTCGGAACCCACCTCGATCCGCTCCAGAACCAAACCTGTCTCCGGATCGATTCTGAAGACGCTATCGTTGGTAAGAGCATAAGCGACAGGGGGGTCTTCGGCGAAGGCAGGGCCCGTAGAGCACAACCAAAGAACGTAGATCCATCTCACCAGAGGAACCCAGCGCGTGTGCCGACGAGGTCGATGTCGGGCACAAGCCCGCCCCTGGCTCTTGGGTGAGTTCACGCCGGATGCGTCGTGGACCTCCTGCCGCCACCGCGACGGCGCGTCTCCTCGATCACGCGCACCGGACACGAACACAGCCCGGACGACCAACCACCGAGGTTGCTTCCGGAGGAGGCGGAGCACGAAAACGACCCCCCACGGGCTCGGCGCTGTGACCGACACTCGCCCGTCTCGTTCGGTCTCCTTGCCGTCGTGTTCCCCCCGACGTGCCATCCTCGTGCTCGACGATGTTGCTCCTTTACCCCCCCCCGGGAGCTGCTTGTCAAGAGGCGCCCCTTCGCACCCACTTGCGGACCTGGCCGCTGTGCGCTGCCTTTCCCGTTGACGCAAGGCAAGAGCCGAACGATCCACTTGGCGAAGGAACAGGCATTTTCGCCTCTGCACGACACGGGGGCCCCGAGAGCGCCTTTCTGGGGCACCCACGGGGTCGATCGCGAGCAGATCCTCTGCAAGCAGGAGGAGTGAGTCGTAGCGCCCGACAATACGGTGAGCTCCGAGGGCGTTCGGCCGTACATCGAAAAGCAGCCCGGGCGGCGGACCTCCGCCCGCGCGGGTCGTGGTGCGCGGGCACCTTGACGGTACCTACTCGATCGGGAAGAGACGAACGGACCGCAAGTCGGGCGTACCGTGCAAACCAGGACCGGACATTTCATTCGTCGAAGTGAGCGGTCATGATTCATGTGGCAGCAGACAGCCTTGGGCCTTCGCGTCTCACGGGTACGCCGAACGCGCATGCCCCCGGGCCGGCCGGGAGCGGCTCCGCGGCACGGGCCACCCAACGAGGCTTCCTAGGAGGTATTGGTTACTCGTGGGCGTTGGGGTGCGCCTTCGGGTGGCCGTCGCTGTTCCAGTTGGAGTCAAGGTCGCCAGCGGAACAACTGCGTGGACCTCGCTCTGGGGAATTCACGGAGTCGAACCTCACGGTGCCAGGCGAAGGAAACGCTGCTCGGGAAGCACCGGAGACGGCCCCGCGGAGCCCGTCGAGAGCTCCTAACGAGCGCCGGACGTACCCCTCGACGGCCTGGCAACGGAACGTTACGGCGTCGGGCGGCCCCTGCACGACGCATTTTCTGCGTTGACTCCGCCCACTTCCGGTCTAAGCTCGGCGCGTGCTCGTGCCGCTCGTCACTGCCGTGTTCCTCGCGCTGATGAGCGCCTCTCTCGCCGCGGACCACCCGGTCGAAGGCGACTTCCTCCGCCTCCGGGACCCGGGAAACCCGGAACGACGCGTCGCACGCTTTCGCGCCTCCCGAGACCCCGCCATCCAGATCGACGACGTTCCGGACCCGCGCATCACCGGGGCGGACCTCGAGATCGAGGGCACGCTTCCCGGAGACGGAAGTTCGGGCACGATCCATCTCGCTGCGGCCCTCTGGCAGGGTCTCGGCAAACCTCCGGGCAGCAGGGGGTACCGCTATCTCGACCCGGAGCTTACCACCGGTGTGAGGCGCGTCGTCATCCGGCGTGCGCGAAACGGCGGTGCCATCGTGATCGCAGCCAGGAAATCGAACTGGCCCTACACGGTGACGCAGCCCCAGGGCTCGATCCACGTGCGCCTCTCGTTCGGGAGCGAAACGTACTGCGCGGCTTTCCACACCTACCGGCGCAACGAGGTCACGCCGAAAGGCGTGGGCATCGTCGTCGGGCGAAAAGCGCCGCCCCCGGCCACCTGTGCGCCGGCGGCTTGCGGGAACGGCGTGGCGGAGGGGCTCGAGGAGTGCGACGACGGCAACACGACCGACGGCGACGGGTGCTCCGCCGACTGCGAGCTCGAGAACACTTCGGCCGTCTGCGCCGGGGTCCCCACGGCGAGCGGCACGTCGCTCGACACCGTGCTCGTCGCGAGCGGTCTTGCCTCGCCCGTCGACGTGCAAGCCGCGCCTCTCGACCCGAATCGGATTTTCGTCGTCGAGAAAGCGGGGCGGATCCGCGTCGTGAAAAACGGCGCCCTGCTCCCGACCCCGTTCCTTTCCATCGAAGGAAAGGTGAGCGGGGGTTTCGAGCAGGGCCTTCTCGGGCTCGCCTTCCACCCGGACTACGAGAACAACGGGCGATTCTTCGTGAACTACACGGACACGAACGGCGACACGGTCGTGGCACGCTACCAGGTGAGCGCCGATCCCGACGTCGCCGACCCGGCTTCGGAAACGGTGGTTCTCACCGTGGACCAGCCCTTTTCCAACCACAACGCGGGGCAGCTCGCGTTCGGACCCGACGGGTATCTGTACGTGGGTCTCGGAGACGGTGGCAGTGGCTTCGATCCCGCCGATCGGGCGCAGGACGACACGACGCTTCTCGGGAAAATGCTCCGGATCGACGTGGACGTCGACGCGCCTCCCTTCCGCGCGGTGCCGCCTTCCAATCCGAACGCCGGGGCCGGAGATCCCCTGGGCCTCGTCTGGGCCAAGGGGCTACGCAACCCCTGGCGCTACAGTTTCGACCGCCTGACGGGCGACCTCCTCGTCGCGGACGTCGGGCAGAACGAGTGGGAGGAAATCGACTTCCAGCCGGCGTCGAGCTCGGGCGGAGAAAATTACGGCTGGGACATCTTCGAGGGGACGCACTGCCTCGAGCCCGAACCGCACTTTCCGAGCTGCCCCGATCCGCCGGTGGGCTTCACGATGCCGATCCACGAGTACTCGCACGCAGGCGGGGCTTGTTCGGTCACGGGTGGCTATGTCTACCGCGGGTGCCGCATGCCGGACCTCCGCGGCACGTATTTCTACGCCGACTGGTGCGCGGGCTTCGTCCGGACGTTCGAGATCGGCCCGGGCGGCCTCGCGCAGAACCACGCCGACCGGACGGCCGACCTGGCCCCGGGCGGCGGGCGCTCGATCGACAACGTGACGTCGTTCGGCCAGGACGCCCGCGGCGAGCTCTACATCGCCGACCAGGACGGAGAAATCTTCCGGATCGTGCCAGGCGGGGGTTGAACGGCGACGTCCGGTCGCCGACTACCCACGGAGGCGTCCCCCGGGGGGCCGTCCTTTCATCGCGAACGCGGCCGATCGAGTGTCTCCGAGTCGCCGCGGTCCTGCGTGGCGGGCTCGGTCCTTGCACGCGCGACGTTTGCGTACGTCCCCCACGTCCCGCGGAGGCGACGGGAGACGTCTGTCCGCACCCCGTTTCGCCCGAGGAGTTCGAAGGGCCGATGATCCCTGCAGTTTCGCCCGGCCGGCAGTCCCGACTCGCCCTCAACCCGCAAAGCGGACCGGGACATCGTACTGGCGGAACTGGCGGTCCGCCGTCACGAGGACAAGGTGCTCTAGCTGCGCCTGGGCAACGAGAAGGCGGTCGAAAGGATCCCGATGGTGCCGCGGAAGGTCGGCGACACGCAGGGCGTGTGCGTGGGTAACAGGCAGACCGCGAGTGCCGGTGGCTTCCATGCGACCAGGCACATAGGCGTGCGGAGGTTCGGGCAACTGCAGCTTGCCGAGCATGTACTTGATTGCGATCTCCCAAGAGCTGGCGGCCGAAAGCAGGAGCTCGTTCCGCGGATCCTCCAAATGTGAAAGGAGCCCTGCCGGCAGACGCTCGGGAGAGGTCAGGAGCCAGAGCCAGCAGTGGGTGTCGATCAGGTACCTCACCACCTCACGCCTCGAAGGATTCGAGGAGATCCTCGGGCAAGGGAGCGTCGAAATCCTCCGGGACGACGAACAACCCCCGGTCCATCCCGAACCGCCGTGGGCGTCCTTCGCCGACCGGGACCAGCTTGGCTACCGGCTTTCCAGCACGCGAAATCACGATTTCTTCCCCGGCGGCAACGCGGCGGAGAAGCTTCGAGAGATGCGTCTTGGCCTCGTGGACGTTGACTTCCATGGAGTGGGTAATGGACTAAGTCCATCACTTAGTCAATCTCTTGTCCCCGGATCTCGTGCCATTTGATCAGCTGCAGATAACGGTGGCCGCATCGTCACTACACACTTCGCTTGCCGCCCCCTCGCTGCGCCGCCCGCACTGGCGAGGCTCGCGGTTTTCCCGGAGCACCCCACCCTCTGTCGTCGCCGTCGTGGTTCGGAGGGCCCCCATTATGCCGGATCCGCCTCGCTCGACCCCACGACGTTCTTTGCCTGCATAACGGCACGTCCCTCCTCCCGATCCCCCCGGACGCGACGGAGCGCGTCCCTCCGGATGGCGGCCGCGGTCGGCGCGGCGTTTCGAATATGCGATCGGAGGGCCACGCTCTGTCGTGGCCGTGTCCGCGAACGGGGCTGGCGATCATGAGGCGACGTCCAACGCCCCCTACGCTTGCAGGGCCACGTTGTTGTCCCGCGTCGGGCCACCGCCCCGGACGCGACGGAGCGCGGAGCGTGTAAAAAAATTCGCCGCACGCGTTTCGCCCCCCTGATTTCGTTGGGTTTTTTCGTGCGGAATTCGGCCGACGGGGAATTTCTTCACGAACCCGTGTCCCTCCGTCAGGAGGCGGGGTGGTCCGTTCACGTCCGCCGCCGTAACTCCCGGAGCACGGGCATGCGGCGAAGGTCTTCTTCGTCGAGAAGACTCCAGTCGATACCACGGGGCGGTGGCAGCGGGCGCCGCACCTGCAGCGTCCGCGTCGGTGTCACGATCCAGGAAAGTGGCAGGTCGTTCGGGTCGCGCGGGAAGTCGGCCACGATCTGAAGGTCGTGGACGGTCGTGACGACGGGCGCCGGAGGATGGCCGAGTTCCCGGAGAATCGCGTACTCGAGATCTCCGTATCCCTCCCCTTTCCCGCAGCGCTTGCCGGCGGGGGTGACGGCAACCGACCCTGTGACGACCAGGTCGACCCGAGGCAGCTCCTCGAGACCGACGGGCTCCCCGTAGCGGCGCACGTTCGAGAGAACGGCCGCGCGCTCGACTTCCGCCGCGGGAATGCGTGCCGGGTCGAGCCGCCAGAAGCCGCCACGGAGACGCGGGGTCGGCACGAAAAGCACGATGCCGCGCCGCAGCGCCTCCGCCCGCACGGGCCTCTGCGGCGCATCGGGGTTCACCTTGATGGCCCGGACTCCGCGCCAGAGAGGCAAGGAGAAAAGGCGGCGCGCGGCCTCTTCGGCGCCCTCGAAGTTAGGGATGCGTCCCCGCGGCGGAAAGGGAAATCGCGCGGCGCGGCGCCGGACGAGCTCTTCCCAGACGTACTCCCGGGCCGCCTGTTTCGTGGCAAAGCGGGGCAGCTTTTCACCCCGTCCTGCCACCTTCCCTCTCGTCGTAAACGACCGTGCCGACGTCCTCGCCCGCGAGAGCTCGCGTGAGCTGGCCCCGTTCGAGGCCGTTGACGATCTGGATTTCCCGACAGAAGCGAGCCCGCGTGAGGTACTCGATCACCACACGTTCGACGACCAGGTCCGGGAGGTCGAGACGCAAAAGCTCCTGCGCGGAGATCCTCGGAATCCGCCGCGCCCTCGGATTTTTCTTGGGGTCGTCGTCGTAAAGACCGTCTTCGTCCTTGACGAAAATCGCCCTTCGCACGCCCAGGAACTCCGCCGAAAGGAACACACCCGCGTCCGTCCGGTTCGGAGGAATCCGCCCCTTCTCGGCCGGCTTCTCCCAGTAGGAGAACGGCGGCATCCCCGTCATGATCGGGATGCAGCCCATCCGGAAGTAGAGCGGCAGCTTCTCGAAGTCGTCGTTCTGGATGAAGACCCCGCCGTGGCGCGCGAGCAGCATCTGCAGCATCCGCGCGTTCTGCCGCGGCACGTACGCGCCGAGCGCCGCGAGCACACCGGTCGGCAACTCGAGGTCGGCGGCCACGGCGTAGAGGTGGCGGGCGCGCGTACCACCGCCGCAACAGAGGAGCATCCAGTGCTCTTCCTTCGCCGCGACGATTTCCTCGATCAGCGGGAAGACCGCTGCGCGCCCCCGATCCATGATCGACTGCCCCCCGATCTTGATCACTTTCACCTCGGGGAGAAGTGCGACCGGGTCGTACTCGAAGGGGACGGCGGAAGTCGTAAGCGGATGGTCCGCAAGAGCGCTCGCGAGCGAGAAGGGAGCCTTTTCCGTACCGCCCCGGCTTTTTCTCCTGCTCACCCGAAAAACCTTCCTTTCACGAAAGCGACGTCGTCCCGCGCACCCGAAGGCGAGCCCGAACCTCGCGCCGGAGCCCCGTGGGCGGCACAGTACCGGCCTTCCCCCCGCACCCCCCGGCTCGACCTCGACCTCTCGCGGACGAGAGCGAGCCTCGCCCCCGGTCGTCCTGCGGACGGCCGCATGCTGCTTCCCGGACCCTGCGGGCAGCCGGACCCCGGACCGTGCCGGCTCGACGCGAACCCGCCCTGCCTGTAAAAGGCACGGGGTGAGAACCTACGTCAAAGAGCCCTTCGATTCTTTTTCCCATCTCTTCGGTGCCGTCCTTTCGATCGCGGGACTCGTCTTCCTCGTCCACGGCTCGTGGGGAGACCCCTGGCGCGTCGTGGCCTTCTCGGTATACGGCGCGAGTCTCGTCCTCCTCTACGGCGCGAGCGCACTCTACCACGGTCTTCACCTCCCGCCCCGCTGGGAAGACCTCTTCCGGAGACTCGACCACGTCGCCATCTTCGTCCTCATCGCGGGTTCCTACACGCCCGTTTGTCTCGTGACCTGGCGGGACGGCTGGGGATGGAGCCTCTTCGGCATCGTCTGGGGTCTGGCGATCGTAGGGACGTTCGTCAAGCTCTTCTTCGACCATCTCCCCAAAGGCGTATCCACCCTCTTCTACCTCGGCATGGGTTGGCTCGCCGTCGTGGCTCTCGTGCCGCTCGTCGAGAGCTTCTCGCCGCGGGCGCTCGCCTGGCTTCTCGGGGGCGGCGCGGCGTACACTGCGGGCGCGCTCGTCTACGCGTGGGAACGGCCGAACCCGCTGCCGGACATCGTGGGCCACCACGGAATCTTCCATCTCTTCGTGCTCGCGGGGAGCGTCCTGCATTTCGTGTTTCTCGCCGGCTACGTCCTTCCTCCGAGCTAGGTACCGCGCGGAGACACGCAGCCTCCGCGACGCTTCCACCCGCACCCCCGCTCACCCGTCGCGCTCGATCACCGTCCCCACGTCTTCTCCGTCGAGCGCCCGAAGAAGCGCCCCCCGCTCGAGACCGCTCACGACCTGCACCCGCCGTACGTGCCGTGCGGTCTGCCATGCCCGAAAAAGCTGCCGGTCGAGGATCGACTCCTCGGGGAGATTCCGGAGAAGTTCCGAGAGAGTCGTCCGCGGAACGAACACCGCGTCCCGGTGCTTTTTCGGGTCCTTCGTGTAGAGGCCCCGCTCGTCCTTCACGAAAATCACGCGCTCCATCCCGAGCACTTCTGCCACGATGAAAAGACCGAAATCCGAACCGTGGGCCGGGACCGGGCCTTCCTCGGGCGGCGGCTCCCAGAAGTGGTAGGGCGGAATGCTGATGACGATGGGGAGCATCCCGCTCTCCAGGTAGAGCGGCAGCTCCCAGAAATGGTCGCGCTGCATGATCATCGAACGGTGCTTCGCCAGGAGCGCGTTCAGCATGATGGCGTTGGCCTCTTCCATCGCGCCCACGAGCTGGGCGATTCCCCCGGTCGGGATTCCGAGGTCGAGGGCGATGGAGACCGTGTGGCGCACCCGCGTCCCGCCCCCGACGCCGACGACGATCTTGTGCTTGCGCCGGGCCTCGACGATCTCCTCGGCGAGCGGCAGGAGCGCCGAGCGCCCGCGGTCGAAGATCGAGTGCCCCCCGATCCCCACGAGCACGACGTCCGGAAGAATCTTGTGCTCCCGCTCGCTGTGTGTCCGGGCGATGACGCGCCGGTCGACGAGCGACTCGCGCATGAGCGGAGAAACGATGTGGGTCCGCCCGTCGGTCGTTACGAGCCTGCCCAGGTTCTTCGTGCCGTTCGTGTCCACCAGTCCACCTCCCCCTCGGTGACGAGCCGTGCCAGGTGGAAGGCTACGTAACCGGAAAAAAAGCCGAAAACCAGCGACGTCACGAGCTCGGGCAGAAAAAAGGCGTACGCCACCGCCGGCGCCTGCGTGAGTGCCACGACGGCGAACGTCGTGGCGAAGCGGCCCGAACCGACGAGCGCACCGAAAAGACACCAGGCGAGGCGCCCCCGGCCCACGACGAGGGGAACGACGAGGTCGCAGAGAGCGCCCGGCGTCACGTGCTTGAGGATCTCGAAGACGCCGTAGCGACCGTCGCCCATGAGAAAGGCCACGCTTCCCATCGTAAGCCCCGTGTAGGTCGCACCGAGTCGGCTCCTGGTGCGGAGCGCCGCGAAGACGTAAAGCGGCAGCAAGACGACCATCTTGTGCCCCGGCGCCACCGGAAGTCCGGGCAGGACTTTCACCGCCTTGAAGCCGAGCATGGCGAGCGAAACGCCCGCGACGACGGCCATGTCGGCGACGGCCTCTCCCGAGCGTCCTTCGAAGCGGCGCCGGGCTCGTTCGATCTGCGCGTCGACTCTCTCCACGAGTCCCCGCACCTGCGCGGGGCCGAGACCCCGGAGCCTCTGCCGCAAAGCGAGAAAGCCCCCGCGGCTTCCCCCAGGCGATCCCTCTCCTTTCTCTTTTTTTCGCTCCGAGCTTTCTTTCCTTCGCTCGGAACGCTCGGGCCCGAGAAGGTCGAGGACGAGGTCGATCGGGACAGCGATGCGCTCGGGGACCCCGAGGCGAAGGAGGCCCCGCGCCACGGCGCGCGGGTCGCCCTCTCTCGCAATTTGCGAAGCGGCGACGACTCCGAAGACGCGAAGCAGCATGAGAGCACCGAGAAGAAGCCCGCCCACGTTGAGCGGAAGGGCCGTGCCCGCAAGGCCCACCGAAACCCAGCGGTCGGCTTCGGCTTCGACGGACGTGAAGGCGTACGAGAGAAGGACGAAGAGCGCGAAGACGGAAAATCGCCGGAGCTGGAGCAGGATCGGACGGAAGGATCGGGCCAGACCCGCCCACGCGAGAGCCTGTGCGACGACGAAGGCCGCGACGAGCCAGGGCGAGGCGACGAGAAGAAGGAGCGCCGCCGTGCCGCCGAGGTAGGCGACCCGGAAGACGGCTCCCGCGTCCCCGCTCACGGCGTTCGCTCTCCTTCTTTCTCCGATCGGGCAGCCTTCTGGGAATAGCGCTCGAGGCGGAGGCCGGCACGGAGAAAACGGGGAAAGGTCCGCCACCCGTCGCCGAACTGCGCTTCGACGAGCTCCGAAAAGAGCCGATACTTCTCCGGCGTGTACGGGAACCAGTTCGCCTCGACCTTGCCGCTGTCCTTGTCGACGAGGACGGACTTCACGTTCGAGAAAGCGTGGAGGCCATGCTCGCCCTTGTAGCGGCCGAAGCCGCTTTGCTTGACGCCGCCGAAGGGAAGGGCGGGGTTGGCCTCGGTGAGCATGACGTTGTTGATGGACACGCCGCCTACCTCGAGGGCTCGCGCCACGCGTTCGGCGCGTCGCAGGTCGCGCGTCCAGACGCTCGCCGTGAGCCCGTAGGGCGAGTCGTTCGCCATGCGCACGGCTTCTTCTTCGGTCCGGAAGCGAAAGAGGGGGAGCACCGGCCCGAACGTTTCTTCCCGTGCCACCGCCATCTCGGGAGTGACGCCGTCGAGGACGAGCGGCGGGATCGCGGGAGACCGGCGGTCCCACGTCTCGCCCGTGAGCAGCCGTGCGCCTTTCGCGAGAGCGTCCTCGAGGTGGCGCGCCACGATCTCGACCTGGAAGTCCGTCGTCATCCTCCCGATGTCCGCGTCTCCGTCCCGGTCGACCGCCTGCTTCACCTTTCTCGCCTCGCGCACGAGTGCCTCGCGGAAGGCGTCGTAGATCGAGTCCTGGACGTAAATCCGCTCGACCGACGTGCAGGACTGTCCGGTGCACGTGAGTCCGCCCCAGAGTGCCCCCGCCACCGCACGGCGGAGGTTGGCGTCCTCGAAGACGATCATCGCGTCCTTCCCACCCAGCTCCAGTTCCACGGGTACGAGGTGACGGGCCGCCTGCTCGAGAACCTTGCGTCCCGTCCGTGTGCTGCCGGTGAAAAACACCTTGTCGGGCTTCTCGTCGACGAGCGCCGCCCCGACACTCCCGTCGCCGTAAGCCACGCGCACCCAGTTCGGGGCGAAGCCAGCCTCCTCGAGGAGGCTCTCGACGAGCCCTTCGAGGGGCGTCCACTCCGACGGCTTGTGGACGACGGTGTTGCCCGCCGCGAAAGCGAACGCGATCGGGACGAGAGCCTGGTAGAACGGGTAGTTCCAGGGGGCGATGACGAGGATCGTGCCGAGGGGCTCGTACCAGATCCAGGACTGCTTGCCGAAGAGCGCGAGCGGTGTCGGGACCTTTTTCGGCGCGAGGCAGCGGGGGGCGTTCTTCTCGAGCCAGTGGAGGTTCTCGAGGACGCCGTAGACCTCCGAGACGAGCGCGTCCGTCCGGCTCTTTCCGGTCTCCTTCTGGATGCGGTCCACGATTTCTTCCCGACGGCGCAAGACGACGCGCCGGAGCTCGCGGAGAAAACCCACCCGTTCGCGCACGTCGAGAGCCCGGAGCGATCGCGTCCCCGCCTTGGCCTCTGCCATGATCCGGGCTTCGCGCGTCTCCCCCGAAGGTCTCGGCGGCTTCGGGAGAATGCGCACCACGGGAGCGACCTCCTCCACGTCCGCGGGCCGCGGCGAGGGAGGCTCTCCTACCTTGGCATCCCAGCCCATCACGGCGTGGACCGACCGACCGCGCCCTACGTCCGAGTAGTAGAGGGTCCAGACGAGACCCTTGAGCCCGAGAACGAGGAGCCGGACGGCACGCCCCAGGGGACCGCGCGCGGACTGAAGCTCCTCGAGAGCCCAGAAGAACGCCCGGAGAACGGGCCGCGGGCAGAAACGAAGGATGCCGAGGAGAAAAACGAGCCCCTTGCGGTCCGATTCCGGGAGGGCAGCGAGAAAACGGTCCGCCTGCTCGGCGGCACCCGTTTCCGAGAAGGGGGGGAAGTCCCCGTCGCCCGGCGCCAGGACGTCGCCCACGCGGAGGAGACCCGAGAACTGACCGGGCGTGAGATAGCGCGTGGCACTCATCGGCACGCCTCCTCGATCGTCTTCGCCGCGCGCAGCGAAAGCGCCATGATCGTGAACGAGGGATTGATCCCGGGCGCGTCGGGAAAGATGCTCGAATCGGCGGCGTAAAGCCGCTTCGAGCCGTGGAGGCGAAAGTCCGGTCCCACGACCGAACGCGCGGGATCGGTCCCCATGTTGCATCCGCCCATCAGGTGAAGCCCGATGGGGAAGCTCCCACGCAGGATCTTTTTCGCCCCCGTCGCCCGGAAGATGTTCTCCACGGCGCGAAGACCGCGGTCGCGGCGGCGGCGATCTTCTTCGTTGAGCCGCTTTTCGATCCGGAGCCGTCCGTTCCCGTCGACGCCGATCCTTCCGGGATTCGTGTCGCGGATCGCGACCTCGATGCAGGCGAAGTGCCGGATGCGCTTCATCCACGCGTGGTGCTCGCGCCCGAAGCCCGGTAGCAACATCGCGATGGCCACCGGTGGAGCGAAGACGTTCTCGAGTTTGAAGCCCGAGCGGCGGAAGCCGGGGTCGTCGGACTTGTAGGACTGCAGAGGGCCCTTGTGGGCGTTGACGGGTTCGTCGTAGTACGCGAGGGTCATGTACTGCGGGTGCGTGTAGAAATTCCGCCCGAGTGCCGGGAGCTTCTCGCCGAACCCGGACTGGAGGAGAAGCCGGGAGTTGCCCACGGCTCCGCACGCGAGCACCCCCACGCGCCCGCGGAACTCCCTCGCCCCTCCGTCGCTGCCGCGTCCCCCGACGCGCACCTCGTCCGCCAGCTCTTCGACCCGCCGTGCCTCGAACTCGGGGACGATCACGAGCCCTGCCTCCACGGCCCGGGGCAGGACGGTGACGGCCGTGCTCTGCTTGCTGTCGATGCGGCACCCGGCGAGGCACTCGATACAGTCGTTTCCGTCCTGGAAGCGGCAGTCGGCCTGGGCCCGCCGGAGCGGTGCCCAGCGGTAGCCGTTCCACTCGAAGCCCGTCCGGAAAATTTCGGCGTTGCCGTTCCGGTACTCCTCGGGGACGGTGCGGATCGAGATCGTCTTTTCGACCTCGTCGTACCAGGGGTCGAGCTCGGCGCGCGAGAAAAACGAAATCCCGGAGGTCTCGCGCCAGGAATCGAAGGCGTCGTCGTCGAAGCGGTCCATGAGAGCCTGGTTGACGATGGAGCCGCCTCCGACGGCCTTGGGGCGCAAAAGGCCGATGCTCGCGTCCACGTCGAGCTCGATGCCCCCGCCCCAGTAGAGCTCGGCATTCGCGTCGAGTTCGCGCCTGGGATAGGTCTCGCGCGTGTACGATTTTCCGGCCTCGAGAAGCACGCAGCGCAGCCCGGCGCGGGTGAGCGAGTAGGCCACGAAGGAGCCGGAAACTCCGGCACCGACGATGACGGCGTCGTAGACTTCGGCGGGTTCGGGCATCGTTTTCCTCCGGCTCGCGCCTAACTCTGTGCCCAGCGGTCGGCGGGCGTCAAGCGGGGGCTGGCGCGACGCGCGGGAGCGCGAACAAGCAATCGGAGGGGCAGGCTCTGTCGTGGCCGTGTGCGTGCATACCTCCACCCCCCGGACGCGACGGAGCGCGTCCCTCCGGGCTCATGGTCGCGTTTGCCACGTCCCCGCCACCGGACGCTAGCGCGACGCGAACACGAGCCTGGCGAGGAAATCTACGTCCGAGACCGTGAGCGAGCCGTCGCGGTCGGCGTCGGCCCCGCACGGAAGCCCCATGCCCTCGGCCAGAAGGGAAACGATGCGGGGGAAATCGGCCGCTGTACGGCGTCCGTCACAGTTGGCGTCTCCTGGCGGGGGCGGAAGCACCGCAATCGCAAACGGGTTCTCGAAAACCCCGATTTCTCGGGCGACGGACCGTCTCGCGAGGTCCACGACGGAAACCGTCCGGAATGCGGAGTTCGCGACGTAGAGAAAGCGGGCGTCGGCCGAGAGCGCGAGTCCGGTCGGTGCATCTCCCACAGGAACGGAGGCCACGGTTCCGCTCGCGAGATCCACGACGTCGACGCGGTCGAACGCCTGAACCGTCACGTAGGCTTCCGCTCCCGAAGGATGGAGCACCACTTCCTGCGGGCAGCTTCCCACGCCGAACCTGCGAAGGACTTCGCCCGAAGCGATCTCCACCTCGGCGAGCTCGTTCGGAAGCTGGAGCGTCACGTAGGCGCGAGCAGCGTCCGGAGAAAAAGCGACGCCGAACGGCGCTCCGGCCAGGGGGAAACTCCCCTCCACGCTCGGCTCCTCGGCGTCGATCGACCACACGCGGCCGGCAAGATCCGTGACGAGAGCCCTCCGCCCGTCGGGCGACACCGCCACCTTCTGGGGTACGCCTCCGAGAGGAAGCGTTCCGACTACCTCGAAGCTTTCGCCGTCGACGACCGAAACGTCCGCGGAACCGGCATTCACGACGAAGGCCCATCTTCCGTCGGGCGCAAAAGCGACCGAGCGCGGCTCGTCACCGACTCCGACGCTCAGCAGGATCGCACGTGCGTCCACGTCGAGCACCGAAACCGAATCTGCACCGCTTTGCGCCACGAGCACGAACCTTCCGTCGGGGCGAGCCGCAAGCGCCAGGGGTGAGGCGGCCGTCGGCACGGGCGGCAAAAGAAGCTCGTTCCGCAAGAGGTCGAGGATTCCCACGACGTTCGCTTCCGGGTGTGCGACGAAGGCCAAGGGCTCGCCGAAGGAGGGGCTCGAAGAGCCCGAGAGACACGCAAGCAGCACCACGACCACCGGAACCCCACGTCTCATCGCCGCACACCCGTTTACCACGGTTCCCGGTAGACCGCGAAGGCTCGCGAAAGACGGACCGTCAGTGCGGACGCGACAGAGCGCCCCCCTGTGCGTGACCGCCTAGGTGGGGGCCACGCACCGTCATCCCGGGCCCGACGCCACGGCAATCCTCCGAACCCGAGAGGGGCCTTCCATCCGGAAGCCCCCGGTTTTCCACCGAAAAAAAGCCTTTGTGGACCGTTCCGCGGGTGTCCCCGGGGCGGCGAAATTTTGTCCCTAGACAAGTCCGGGCAGCGGCCACTAGACTGCGTGCCGTGGTGGATACTCGGCTGCGAGGGGAGGAAGAGATGGATCAAGAGTTTTTCCGGAAGCTCGAAGAGCGGGGGCTTCCGATTCTCGCGGGAGCCGCCCTCGCCGTAGGGCTCAGTTTCGCGCTCTGGATCGCGATTCTAGTCGGGGGCTGGCAGGTTTTCGGCTGAGATCGGTTTTCCCTCCACCGGTTCCGCTCTGCCGAGCAGTTCCGCGCCGCCCCACTTCCAGCCCTCCACCGTGAGCCCCTTCCGCAGGTCGTAGCCCGCCTGGTAGTGGCGCACCACCCCGTTTTCGTCGACGAGCACGAAAGTCGGGGTTCCGCTCACGCCGAAGGCATCGAACGTCCGCCGGTACTTGTCCGAGAGGACGTTCTCCGGGAAAGGCCCTTTGTAGCTCCCGAAAAATCGCTCGAGCGTGGCCGGAACCTCGTCCGTCACGGCGAAGACCTCCACCTGGCGTACGAGCGAAAAAGCCAGCACCTCCGGAACGGCCGCGTGGCAGAACTGACACCAGGTAGCCCAGAAGAAGACGAGCTTGGGGCCCGTGACCTCTTCGGGTCGTTTCCCCCGAAAGACCTCCGCGCGAATCGGAGGAGCGGTGCTTCCCACCTCGACGGGCGGGTGAAGCTCGGGAAGCTCGAGCGGGTAGGGCTCGATGCGGAGGCGGACGCTCGTCCTGCGCCCGTCTCGCAGGACGGCGAGAGCCTCGGTCGTGCCGAGTTCGCGCGACATCGTCCACTCCCGCACTTCGTGGGGCTCGCGGAAAAGACGGCGCGGGGGGCCCAGAAGGATGTCTCCGACTCGGAGCCCTGCCCTCTCGGCGGGCGAGTCCTTGTAGACCGCCTGCACCATCACCGCGCCGCGGGAGGCGCCGAACTCCCTTTGCTGGTCGGGGGTGAGCGGCTGGTAGCGGATTCCCATCCACCCGGGCAGCACGCTGCGCACGATCCGCTCCTCGGACGCGAGCGGCGGGAAGGGTTCGGGCTCGGGCAGAGGTCGCGAGAGACCGTTTCCCAGTCGGACTCGCTCGCACGCGAGCAATTCCTCGTAGTCCTTTCGCTCCTCGACTGTCGCGCCCCTTTCGAGAAAAAGCCGGCCCGCCACGCGCAGCAAGAGCGACTGCATCCGCAGGACGACACCGAGTCGCACGTCGGACCGATACGCCGCTTTCTGTGCCTCCTTCACCTTGCGGGATAGCTCTTCGAGGCGGCGCAGTCGCTCGGGGCGCGAAGCGGAAAACTCGGCGAGTTCGGCGAGAAGCTCGGATCGGAGTGCCGCCCGCCCCTCCTCGTCGAGCTTTTCGA
Source organism: Candidatus Binatia bacterium (assembly GCA_026004195.1). NCBI lineage: Bacteria > Candidatus Binatota > Binatia (SeqCode) > Binatia bacterium. The sequence continues at coordinate 521,573 of BPIQ01000002.1, forward strand.
GGGCCTTCGGGGCGGTCTTTTCCTTCCACTCCGGGCGCTCCTCGAGAAACTCCTGGAAGTTCTCGACGAGCAGCGCCTCGAGTGCCTCTCGCCAGCGGGAAGCGTAGAGCCGGAGCTGCCGGGAAAAGCTCTCGAGCGTTTCCTCCCGCTCCTCCAGCTCCGCGAGACTGCGCGGGCTCGCCATGCCGAAAACCTGCCCGATGCGGTCGAGAAGCCGGATTTCCGGCTCCCACCTTTTCGGGTCCTGCCAGGCTTCTTCGAGGAGCCGATCGACGAACTCCGAAGGATCCATGCCTTCTTCGTCCGCCGCAGCCGCGAGAAGTTCCTCCAGGAAGAAGTCGCTCGTGGACAGCGGGACATCGGGCGAATCGTCGAGGCCGAGAACCGCCTCGTGCGCCGCGGCGAAGTCGAGCCCCGCGGCCCAGGCCTCGAAGAAGTGATGGGAGTGCCCGATGCCTTCCTTTCCCAGGTTCTCGGGGTAGCAGCCGTACGCGGGCCGGTCCGCCGTGGTGGAAAAAAAGCCGCAGAGGCCGGGTCTGGGGTCGAGATCCTCGTCGTTCCCGAAAATGACGTTCGCGAAGGACCCGGAAAAACACTGCGACATGAGGAAGACGACCTGCACGCCCGGCCGCAGTCCGCGGAGAAGATCGCGGAGTTCGTGGACCGTGAGGGACTCTCCCCAGAGCGTGATGAAGTTGTTTCTCGGGTCTTCCTGGTTCTCCTCGCCGTGGTCCGTCACGTAAAAGAGAAGGAGATCTCCCTTCTCGAGCTTCTGCCCCTCCCGCCGGAACCACGTTCGGAGGGCTTCCTTTCTGGCGGGCCGCAGCTCCACTCCCGGAAGCTCCGAATTCACGTACGCAATTTGCGGTCGGAGCCTGCGGCGAAGGCTCCGGGGGAGCAGCCAGAGCTCGTCGTCGTCCCCTCCGTCCCGCACCGCCAGGTCGAGACCGGGGTCCGAGCCGTCGGCGCTGAACACCGCCAGGTGGGTCCTCGGCACACCCGCCGCGTCCAGCAATTCCACGAGAGAGCGAAGGTGCTGCAGATGCGAGCGGTAGTTCGTGGCGGGCTCGCCTCCCCCGTTGACCAGCACGGCGTAGACCTGGGGCTTTCGGCGGGCGTCGCGCAGGAGAATCGTGCTGCAGCTCCAGGTAACGAGGACGAGCACGACGAGGCTCGAAAGGATCCGGTGGGCTCGCACGCCCCCAAGCATACCTTCTTTCGGCGCCTCGGCCGAGTCCCGTTCGGGCCGGGACCCCGTCCCATCCCGGCGGGAGTTCGCGGCGAAGGCGATCACGGCCGCCGCGGAGGGACGCGCTCCGTCGCGTCCGGGGGGGCGGACGCGTCAGATAGGAACACGGCCACGACAGAGCGTGGCCCTCCGATGCGTCCGGGGGGCGGGGAACGTGGGCCCCACACCTGCGATGACCGCTCGTGCCGTTTCCGACCACGGCCACCGCGGAGGGACGCGCTCCGTCGCGTCCGGGGGGGCGGACGCGTCAGATAGGAACACGGCCACGACAGAGCGGGGAGGACGTGAAGAAATTCCGCCCACGCCATCGTGGGCTGGAATTTTGATGGGATTTTCTCGCGCGAAATTCGGATGACCGGGGATTTTTTCACGATCCCGTGGCCCTCCGATTCGCGGATTCGAAGCCGCCTTGCAGAGGCGCACGCATGACGCACGCACGTGCCGGAGGGACGCGCTCCGTCGCGTCCGAGGGGGGGCGGACGCGCGTCAGATAGGAACACGGCCACGACAGAGCGGGGAGAACGTGAAAAAATTCCGCCCGTCCCACCGGAGGCTGGAACTTCATGGAATTTTTTCGGGCGAAATTCGGGCGACCGGGGATGTTTTCACGAACCGGGATCCCGCGATTCCCGGGGGACACGGGCCAACAATTGCCTCCCCGGTGGATCGGTGCGAACCTCCAATCGTGCGAAAGGGCGCACGCACCTGGACACGGGGCACGAGGGTTTCCCTCGTCCCGCCTCTCCTCTTCGCTCTGTCGCTTTTCGCCCTGCCTTTTTTGCGTTCGGGCTGCCGGAGCCCGACGCCACCGCCGGCGCATCCCGACGTCGTCCTGGTCACGGTCGATACCCTTCGGGCCGACCACGTGGGTCTCTACGGATACGAACGACCCACGACACCGGCGGTCGACCGCTGGTTCGGCGGCGGGGCCATCTACGAGCGTGCGTACTCGACGCATGCCGCGACCCCTCAGAGCGTCGTGAGCATCCTGAGCGGCCTCCTTCCCCAGGAGCACCGCGTGCGTCTTTTCTACCAGCTCGCGCCGCCGGAGCTCAGGCTCCTTCCGGACCTCCTCCGCCCCCGCTATCGCACAGCCGCTTTCGTCGCCAACATGCTTCTGACCGAGGAGGCGCTCGGGATCGCGGGGCGCTTCGACCACTACGACGACTACGTCGATCAGCTCCAGCACAACCGCGACATCTACGAGCGGAACGCGGAGCGGACGACCGACGCCGTCCTCCGCTGGCTCGAGCGCGAGAACGACCCCGGACGGCCGCTCTTCCTCTGGGTCCACTACATGGACCCGCACGGGCCCTACCATCCGCCGGCGGACTGGAAGTTCCGCTTCCGCCACTCCGGGCGGAGGGAAATCGACCCGAACCGCGTTTCGGCCTACATGCGCATTCCGGGGGAAACGGATGGCCTCGTGTACGTCGACCGCTACGACGAGGAAATCGCGTACACGGATTTCCACCTGGGACGTCTCTTCGAGGGCTACGAGAAGATTCGGCCGGTCGAAAAAAGCCTCTGGATCTTCACGGCGGACCACGGCGAGACGATGATGGAGCACGAGTTCTGGTTCACGCACGGCTACCACGTCTACGAGCCGATCGTGCGAGTTCCGCTGCTCTTGCGCGGGCCCGGCGTCGTGCCTGGCAGGAAGACCGCGCTCGCTTCCGGCACCGACATCGCGCCCACGGTGCTGCGGTTTGCCGGCGTGGAGTCTCCGCCCGAGCTTCCGCGCGTCGATTTGAGGACGGGCGAGGGCCTCTCGGCCAACCGGGTCGTCTACGCCGAAGCTCGAGGTCTCCTGCAACAACGGGCGGCCGTCGCAGCTCGTCGCAAGTGGGTCGTCTCTCTCGAGCCCGGGACGGGGAAGATCGTCTCGAAACGGACCTACGATCTCGAGCACGATCCCGGCGAGTCGGCGCCCGAGCCCTGGCAGGACGGGCCGGCGGGAGAGAGCCTCCTCGAGCTTTGCCGGAGCGACCCCGACCCGGGCGGTGCCCCGGTGCAAGTGCGAAAAGGGACGAAGCTCACGGCCCCGAAAATCGCCCCGCGAGCGGAAGCAGAGGTGCGCGAGCGGCTCCGGGCGCTCGGTTACGAGGAGGAGCCGTAGGGAAACGTGCCGTTCGCCCCGGAGGGACGCGCTCCGTCGCGTCCCGGGGGGCGGACGCGTCAGATAGGAACACGGCCACGACAGAGCGTGGCCCTCCGATGCGTCCGGGGGGGGCGGGAAACGTGCGCCCCACACCTGCGATGATCGCTCGTGCCGTTTCCGAACACGGCCACCGCGGAGGGACGCGCTCCGTCGCGTCCCGGGGGGCGGATGCGTCAGATAGGAACACGGCCACGACAGAGCGTGGCCCTCCGATGCGTCCGGGGGGCGGGGAACGTGGGCCCCACACCTGCGATGATCGCTCGTGCCGTTTCCGAACACGGCCACCGCGGAGGGACGCGCTCCGTCGCGTCCCGGGGGGCGGACGCGTCAGATAGGAACACGGCCACGACAGAGCGTGGCCCTCCGATGCGTCCGGGGGGGGCGGGAACGTGCGCCCCACACCTGCGATGATCGCTCGTGCCGTTTCCGAACACGGCCACCGCGGAGGGACGCGCTCCGTCGCGTCCCGGGGGGACCCCGGGGCGGAATCGCCGTCGTCGTTTCGCGTTCGAGCATGGACGTTCGCGGCATCCGCGAACACGGCCATCCGGAGGGACGCGCTCCTGGCCTCCTTTGTCGGAGTTTCCGGCAGCCGGATGCACGGGATCACGGTGGGGACAGAGCCCGAACGTCTCTTCGCGTCCTCGGGGCGCATGATCCACCAAACCCGTGGCCCTCCGGCACTGCGGCCGTTGACTTCCCACCGAAGTCGACGCTAGTGTCGACTTTCGTCGATGCAAGCCCTTCCGCTGAGGCTCGGCAAACGCGAGCAAACCAAGGCCCGTAACCGGGCCGTCATTCTCGCCGCGGCCCGTCTCGTTTTCGGTCGCCTCGGCGTGGAACGCGCCACCGTGCGCGACATCGTGCGGGCCACGGACCTCTCGGTCGGGACCTTCTACGAGTACTTCCGCGACAAAAAGGACGTCTTTCGCGCCGTCCTCGAGGACACGCTCTCCGGTCTCCGGCAGAGACTCCGGTCGGTCCGGCGGGACGTTTCCCTGCCTTTCGAGGAGCGGATCTACCGCGCCTATCTCGCCTTTTTCCGGTTCGTCGTCGAGGAACGCGTGCTCTTCGAGGTTCTCGAGCGGAACGTCTGGCGCCTCGGGGAAGACCCGACGACGGCTTCGCTTTCGCGGGCTGTCGAAGAGCTGCGGGAGGATCTCCTGCCGGACTTCGCCGCGCACGCACCGGGCGGACACGACCCCGAGGACGTGGCGGCAGCCATGATCGGAACGGGTCTCATGGTGGCGCGGCAGCGTCTCGTTCGTGGTGAACTCGACCCGGAAAAAGCAGCGAGGTTTTGCACGGCCTTCAGCTTGCGCGGGCTGACGAGGGCGTCGACTTCGGAGAGGCTCCCGTATCCAAAGGAGGAAAAACGATGAAACACTTTCTCTTCCATCTCATGCCGTACCGCGACCTGCCGGCGGACTTCGAGAAGCGCTACGAGTCGGCGTGGGTCTGGATCCCGAACTCGCTCTTCGACGAGAAAAAGGGACACCGGTACTACAACGAGTATCTCGACCAGCTCGCCGAGGCCGAGGAGCTCGGCTTCGAAGGCGTCTGCGTGAACGAGCACCACCAGAACGCCTACGGCCTCATGCCCTCTCCCAACATCATCGCCGCGATGCTCGTCATGCGAACCAAGCGGATCAAGATCGCCGTCGTGGGAAACGCCCTCCCGCTCTACGACCCGCCCACCCGCGTGGCCGAGGAAATCGCCATGCTCGACTGCATCTCCGGCGGAAGGATCATCTCCGGACAGGTCATCGGCGGCGGCCCCGAGTACTTCTCCTTTTCCATCAACCCCGCCGAAGCCCGAACCCGCTTCCGCGAAGCCCACGAGATCATCATGCGGGCCTGGACGCAGCCCGGTCCCTTCGAGTTCTACGGAGAGCACTACAAGCTCCGCTACGTGAACTGCTGGCCCAAGCCGCTCCAGAAGCCGCACCCGCCCGTGTGGATCCCCGGCGCGGGTTCCGTGGAAACCATGGAGTTCGTCGCCAAGCGGCGCTACGCCTACATGGGCATCCCCTACTTCCACATCGACTTCTTCAAGAAGAACTACGCGCTTTTCCGCGAGATCTGCGAGCGCGAAGGCTACAAGGCCCACCCGGAGCAGATGGGGCTCTTGATGCCGATTTACGTCGCCGAAACGGACGCGAAGGCACGCGAAGAGTTCGAGCCCCACTTCTGGTACTTCAAGAACAAGCTCATCCCGGGGCTCACGATCTCGCCCCCGGGATACACCTCCGTTCGCTCGGCTCTGCGTGTGCTCAAGGCGCTCCGAAGCGGGAAAATGTTCGTCAACAGTGTCGAGACCTGGCAGGACGTCGAGGAAGGGTGCTTCGCGATCGTAGGGAGCCCGAAGACCGTCGCGCAGAAGATCGTCGAGCACGCCAAGGAGATCGGGTGCGGGAACCTCCTCGGGCTTTTCCAGCTCGGCGACATGCCGCCCGAGAAAGCCAGAAAGAACGCGCGTCTTTACGCCGAGGAAGTCATGCCGCTCGTCGACAGGGAAATCCCGAACACGACCGAGCCCATGCCTCCGTCGAACCCGTTCCCCGAGGAAGAAGAGGAACGACCGAGAAAGGTGGCCGTGAGCTGATGGAAAAGACGACGACGCAGATTCTCGTCCGGGGCCGGAAAATCCACGAGATTCGTGGTGGCGAAGGGAAGCCCCTTCTCTACCTCCACAGCGCCGCGGGCGACGCCCTCTGGCTCCCGCACCTCGAGGGGCTCGCCCGCCACTACGAGGTGCATGCTCCCGCCCACCCGGGCTTTCTCGGCAGCGAAGGCATCGAGGAAATCCGCGACATCGAGGACTACGCCTACCACTACCTCGATTACATGGACGCGAAGGGCTGGTCGTCCGTCGACGTCGTGGGCGTTTCGCTCGGTGGCTGGATCGCCGCCGAGCTCGCGGCCCGATGGCCCGAGAAGGTCTCGCGGCTCGTCCTCGTCAACGCGGTCGGCATCTGGGTCCGCGAGCGGCCCATCGCCGACATCTTCGCCCTCGACACCCGCTTTCCCGAGCGCTTCAAGCAACTCCTCTTCCACGACGTGAACTGCCCTGCGGCGCAGATGATGCCGGGCCCCGGCCAGGTCGGAGAGCTTCCGGAAGAAATGGTCGTGAATTTCATGAACGCCATGGCCGCCACCGCCAAGGTCGGCTGGAACCCGCTTCTCCACGACCCGCGACTCGAGCGCATCCTCCACCGCGTGAAAGCCCCGACGCTCTGCCTCTGGTCCGAGAACGACCGCGTCGTGCCTCCGGTCTACGGGCGCAAATACGCCGAGCTCATCCCCGGCGCGAAGCTCGAGATCGTGCGCGAGTGCGGGCACCTGCTCCCGTTCGAAAAGCCGGAGGTCTTCGTGGAAAAGGTGCGGGCTTTTCTCGGCTGAGCGGAGAGGTCCCGCTCGGGCCCGGGTTTTTTTCCGAGCGGCACGGGAAGCCAAAACAGGGCTCCGACGGCCCGAGCGCGTGCGCCTGCAAAAAGCCCGAGACCCGTCTCCGCACCTGCCATGGGTTTTCCGCCTGCTGGACGCCTGGTGAGCAGAGCCAAGCCGGAAAGTCTTCCAGCTCGAGCTCGTTGCGACCGATGAGGTCCGAGCTCCGGGCACGAGAGCAAGCGAGGCTCTCACCTGCTCCCCCTGGCTCACGTAGGCCGAGGGCTCCCGCGAGCCCTACGGCCCGACCGGGAAGACGTTCGTGTGCTGCGGGTCGTGGTGGTACATGGGCCAGTCCGCCACGAGAGGGCCCGGGGTCCCGTTCACGGTCCACACGAAAATCCGGGTCGTCTCCGGATCCACCCAGATCACTTCCTTGAGGCCGTCGCCGTCCAGGTCGGCCACCGCGGGCGTGTTCGCCCGCCTGTCGTCGAGACCCCCTAAGATCGGCATGAAGGGCGCCGGATCCCCGTCCCACCACGCGAACTCCGGCACGGCCTTGGGAAAGCCAGGCAAAAGGGAGCCGTCCGGGCGTTGTACGACCACGCCGCGACGGGTGGGGAAGAGCTGCTGGCCGCCGAGGACACAGTCATCTGCAGGACAGCCGAGCCCCGACACACCGACCACGAACTCCTGCGTGCCGTCCCCGTCCACATCGGCGATGGCCATAGCGGCGGGATCGTAGTCCAACCCGGTGAAGATCCGGTGGCGGAGAGCTCGCCGCGTCTCCGGCCGGCCGACGGAGTGGCGAACGATGTAGCCGAACTGCTCCAGCGAGTCCCGGGAGGCCAGGACGCTCTCGTACGAATACGCCTCGGGCACGCCGTCACGGTCCAGGTCCGCAAAGCTGAACTGCGAGCTGGCGGTGAGGCGGCGGCCCCGGGCCGTGCGCTGGCGCTTGAGGCGGAGGCGCTTCCCCGCCGCGTCCACGGCTCGCAGCTTCGCCCGCGTCTTGAACCGGTTCTCCGTAGCCACCCAGGCATCCAAGAGGCCGTCGCCGTCCAGATCGGCCATCCCGGGGTGCATAAAGAACTTCGCCCTGGTGGGTCGCTCGGCGAGGATGGTGCCGTCCGGCCGGTACACGCGAAGGAAGCCGCGGAACCCGTTGCCACGGAAGCGGAAGCCGAACTTTTCGTCGAACACCGCAAGCTCGGCCCGGCCGTCCCCGTCCACGTCGCCGGGCGCGGCGGGGTTGCCCGAAAGGAGGCGGATGCGCGAGTCGGGTAGCTCGCTGCCGTCGCCGCGGAACGTCTGAACGCCGCGGACGCCGGAGCAGATGATGTCATCCACGCCGTCCCCGTCCCGGTCCGCAGCGGTGATCCAGTCGTTCAACGACCCCAGAAAGACGTCGACGACCCGGGGAAAGCCGGGTGCCAGAATGCCGTCGGCGGACCACACGAAGATCTCGTTGCGGTTCGTAGCGATAACGTCCAGGGCGCCGTCGCCGGTGACGTCGGCGACAATGGGAGAGCCCCGGGTCGAAACGAGGGGGAACGCGGACGTGGCCACCCGCTGGGGCCAGCCGGGGCGGACCGTCCCGTCCGGTTCGAAAACGATCACCTCGTCCCCCGATCCGGCGAGGATTTCCTGGATGCCGTCGCCATCGAGGTCCACGACCGTGAGGTATTCGGCGTCGGCCACGGGGACGAGGGGCTGGGGCCACCCGGCCCGCAGGGTCGGATCGACCACGATGCCCGAGCGTGTCTTCACCCGGGTCCCGGCTCGGTTCTCGACGGTCAATCTGAAATCGAACCGCTCTCCCTCGGTCAGGCTCGAAACGTCCAGCGTCGCGAGGAGGCCGTTCCGAACCGGGGTGTCCGGCGGTCCCCCGAGGGTCAAACCGTCGGTGCGCCACACGTTCCGAGCCCGGGCGGGGCGAGCGTACTCGACCGTGTAGCTCCTGAAGCCGGCCCCGGCCGCCGTACCTCGGATCTCGATCGACGTCACTCCTTCCCCGAAGGCAGCCAGGGGCTCCGGGGAGTCGATCTGCACGTTGCGGAGAGAGACCGGCACCCGATCGGTGAACGCTTCGCCGGGGCGTTCCGCGGTGAGGCGCAGGACGTAGTCGCCGTCGTCCAGGTCCGAGACGTCCCAGGAGGCGAGGAGGCCGCCGCTCACTGCCGTCGTTACCGGCCCCACGATCGGGGTCCAGGGCGCGGTGGGGTCGTCCGCAGGGCGGTAGTCGACGGTGTACGACCCGAAGTCGGGACCGCTGGCCGTGCCGCGGACATCGATGGAAAGCGCGCCCACGATCGTCCCCCCCGCCGGCTCGTCGATGTGGGCCACTAGGGGAGGCCCCGCGGCGACGGCGGCCGCCGCATCGATCCGGCCATAGCCCGACTCGTCGTCCGGGCCGGGGGGATCGATGTCCACCGCGGTGGTGCGCAAGACCTGACGGACTTCCTCGACCGAGAAGGACGGGTGGGCGGCCAAGACGAGGGCTGCTGTCCCCGCCACGTGGGGTGTGGCCATGCTGGTCCCCGCGAGGCGCAGGTACTCGACCCCGCCCGCTTCGAGGAAAAGGCTCGGGTCGAGCCGGAGCCGAACGAAGGGATCGATGGCTCCCGAGCCGACGGAGAGGATGCTGAAGGACGGGATTTGTTCGGCGGGAGGAGGCGGGCCGTCGCCACCGCCGGGAGCGCCCACGTCGAGTTCGATGCCGAAGTCGGAGAAGTTCGCACGGACGTCTTCGTGGGTGAAGGCGGCGACGGCGATCGTGTTACGATCCGCGGCCGGATAGAGCACCGCCCCGCGGCGACCGCTGTTGCCCGCCGCCGCGACGAACACCACCCCGGCGGCCTTGGCCGCGCTCACGGCCTCGGAGAGCGTCTGCGAAAACTCCGAGGTGCCCCAGCTCGCATTGATGATGTCCGCTCCGTTCTCCACCGCGTAGAGGATGGGCTCGACCAGATCGCTCACCCGGGCGCTGCCGAACGTGCCCAGGGCGCGAACCGCCATGATCCGGCTCTCGAAAGCCACGCCCACGAGGCCAATGCCGTTGTTTCCCACGGCCGCCGCCGTGCCCGCCACGTGGCTGCCGTGACCGTTGTCGTCCATCGGATCGGCGTCGTCGTTGACGAAGTCCCAGCCTCGGACGTCGTCCACGAACCCGTTCCCGTCGTCGTCGAGGCCGTTGTCCGGCACCTCCCCAGGGTTCACCCAGATGTTGGCCGCGATGTCGGGGTGAGTGTAATCGACCCCCGTGTCGAGGACGGCAATCACGACGCCGGCGCCGCGCGTGACATCCCAGGCCGCGGGCGCGCCGATCAGCTTGACACCCCAGAGGTCGTCGAACGGCTGGCCCCACGATCCCCGGGTGGCAAGGAACGGATCGTTCGGGACGACCGCAGCCTCCACGACCGCGTCGGGCTCGCAGTACTCGACGGCGGGGTCGGCGGCGTACGCTCGGGCGACGGCCGCAAGGTCCGGGTGGCGGCGCAGCTCAAGCACGTACGTCCGACTCCAGTCCGGTGCGGGCGCTGCCGGGCGTCCCCGAAGGGCACGGACGGGGAAACGTGCCGCCGCCCGCCCGAGCCGTGCCGCCGTCTCCGCCGCCGACGCGGGTACATCGCGCCGGCCGGTGGACCGCACGAGGGCCTTCGCTGCGCGCACGCCGTAGCGCCGGTTGAGCTCGTCGAGCCTGCTCCCGACACCGAGCTTACCGAGAGGCGCACGCCGTGCCACCTGGCACGAGAGGCACGTGGCCACGCCCGCCTTCAGTTTCACGATGAGGCGGTCCGGAATCCCTACCCCTCGCGCCACGGCCTCGTCCTCGGGAACCGCCGCCGCGGACGCCGACCCCGCAACCACACCCGTCGGACTGAGAATCGCCTCGCCACTGGAGACCGCCCGGGCGGGGGCCAGGACCGCGAGCAGAGTCAGCGGGAGGGACAGTGCGACCGCCGCGGCAACCGGCCGTTTCGCGGGCTGCCCGGCCCTACCCCGGACTCCCTGCATCGACCGGGTACGGCCTGTGGTCGGCTGGCTCGACGTGGCCTGCCGCACATCCGCGCGGCGCAGCCCCTCTGCCCAGCATCCCGTGCGTCCGGACACATGGGGCATGGCCGCGCCTACCACGCCAAGCCGATCCCGGTCAACGGTTTTCGGCCCTCGGGTGTGACACCTCGGGTCGACGCAGCGGAGCGGGGAAGTGTCCAGGGGGCGCCCCGAACGACGCTCGTAGTGCCATTGCTTCTACCGCCGCCCCCCTTGACGCCTCCGCTCGCATTTTCGCGGCGCTCGGATGGTCGTGGGCGGCCGAGGCGTTTTTCGTGCCGATCGCGAACCGGACCCCGTGGTGTCACGCCCTACGAAATCCCTTCCGAACACGATCATCCCTCGCCCCACTGCAGGCAAAAGGGTGGACGCGCGGCCGCTGCGTCCCGACCCGCAGGATCCGGAGAAAGCGGCAGAACCGGGGGTTCGGCGGCGAAGGGAACCCTACGCGGCTTTCGGCGCCGGAGCTTCCTGCTTTTCGGCTTCTCCGGGATCGAGGCGCGGGAGCGTGAACCACACCGTCGTCCCCACCCCGGGATCCGAGTCGAGCCAGATGGTGCCTCCGTGTTTTTCGACGATCTTCTTCACCGCGGTGAGGCCGAGCCCCTCGCCGGGAACGCCGTTCGCGTGGAGGCGGGCGAAAAGCCGGAAGACCTTTTCCTGGTGCTCGGCCGGAATTCCGCGGCCCGTGTCGCGAACGTAGAAGAGGTGGTCCTCCTCGCCCGGTAGGTAACCGATTTCGATCCGAGCTTCTCCCGTGGGCTTCATGTACTTGATCGCGTTGTCGACGAGGTTGCTGAAAACCTGACCCAGCCGGACCGGGTCACCGACGACGGTCGGCAGGGGGGAAACCCGCACGTCGATGTTTCGCTGCGAGATCTGGTAGTGGAAAGACCGGAGAATCTCCTCGAGCAGGGGGCCGAGCTCCACGGGTTGCGGCGGAGCGGGCCGGGTCTCGATCCGGGAGAGCTGCAGGATTCCGTCGACGAGCTTTTCCATCTTGGCGACACCGCCGCGGATGAAACCGACGGACTCCTCGAGCGTCTCTCGAAGCTCGCGCCAGCGCTCGGAGAGTTTTCCGTCCTGTCTTGCCGCATCGTCGAGCAGCGCCTCGACTTCCTCGATCGTGCTTTCGAGCTCCCGGGTGAAGCCCTCGACGTTGATCAGCGGAGCACGGAGGTCGTGCGAAAGGACGTAGAAGAGGTCGGTGAGCTCCGCGTTCTTCGCCTCGAGCTGCGCGGACTGCCGCGCTGCGAGGTCGTTGGCGCGGCGGAGGCGTTCTTCCGTTACGAACTGCCGGTACCTCCACCTGGTGATCACCGCGGCCACGACCGTCGTCAGCAGGGTCGCGACACCCAGCCCTACGACGTAGAAACCGAAGTTCGGGTGACCGGGCGGAATCACGAGGAGAAAAAGGCTCGTGAGGATCCCGCAAAGGCCGAGCTGCCACGGCCAGGGCCACTGGATCGAGATGACCGTGAGTCCGTAGACGGCAAGGAGGTGGAACGAGAGCCGGCCCGGCGCCGGCTGCACGTAGCCCAGGGAGTAGACGTCGGTGGCGAGCGTCGCGAGGCAAAGCGCGAAAAGAAGGGGGAAAACCCGCTGCCGGACGGCGGAAAAACGCAGAGCGACGGCAAGGCCCAAGAGTGCTGCCAGAACGCCGCCGTTGAGCGCGAGGCGGACCCAGAGCACCGCCCCGTGCGCACGGTCGACGAAAACGTCGAAAAGCGTGAAGACGAGAACGCCCCCGATGCTCGCCCAGAGGAGCCAGCGAATGCGCTCGCAACATTCCTCGCGAAGGAGGGTGTCGAAGCGGGTTTGCCGCACAGGGTCTTCGGTACCGCCCCGCCACCGCACTCTGCGCGCGAACTCTTCGATCCAGCCTTGCATCCCGCTCCCGCGCCAACAGGAGCAAAGCATGTACCACCGCACTCCCGAGCGGGACCGCGTCTCCCGAGGTTTTCCCGCACCCGCGAGGCGGGAGCTTCCCACCTCCGCCGACAAATTTTGGCACCCCGGTCTTGCTTTTGCGCCGGCGCCTCCTGCCTGCAGGGCCGGGGCGCGCAAGTCGGTTGTCGTGCGACCTTGCGTGCATTTTGCGTAAGAGCCCGGGAAACGAGGTCGGAGGCCGTGGAGAGCGGGACGAAGAACCAGGGGGCCAAGCAAAAAAGAAGCCCGGCACGCGAGCCTCCCTCTTCGCCACGCACACGACATGCGAACGTTCGCGGATGCTTCGCCGGCGCCGGAAAAAAGCGACCCTTGCACCACGGGAAGACTCGGCGCTATGAGGCAGGGCCGCGCATGAGGCTTTGCAAGGCGGGCCTTCTTCTTGCGACGCAGCTTCTTGCCTGCGCGCTTTGCGTGCCGAGCTTTTTCGGCTGCGCGGGCGGGGATTCGCGGTTTTCCGTCGACACGGCCTCCGACCCCGTACTTCTCGAGAGCCCCGCCGTCGCCGTCGAGATCCACCGGAGCCCCTTCCGCCTCGCCTTCGGCGTCGGCGCCGAGAAGCTCCGGGGCCTGCCGGAGGGAGTTTTTTACGAGCGTCGGGGGCTCGAGAAAACCATCGCGGAGGTCCTCGACGCCACGCCCGAGGACCGGGGTGCTTTCCTCTCCGTCCGCACCGCCGACGGCGAGACCGGCCGAGTCGAGGTCCGCTTCCGCACGCCCCGGACGGTCGAGGTCGTCTTCGAGCCGGACGAGAAAAGCGGCCTCGAGGCGTTCGGCGCGAGGTGGGAGTCGCCCGAGAACGAGCGGATCTACGGCCTCACGGAAAGGCTACGCGACTCTCCGCTCTTCGCTCCGGGTGTGGCCGACATCCCGACGGACGACATCCGTCCACAGGAGGTGGGATCGCTCGACCGCCGGGGCGAGACCGTGGAGATGTTCGTCCGGCCGACGTTTTCCCTTTACGCTCCCTTCTACCACAGCTCGCGCGGCTTCGGGCTTCTCGTGGGCGGCACGATGCCCGGGACGTACGACCTCGCCGCCGCGGACCCCACGGTGGTTTCCTTCCGCTTCGAGGCGGGTACGGTCCCGGAAAACCTGAGATTCCGGTTTTTCTTTTTCGGGGGCCCGGAGCACGCGGACATCCTCGACGAGTACACGCGTCTTACCGGACGGCCTCTCGTCCCGCCCGACTGGGCCTTCCGGAACTGGCGGTGGCGGGACGAGCTCGCCCCCGGCGAGCCGGCCGAGCTCGACGGCGTTCTCGTCAACGCCCAGGTCGCCGAAGACGTCCTCATGTTCGAGCGCTTCGGAATCCCCGCCGGTGTCTATCTTCTCGACCGGCCGGTACTGCAGGGCAATTTCGGCTTCGCCCGCTTCGAGTGGGACGAAGAACGGCTTCCGAACGCGCGGGCGATGCTCGAGGTGCTCCGTCGGCGCGGATACCGGATCCTCACCTGGAGCGCCGCCTGGGCCTGTGGCACGGAGCCGGGAGACAACGGCACCGAAGCCCTCCGGCTCGGCTTTCTCGCGCCGAACGAGGGAGTGCCGTTCTGCAGCGACACGGGGGGCAACTTCGTTCTCGACGTGACCAACCCGAAGGCTCGTCGCTGGTTCGCCGAGAAGCTCGCGAACTTCGTCCGCGAAGAAGGGCTCGACGGGATCAAGCTCGACCGTGGCGAGGAGCACATTCCGTCGGACGCCGACGACATCTGGTTCGACGGGAGAAACGGACGCGAAGTGCACAACGAGTACGTGATCCTGCAGGCACGGATGCACCGCGAAGCGCTGGAAGCGGCGAGGCCCGACGGCGACTGGGTACTGGTCACGCGGGCGGGATACACGGGCGTGCAAAAAGACGCGATCGTCTGGGGAGGCGACATCCCGGGAAGCGAGTTTTTCGGTGCGGGGCCGGGAACCGATCTCGGACTTCGAAGCGCCATCATCTCGCAGCAACGGGCGGCCTTTCTCGGCTTTCCCGTCTGGGGCTCGGACACGGGCGGCTATTACGAATTCAAGGACCGCGAGGTGTTCGCGCGCTGGATCGAGTTCAGTACCTTCTCCGGGATCATGGAAATCGGCGGCAAGGGAACCCACGCCCCCTGGGACATGCCGACCGAACCGCGGTTCGACGAGGAAATGATCGAGATCTACCGGCGTTACACCGTGCTGCGCGAAGAGCTCCTCCCTTACATCGTCGAGACGGCGAAAGAAGCTCGGACCGGGATGCCGATCGTGAGACCCATGGTGTTCTACGATCGGACCGACCCCGAACTTTCGGACCTCTGGGATCAGTACATGTTCGGTCCCGACCTCATGGTGGCTCCGGTCTGGCGGATCGGGCAGAGAGAGCGCGAGGTTTATTTTCCGAGAGGCGGGTGGCGTTCCCTCTGGGACGAAACCGAGCGGTACACCGGACCCTCGCGGGTCACCCTGCCGGTGCCTCTCGATACGATCCTGGTTTTCGTCCGCGAGGGCGCCCCGTCGCCTTTGCGGGACGGATCGTCGTAATTCCCTACCCCCCGGACGCGACGGAGCGCGTCCCCCCGGCGGACAAGTCCAAAACACACCGAACTTCACGCGGCCCTTCGAACGTGCGGTCGGAGGGACCCGCTCTGTCGGGTCCGTGTTCGTGTGTGGCACCTCCGTCCGCCCCCGCGACGTCGTCGGAGGGCCACGCTCTGTCGTGGCCGTGGTCGGGAACGGAACCGGTGGTCGTTGCCAACGTTCGACCGGCACGTGCCCACGCCCCCCCCCGGACGCGACGGAGCGCGTCCCTCCGGGTGGAACGCGTTCGCGCCCTGGCAGGGCCGTTCGTCGCCAACGCGACGGAAAACGCCCGTACGCGGCCTCCGCTTCGCCGGGGGGAATCGGAGGGCCACGCTCTGTCGTGGCCGTGGTCGGGAACGGAACCGGTGGTCGTTGCCAACGTTCGACCGGCACGTGCCCACGCCCCCCCCGGACGCGACGGAGCGCGTCCCTCCGGGTGGAACGCGTTCGCGCCCTGGCAGGGCCGTTCGTCGCCAACGCGACGGAAAACGCCCGTACGCGGCCTCCGCTTCGCCGGGGGGGAATCGGAGGGCCACGCTCTGTCGTGGCCGTGGTCGGGAACGGAACCGGTGGTCGTTGCCAACGTTCGACCGGCACGTGCCCACGCCCCCCCCCGTCGCCAACGCGACGGAAAACGCCCGTACGCGGCCTCCGCTTCGCCGGGGGGAATCGGAGGGCCACGCTCTGTCGTGGCCGTGTGCGCGAATGGTACCGGCGATCATCCAGGACGGCCGGCCGACCGATCCCCACATCCCCGGACGCGACGGAGCGCGTCCCTCCGGGTCGTTCGTGTTCGCCCATGCCGCGAACGTCGATCCTCGAACGCAAAACGACTACGTCGATTCCCCCCCCGGACGCGACGGAGCGCGTACCTCCGGAATCGATCAGGTTCCGGCCAGGGCGGCGGAGAGCCTCGCCGAAAGTTCCTGGAGTCGCTCGGGCTTACCCTGCACGCGGCTGTGAAGAGCCAGTGGTTCGCCGGGCGACCTCGGAAGCAGGTGCATGTGGTAGTGGAACACCGTCTGGCCCGCCGCACTTCCGTTGAGCTGGAACACCATGAGGCCCGCCGGCTCGAGCACCTCGCGGAGCGCGTGCGCGACCCTCTTCGCCGTCCGTGCCACGGCGGCGAGGGCTTCGGCAGAAGCCTCGAAAAGGTTCTCGAAGTGGGGCTTCGTGACCACGAGCGTGTGCCCGTCCGTCACCGGATAGAGATCCATGAACGCCATGGTGTCGGCGTCCTCGTAGACCCGGTACGCTTGCGCTTCTCCCCGAACGATTCTACAAAACACGCAATCTTTCGACTCCATGCCCGGGAGCGTACGCGATCGTCGCCGCCGATTCCACTGCGACCGGCGCTCCGCCGCGCCGCGCCGACTCCCGCCGCTTCGCCCCCGTGTCGCGTGTCTCGCCGTCCTGCTTCTCTGCGTTTTGGCTTGCCAGGAGGAGACCGAGCACCCTCCGCAAGTTTCACTCGAGCGGGGACCCGAGATCCACGACTGCCGTCGAATCGAACGGATCGAGGGCCAGCAGGGAGAACTCCTCGGCGTGGAAGATATCACGATCGACCCACGGACCGGCTACGCGTACCTCTCCTCCCACGATCGGCGCCACTGGCGCACGCGGGGAGGTATCTACGGCTTCGACCTCTCGAAAAAACCCCTGCCCGACGCCGCCGAGCCTCTCACGCCCGACATGCCGCCGATCTTCCGGCCTCACGGTATCTCGCTGGCCACCGGGAAGAACGGCGACTGGCTTTTCGTCGTCAACCATGCCGGTGACAAGGACCACCGAATCGAGCGCTTCGCCGTGCGCGGAAGGGCGCTCGTCTACGAGCCGCCTGCCGTCGCGGGGCCCGAGCTCACGAGCCCGAACGACGTCTACGCCGTCGACGCCGACGAGCTCTACGTGACCAACGACCACGGCAGCGCGACTCGGGTGGGGAAGATCGTGGAAGACCTCCTCGACCGGCGGATCGGGAACATCGTGCGCTGGGACGGAAAGTCGCTCGAGATCGTCGAGTCGGGCCTTTCCTACGCGAACGGCATCCAGGGCAATGCCGAGGGGTCCATGGTGTACGTCACCACGACGAGACCCAGAACGCTCCGAATCTACGAGCGCGAGCTCACGGGTCGACTCCGTCTCGTGCGCGAGGTTTTTCTGGATACGCTCCTCGACAACATCGAGATCGACAGCGACGGAAGCCTCTGGATCGGGGCCCACCCGAGTGCCTGGGCGTTTCTGCTCCACGCCGGAAGGCTCCGGAAGTACGCTCCGTCGCAGGTCCTGCGTGTCACGATCCGCGGGGACCAGGTGCGAGCCGAAGAACGCTTCCGGGACCGGGGCGAGCAGATTTCCGCCTCGAGCGTCGCCGCGCCCTGGGGCCCCTACGTTCTCGTGGGCAGCGTCTTCGACCGGGGGTTCCTCCTCTGCGAACGTTCGTAAAGAAGGCCCACCACTTGCGAGCACCGTCCCGAAGGCACGCGAAGATCCCGAAAAGTTTCGCCTACGCCATGCAGGCGGCGGAGCTCGAGGAGTTGCTTCGCACGAGATTGTCTCCTGCGCAACGCGGCCCGAAGTTCCCCCAGGCCCCGCGTCCCGGGAACGCGGACCTGCGGCACATACGACCTCGGACCCCAAAGACCGGTCCCCGCGATTCGTCGCCGGAACCCGGCGTTCGATCCGGGGCTCCGGACCTGATTGGTTTCCGCCATGACAACGAGTAACTGACAAATGACCGAAGCGCCCGCCGCCCGACACGGCCCGTCCTTCTGGAAACTCCGGACCATTCTGGCGCTCCTCACGGTGCTTGCCTTCGCGAACGGCCTTGGCGGGGACTTCGTATTCGACGATTTCGCGCTGGCCAAGTTCGCCTGGAACCGCACGCCGCTTGCCGAGTGGGGATGGGGCAAACCTACCCCCTTCGGAACCGCGGCTATCCGCCCGGTAGTGACGGCGAGCTTCTACATGGACGCGGCCCTCTTCGGCCGCGACCCCCGCGGGTACCACCTGCTGAACCTTCTTCTTCACGTCGGCAACGTTCTTCTCGCCTTCGGGGTCCTGGTCCGGCTTGGTCTGGACCAGCGTGGAGCCTTCGTGGCAACTCTCGTGTTCGCGGTCCATCCGGTCCAAACGGAATCCGTTACCTACATCTCCGGCAGACGAGACCTCCTCTACGGTCTTTTTCTTTTTGTCCTCGCTTCTCCTCTACCTCCGCGGAGGGCGAGCCCCGGGAACGCTCGGGAATGTGGGCCTCCTGTTACTCTTCGCCCTCGGCCTGCTTTCGAAGGAGTCCACGGCCGTTCTTCCCGCAGTGTTCTGCCTCGCAGACTACTTTCGCGGGCGAACGTGGCCCGACGGGGCACTCCCTTCTTCCCTGCCACCGCCCGGTTTGCGACAAATCCTCGGACGTCGAAAATGGGTGTACTTGGGCTGCCTCGTCCTCGCATTCCCGTACCTTCTCCACCGCGTGGCCATCTCGCGACACACGGGGTACATGGCCGATGCGGGCTGGATCGGAGGAACGATCGGCTCGCACGTGCTGAGCGCGGCCAAAGCACAGCTCCTCCTGCTCTGGCGGCTCCTCTTTCCGCTCCGCCTCGTCGCCGATTACTCGCCCCGACACTGGATTTACGCGAGCGGGTGGACCGATCCCGTGGGATGGGTCGCCGTCGTGGCGCTCGGCTCGGCCGTCCTGCTCACCGTCCGCTCCTTTCGCCGGAACTCGTGGGCCGGCTTTGCCGGCGCCTTCATGGTCGCGACCATGCTTCCCACCTCCCAGGTCGTGAGACTGACGGAGCTCGTCGCCGAACACTACCTCTACGTTCCCCTGCTCGGCTTCGGGATTCTCGTGGCGCGGCTCGACGCTGCTCTTCGGCGTAACCCCTTGCCGTACGCTCCTCTCGCGGCGACCGCTGCGATCACGGCCCTCGCCGTTTTTTACGCGGGACGCTGCTGGCTCAGAAACCGCGACTACCGAAACTCCCTCGTGTTCTGGAAAGCCGTCGAACGAGACGCCCCGGAGAACGCCCGTGCCCAGGTCAGCCTTGGTGTGTGGGAGCGCCTGGCCGGGGTACCACCGCACCAGTACATCAAGAGGTTCGAAAGAGCCATCGAGCTCGATCCGAAAATCAGCAGCGGCTGGGCCAACCTCGGCTTCGAACTCATGCGACAGCAGCGCTACGCCGAAGCAGAGAAGGCGCTCGACCGAGCTCTGGAACTCGAGCCCAATGCAGCCGAGTTTCGTGCCGGAATGGCAGCGTTGTACCTGTCCCAGTGGCGGATTTCCGACGCCGAGCCTTACCTCGAGTGGCTGCGAAAGCACGACCCGCGAAACCCCAAACTCGAAGTCATGGAGTTACTCCTCGAGCGCATGCGGCGCGGGGAGCGATGAGAGGCGCACCCCATCGCCGTGGAGCTGCGCCCCGTGGCGAAGGATCCGACACGACGCTTCCGTCGCGCCCGGGCCAAAGGAGGGCGTCCCGCGGCGTCGCACGGAGACGCACCGTCCCCGGATTCGAGGCTGCCGCGGAGCCTGGCTTTTCCAACAGCCCGTGCGAACGGCCACATCAATGGAGCCGTCGCCCTCCGATGGGCTCGGCACTAGCGGGACGTGGTCTGTCGGCTCCGAGATGGAGGTTGGAACATGTAACCATTGGACCCGACGAAGCCCATCCCCATCCGATTCGTCGTACGACACGGGTGATGTGAACGCGCGTTTTCGGGCCGCCGCCGAGACGTACGACGTTTCGAAACGTGAACGCGACTGGCGGGAGGGACGCGCTCCGTCGCGCCCGCCGGCGGCGGCTAGCCCGACCGACAGCGTTGCATAAGCCGGCCGGCCATGAAAAGAAAAGCCCCCGACACGGAAGGAGATGCCCCATGCCGCCGTTCCCCCGCGAGGAAATCGAAGAAGCGTTCCGCCACTACTGGCGAACCGGCGCCGTCGGCGAGGACTGGGATGCCTGGGCCGACCTGTTCACGGAGGACGCCGACTACGTCGAGCACGTCCTGGGCTCCATGAAGGGACGCGAGGCCATCCGTGCATGGATCAAGCCCATCATGGAGCAGTTCGGCGAGCTCTACACGGTCTACGAGTGGCACGTCGTCGACCCCGAGCGAGGCCGGGTCGTCGTCTACATGCAGAACCGTCGCGACCACCCGAGCGGAGAGGGAACGATCGACTTTCCCGGGATCACGATCCTCGACTACGCCGGCGACGGGAAATGGTCTCGGGAAGAGGATTTCTGGGCCCTACCCCGCGCACAGGAAGCGCAGCACCTCTACGAAGAAGCCTGCCGGAAGTACGACCCGGAGCACCCTCGCCGCCGCACCCGATACAACTGGGGCGACGGCCCCGAGTGGACCCGCGGCGCGAGAACCTGGTTCGAGCGGGCGGGAAGGGGGTGAAGCGGGGAGCCCCTGGCGGAGGCCGGCTTCCCGGGGCACCCCCAACCGGGTGTGAGAAGCATCCCGGGTGGCGTCACTCCGTCCGGAAGAGCTCCTTTCTCCGCCGGACCGGGTCGTGCCAAAAAAGAGTGTCCTTCCGTGTCAACGACCTCTTGAAGCGCGAACTCGGTCTGTCGTAAACGGCTTGCGGCCTTATGGTCGGCTACTCGCTGCGTCCGACTTCTATCGCGTGGACGAGGGGTCCGGCGTCCGAAATCCCTCTGCCCCGCACCCCGTACTTTCGGGCGACGGCGGCCGCACGGGTTTCGCGGCACGCCCGAGCCGGACCGAACGGGCTCGGTATGCGCGCACGCTGCTACGAACCATTCCCGTTCGTGAACCCTGCACGGCTGAGCTCCAAAGCATGGAGGGAAAGGTGAACGAGGAGCATGTGGCGGATCCGGAGCGACTCCGCCGACAGGTCGAAGAATCCATTCGTCGACTCGAAACCGAGGCCCGTCAACGCTCGCAATTGGCCCGAACCCTGCGCCCGGTGCTCGGCAAGGGGGTTCTCGAAAACCCCCGTCGGCTCCAACGAGTCCTGGAGCAAGTGGTGCAGAAGCTGCCGCCGAGTCTCGAGGCGAACGGCATCCAGAACCTGGTACTGGAACTTCGCAACTGGGCAACCGACGCCCCGAAGCGTCTCAGGCAGTACGTCGCCCGGCATCTCCAGGAGTACTGCAAACAAAAAGGGCTGACCCTCGAAGTGGTACGCAGGGAAGACCCGGTCGAGGTACGGATTCCACCGTTCTCGCTGGTTCTCGATTTTCCTCGAGGCCGGGCGGCGTGGCGCTTCGCCCGCGAATCGCTGAGGGAAATGCCCTTGGACGTGGGGCTCGTACTCAAAACGTACGAACAGTTGCGGCGAGAATTCGAGCAGCGTGCGTTGGCCCCGGCGGATTTCTTCCAGCGCTGTCTCCGGGCCTACCGGGAAACCCTTGCCGCGGTCGGGGGGCAACCGGGCGACCGGGTGGAGTTCGAGCATTTTTTGCCGCGGCTGGCGCTGCAGATGCAGGAACGGAGCTTCCGACGCGACCCGAGGCAGAAAAACTACCGCGAGTACTCGCGAGCTCATTTTGCTTACGACGTGTGGCGCCTGCGCCGAGAGGGCTTGTTGAGTCACGGCGGTTGGAGATTGAACCTGGGCGTGGCCACGGGGGCGACCGCTCAGCAAAAGGAGCGAGTGATCTACTTCGAGGACGAAACGGGCCGCGGAGAATACAAGCTGACGATTTTCTTCACCCGTAACGACGAAGGAGAACGGGGGCAGCCATGAACGGAATCGAGCAGGAGCGACTCCTAGCCCGACGGATCGTGCAGCGGATGGGAGAGACGGGACAGCCTCCGGAGCGCGGTGCTCTCAGAGTGAACGTCGGAACCGACGTCTTCCTGGAGGCACTGAAACGAGAATACCTCGAGCCCATTCGGGCAGTGGGCCTGAACTCGACGTTCAAATTGATCCAGGGACCTTTCGGCGGCGGTAAATCGCACTTCTTGCGCTGCTTCCGGGAAATCGCCTGGCAGGAGGGGTTCGCGACCTCCTTGGTGAACGTTTCCCCGAGGGAGTGTCCCTTCACCGACATGCAGCAGATCTACCGTAGGGTCGCCGAAACCGTGGAGTTGCCGCCCGGAGACGACGTTGCGGAACCGGTCCAAGGGATCGACGCCGTGCTCCGCCAAATCGTCGAAGCCCGCGCCGAGGCAACGGACGAGCCGACTCTCTTCGAATGGCTACGCAACGAGGCCGCCCACGCTCGGGTGGAAAGCCACGCGTGGCGTCGCGCGGCGTTTCTCTACATGGAGGCCGTGCTGGCGCGACAAACTCAGCGCACCGAACTCCTCGGGGATTGGCTACGGGGGACGAGGGTACCGTCGAGCGAGGTGCAAAGACTCGGCGTCCGCGAGGACCTCGAACCCTCCACGGCCTTTCGTTGGCTACGCAGTCTCGTCCAACTTTTCCGTGTGCTCGACATACCGGGAATCGTGCTCATGTTCGACGAAATGGACCGAACCTTGAGCCTACCCCGCCGACAACGAAGGGAGATCGGCGACAATTTGCGCCAACTGATCGACTCTTGCGGGCAGAGTATCCTGCCCTCCGCGGTGTGTCTCTACGCCGTTCCGCCGGAGTTCATGACGAACGTCGTTCCCGAATACCCGGCGTTGGAACAAAGACTTCGTGGGCCCACGACGTTCAGCGATGTGTGTCCCACAGCACCCATCATCGATCTCGACCGGGTTCCTCTCGCGCCGGAAGAAATGCTTCGTGCGATCGGGAAAAAGCTCTTCGGGCTCTACACGATCGCACACCCCGAGGCGGCCCTCGACGAGGCCACACAGGACGCCAACCTCCTGGCCCTGGCGCGCCAAATCGGCGGATCGCAGCTGGAGATCGGGAGCCGGCGAACTTTCGTCCGCGCCGCGGTAGCGCTGCTCGCGGAGCAGCACCGGGCAGGACAACGGATTCTCGACGAGGAGGAAATCCGACGACTGGCCGGACTCTCGGCGGAGCTGCCCCCGGCCCTGGAAGGCGAGGAGGTGTTCTAGTGAGACCGGGCGATCGCGTGACCCACGCGCGTCACGGCCCGGGGACCGTCGAGGTGGTGAGGACGGACGGAAGGGTGTCCGTCCGTTTCGACGCGGCGAGAGAGCTCCCGTGGACCGTGCCGGCCCACGAACTGGTCGTCGACGGAGCAGAGATGCCCTCCGCGCGAGCAATCCGAGTCCTGCGGCACGTCCCACCGCAGCTACCCCTCGACGCAGAACACGCGAAACTTCGGCAGGTCATCGAAGCACTCAGGCTCGGCGTCGTTCCGGCTTCTCACCTGCACGAATACACCGTCGGGCGGGAGGATGCTGTGCGGAAGGCTCGGGAGTTGTTGCGAGCGCGCCAGGGTATGAGTCTGGTGTTCGGGGACTACGGCGCAGGGAAGACGCACTTCCTGGAATTGGTCGAGCAGGAAGCTTTGGAACATGGTTTCGTGACGAGTCGCGTCACCCTCGACCAGCACGAAACGCCGCTGAGCCACCCGCAGAGGCTCTGGCGAGCGATCGCGGGAGCGCTGCGCTACCCCGGCACCGTTCGACGGGGTCTCCTGCCGCTCCTCGAATGCCTCGAGGACGACGCCGACCACTTCCATCCCAACGGACGTCGTTTCCACAGATTCCTGACGCCCGTTCTCTGGGCCATTCGAAGGAAACGGAACGACCTGCTCGAAGACGTTCTCCTCGACTACATCGAAGGGCAACCCGTGGATGCCGAGCAAGTCAACTGCATGCTTCGCCGCGCTCGGTGGTCGGGCCCCAGGCTCCTCGCGCTACCGGACTACCGAACGTACGGTCGCGTCTACGCCTACATCCTGGGCGGTGTAGCCACTTGGGCGGCGGACGCGGGGTTCACTGGAGCCTGTCTTCTCTTCGACGAGGCGGAACAGGTCGACACTTTCGACCGCAGACGACGGGAATTCGCCTACGAGGTGATTTGCCACTACGCCGCAGCTTCCCTTCCGAAGAAGGAACTGCTCTTCGACCCCGAGGAACTCTACCGCGGCGGCCAGGAAGTACACAGGCAACTTCCCCTCCGGTTCACGGCGAGTCAACCACTGGTCGTCTTCGTGGCGCTCACGCCCGAACCGGAGATCCAGCTCATGTGCAGCCGCCTCTTTCGTCACGACAACGCCATCGAACTTTCCCCGCTTTCCCCTCGGAGCAGGGGAAAACTCGTCGGGAAAGTCGTGGATCTCTACCGCAGGGCCTACGGCCTGGAACAACCACCGGAGCCCCACTTGGAAAGGCCCCCGTCGTGGTACGAAAGTCCGCGCCACCTCGTCCGGGAGCTCGTGGCCGCCCTGGACCGTGAACGCTACCAGTCGCTCGCGTCCCGCGAAACAGCATGACCATCGGGAGGCCGGAGCTTCCACGCGTTTACGGAGCGTTCTTCGGTCGCTTCCTCCGACCTACCCCGATCCAGGAGCGCGCCGTCCCTCCGATCCTCGAGGGGAAAAACGTCTTCGTCGTAGCCCCGACCGCTACGGGGAAAACCGAGGCATACGCCGCGCCGCTCGCCGAACGTTTTCTCGGCACGGTCGTGCGCAAGGGACCGGTCCACACCATCTTCGTGGCACCGACTCGGGCACTCACCAACGATCTGTACCGACGACTCGCCCCTCCCTTCGAACAGTTGGGGATTCCACTCGGTCGCTACACGGGAGAGCACCGGGAACGCGTGGCCGGAAGTCTGCCTCCGTCCGTAATCGTCACGCCGGAAGCGCTGGATTCTCTGGTGACGCGCCGACCCGAGACGATGAAGGGGGTGCGCGCGATCGTTCTCGACGAGCTCCATATCCTCGACGGCACGCCCCGAGGCGACCAACTTCGGCTCGTTCTCCACAGGCTGGACAGGCTCGCGGGACCGACGCAGCAGCGTCTCGCAGCGAGCGCGACAGTACCGCGTCCTGCGGAAATGGCTTCGCGCTATCTGGGAGAGGCCGAGATCGTGGAGGAGCGCACCGGCGAGCGTTCCGTGGCAGCACGGCGCTTTTTCGGTCGAAGCCCGCGGGCCCTCGCGGGTCATCTCGAAACGTTGGCGGAGCACGGCTTCCGGAAGATCCTCGTCTTCGTCAACTCCCGCAGGGCGGTGGAACACATCGCGACTTTTCTCTCCCGACACAGTCGTTTCCGCGACGCCGTTTTTCCCCACCACGGATCCCTCTCGCGTACACTCCGGGAGCGTACGGAACGACGGTTCCTCGAAGCACCCGCCGCCGTCGCGGTCGCGACGCTCACGCTCGAGCTGGGAATCGACATCGGCAGCGTCGACTACGTCCTGCTGGCAGGCGTTCCGCCCAGCGTTTCCAGTCTGTTGCAACGCATCGGTCGCGGAAACCGCCGGACCGGCAAGATCCGGGTCGGGTACGCCTGTGCCGACGCGGCCGAAGAACTTCTCTACCGCATCCTCCTGGAGCGAGGTGTGGCAGGCGACCTCTGTGCCGGTCCGTACTCTTTTCGCAGCAGCGTGTTGGTACAACAGGCCCTGGCAATCGCAGGGGCCGAGCACTTCGTCACGGTCGGTCGCCTGGCTGGAATTTTGCCGCCCGACCTGAAGCGGTGCTACCCTCCCGACCGGCTTTTGCAGATTCTCGACGAGATGGTTCGGTACGGCCTGCTCGAACCACCACAAGGCGGACGCTACGTGCTGACCGACAAGACCGAGAGATGGTACGCATACGGGAGAG
Source organism: Candidatus Binatia bacterium (assembly GCA_026004195.1). Lineage (NCBI taxonomy): Bacteria > Candidatus Binatota > Binatia (SeqCode) > Binatia bacterium. The sequence continues at coordinate 547,599 of BPIQ01000002.1, forward strand.
TCCACTCGAACATCGACGACCCGGCGGGCGTGATAGTCGAGGACCGCCTCACCGGCGAAGTCGTCGGACGGATGGACGATCCCGAGCCGGCAGCGCTGGACATTCGGCTCGGTGGGCAAGATCGGCGAATCCGGGCAGTGCTGCCCGGGCGCGTGTTGACCGACGGCGTCAAAGGGGTAGGAGAAAGCCGGTTTCCCGTGGTGTCGATTCCGACGGTCAGTTCCGAACTCGCCCGCACGGTCGTGGAGCGGCTGGGAGCGGAGCCCGGAGAGATGTTGGTATGCCGGGCCGGTGACGGGTGGCTGCTCCTTCACGGGCTCGGGACCTGCTGGGTACGTTTGTTCGCGGACTATCTCCAGGCCGTCGTGGCATGGTCACCGTACGTCATCCTTCTCGAGAAACTTCCCGAAACGCTACCCCTCCCCGATACGACGAACCTCGAAAATTCGGTCTCGCGCAACTTGCGATCCTTGGAACGAGCCGTGGGCATGGGTCCTTACCAGAAGTACCTTCCGCGAGAGGAACGTATCCAGTCGGTGGTACGATTGCTGAACCTCGAAGGGCTGAGTCGCTTCTTGCAGTCTGCGACGCTGCGGCGCGTTCACGGCGAGGCACCGACCGAATGGCGGGGGCTCCTGGGCGCTCACCGGGACGACCTGGAATCGGCCGCGCGGATCCAGCGGCAACGGAATACTCGACAAGAGCGCGGAAACCCCTCTATCCGAGAGGCGAAGGGAGAGCGGTAGCCAAGAAGTACGATACACGGAGCCAACGAGCCTTCGCGAGGGGAGATGGACTTGGACGCACGCTGGGAGTTCGAGAGGGTAAGCCCCATGGGAGGTGCCACCGGAAACGCTTACGCGAACACCCTCCAGGGGGCCGGCAAGTCCCCGGAGGAAGAGCTCGCTAGGGAAGCCATACAAAACTCCTGCGATGCGGCGAGGGCTCGGAACGGACGTGTGAGGGTCGACTTCCGCGTCGTGAATTTGCACGGCCGACGAGCGGAGACATTCATAGAAGCCCTGTACCTCCGGCCTGCCTTCGCCCCGCGCCTTTCCGCTTTGAACCTGCCCGAGTCGAACTGCATCAGCCGGCCCCCCGGCGCCAAGCTTCAGCTTACCTACGTGGAAGACTACGGCACCATCGGGCTAACGGGGAACCCGCATCATCCGAACTCCCACTTCCACAAGCTGTTGCTTTCCGTGGGTGACACATCCAAGCGGAGGGCCGCACCGGGAATGGGCGGTTCCTTCGGGTACGGGAAGGCCGCTTTTTCCATGAATTCACGGATCCGCACTGTCGTGGCTTACACGATCCTGGGGCGAACGAGAGACGAACCCGGCGTCTACGCGCGATTGATGGCTTGCTCGTACTTCGACGCGCACGAGTTCGCCCACGAACACTGGACCGGAAGAGCTTGGTTCGGCCGGGCGAAGACAAGACCCGGCGGCACCGTGGTGTCACCCCTGGAGAACGAGGAAGCGGACCGTCTTGCGCAGGCTCTGGGCTTTGCAAGGGCAACCGATCGAGAGCCAGGCACATCCATTCTGATTGTCGACACCGATCTCGACCACAGCCAGTTGGTGCGGGGTATAGAAGAGTGGTGGTGGCCTCGGCTCTTGGAACAGATGCTGGAGGCCTCCGTGGAGACAGAAGACCAGAAGCTTTTTCCCCGCCCCAAAGATCGGCCGGAGCTGGAGCCCTTTTTGGAATGCTACTCCCTCGCGGTAGGCAGAACATCCCCCGCTGGGTCTCACCAAAAATCCGATCGATTCCGGAGATTGAACGGATTGTCCCTAGGGTGCTACGGGGTGACCTTGCTCACGCCCGAAAGCGGTCTGCTCCCGGAAGATCGGCTGGGAACGGTAGCGCTGATACGCGCGCCGAGAATGGTGGTCGAATACGCCCGCCTCGGACGACCCTCACCTCCGGCCGTCGGTACCTTCGTAGCGGACGAAGACGTCGACGAGATCCTGAGATTGTCCGAGCCGCCTACCCACGACCGGTGGGATCCCGACTCCCGGAGACTCGAGACCGCCGAACCGGACGAGCAAACGGCGCGGGCTGTCGTTCGTCATATCCTGAAGAGGCTGAAGGATCAGATTCGGCGGCTTCAGGCGGAAGCTTCTCCTCCCCGACACGCGGACCCGAGCGGGATCCGGTTTCTGGAGCGGGAACTGGGATCTCTTTTCGGCAGAACGGCAGGTTCGGGTTCGTCGCCAGGGGGCAGGCCGGCCGCGCCGGTCGAAATTCGGTTCATCGAAGGGCCGACAACGGAACCAGCGGGTCAGGACCGAGTGAGAACATCCGCACGTGTGAGCCTTCGGCTCCGGGAGGGGGAGGATGGCAAATCCCAGTCTGCACGGATCCGCCTCCGAGTGGTGATCCTCGAGAACGAAAACGGCATCGAAGCAGAGACCTTGCCACTCTCCGTCGAGGGCTCGCAAGGTCCCCTCGAAAAGAGCGACTCCGACGGTGCCTTCGAGACGGTCGTCTCGCTCACCCCCGAAAATTCCTTGGAATTCACCGTTCGAACCGCACCATACGATGCCGGGTGGAGCACCAAGCTCGACGTGGAAGTTCTGCCGGAGGGCGAGGGAGAGTGAACACGCCGTGGCTGCGCTCTGAAAGTCGAGTCGTCAGGCCCATCGAAGTAGCCGGCGTGCTTTCCGATGTTCGCCTGCGCTTGTGCCGCGGCGGGAGTTTCGAGAAGCCCGGAAGGCTCGAGGTTCGACCCGAGGACTTTCCGAAACTCGATCCCGAGCTCCATTTGGCGTTGAACGTCGAAGCTCTCTCATCCGCTGCGCTTTCCCCCCTTTTGGAGCGTCTGGGGCTCGTGGTGAGGCTGAGCTGTCGGTCACTCCGACGAAACTACCAGGGTTTGCGGGGCGATCTGGGGAACTTGCCCGAGAGGTGGCGCGTACCACCCACCATTCTCCGCGCGCTGCCCTGGAAGGCAGGCGTCGAGATAACGGTGGCGCTGGTAGCGAAGGGGTGGCCCGCAGGCCCGACGCTGTACTCTGTACGTCCCGGTCAGTGGCTCGAACGAGTAGATTTCGTGATCGGGCGAACTCCGCGCCCTCTCTTTCAGGCGGAGCGCTGGCAACGCGAAGATTTCGAGCGAGCAGGCCTGCCGGGAGACACCGTGTATTGGCTCCAGTTCGTTTCCGACGACTTGAACGATGTTTTCGAGGAGCCACAGGATGCCTTTCGCCTCTTCATCCGCGACGACATCTTCGATCGGCTCAAAGCCGCCGAGAACACCTCATCCGGCAAGGCATTCCTCGCCTTCTTTTACTCGGACATCGTCGCGGAGATCTTGTACCGCGGCTTGCGAAACTTCGACGGCGGCGAGCTCGTGGAGGGCGGACTACTAGGGAAGCTCGTGCGGCGAATAGAGCGTTCTACCGGACGTGACCTCGCATTCTTGAGCGCGCTAGCCCAACAAGAAGACCGCCCCGCACTCGCGGCGGTGGTACAGGCAGCCCTGGGAGTGCGAAGGTGGATCACCAAATTGGGAGTTTCCTGAAGCCGTGAAATACCCCGCAGTGAAGCGTGCCGTGGCACGAACGGCCCTCGCTACCCTGAGCCGCGGGCCTGACGCGTATTTGGAAGAGACGGTCGAGACGAGAGGTGACGGACCCGAGTTCGACTGGGAGGTCGTTCGGGAACTCGAGAGGGAGCTGGAGACCATCAAAAAGCGTTACCCCGAGTCGCTGGGGATCAGGGACGAAAGGGGCGGGCAATTCGAAGCCGAAGCATGTGCGATCGTGCACCATGTGTTTCGGGATCTCGAGCCGGACATACTAGCGGATCGAGAATTCTGGGTTTGGCTAGCTCTGATCCCCTTCCGGACGCTGGTGATGTGGCGCCACGCTGGTAAGCCTGCCCCCGACAATTTCGGTACCGGTTCCGCAGTCGAAAACTTCTTGTTTCGAATGTGGTTGCGGGCAGACGCGGGGTACGACGAGGGGAAACCGGACCCTTACGAGATATCGAAAATGGGGGACCAAGACTTCTGGCGAAGCCACATATTGCGACAGGATTACGGACGTTGCCGCCCCCTCGTCCGGGCTCTGGTGAAGTATCAATTCGCGAACGGCACCAAGCGGATGCGTGACCCCCAAATCCGAGAGCTCGCGAAATTGCTGAGGCGACTCCATGCGAACGTGATCTTCGACTTTCTGACAGAGGAAGAAGCACGCGATCTCGTTCATGAGATGGCTGAGCGCGCGGCCCGGTCGCTGGCGGATTGACGAGGTTGGAAGGAGGGTTGGGGATGCTGGCGGAGTGTTACTACGAAGGCGCGGGCCTGATAGTGAGGCGGTTACGGATCGGTAAGAGGGTGCTCGAAAGCTCGATTCAAGACGTCTCCTCCCTACCCCCGGAGGCTCCTGCTTGGTCCAAGTGGTGGCGTTCGTACCTGAAGGGTGCCGAATCACAAACTCCTGGGTTCACGGGTCGGCGAATCACGATCGTCGATCTCTTCTGCGGCTGCGGCGGTTTCGCATTGGGGGTGAAGGAGGCCGCTCGTGCCCTGGGTCTGAAACCCGTTTTCTTGTTGGCCGTCGACATCGACAGCGACGCTCTAGCCACTTACGCGCACAATCTACGCCCCCGCGCGACTCTCCGCGCCGACGTGCATCGTCTCGCCGAGTTCCAGTGTGTGGGCTGGGGAGGGTCTACGCGGTTCGCGCGACCGCCCGAAGTGCTCGACCGAAGCCTCGCCAGCTTGGTCGGGAGGCCGGATCTGGTCATTGCGGCGCCCCCCTGTCAAGGTCACTCGAACCTGAACAACCACACGCGACGAACCGATCCGCGGAACTTACTTTACCTGGATGCGGTCGCGGTCGCAGTAGCCTTGGAGGCCGGCGCGATCCTGGTCGAGAATGTGCCCGACGTGGCGAACGACAGAATGGGAATCCTCGAAACCGCGAAGTCGTTGTTGAAGACTTCGGGATACCAGGTCGTCGAGGGTATTCTCTCGGCGGAAGAGGTCGGGCTGCCACAAGTCCGGAGAAGGCGGTTTCTCGCCGCTTCACGCGGCCCACTGACGGAGTTCCACGTCCTCCGCAAGGCCTTTCATAGAAAGCCCGAAGGAGTCTGGTGGGCCATCGAGGACCTCTTGGACGCTCGGTCGGACGACGTCCTGGATTCCTCGCCGAAACTCTCTGCCGAAAACAAGAAACGCGTCGACTACCTCTTCGAGCTCGGTCTCTACGAGCTCCCTCCTCAGATGCGACCCCCGTGCCACCGTAACGGCCACACCTACCCTTCGGTGTACGGGAGGCTTCGGTGGGAAGAGCCGGCGGGTACTATCACCGGGGGTTTCATGTCCCCAGGACAAGGACGCTTCATCCACCCGCTGCAAAGAAGGACCCTAACACCCAGAGAAGCCGCGCGGCTTCAAGGTTTCCCCGATTCTTTTCGTTTTCGGGTCCCTGCGGCAATGCCACCCACCCGCCGAAGCCTGGCAAAGCTCATCGGCGATGCCGTTCCTCCGCTGCTCGGCTACGTGGCCGCTTTTTCCGTTCTCGCAGGGCTTGTCGATGCACAAGAGGGTGCGGACGGCCGCTGTCCGTAGGTCTACCGTCGCAACTACTCCGGAGCGCTCGCGACTCATGAGCACCGTAAGGCGGTCCGACACCGCTCCCGAGGTAGCTCTGCAGCGTGCTCTGAGAAGGTTGAAATTACGGTTCGTGACCCAGAACCGCCATCTCCCGGGCACGCCCGACATCGTGTTCAAAAAGTCGCGCTTGGTGGTATTCGTTCACGGGTGCTTCTGGCATCGGCACCCCGACTGCCGCCTTGCGACGGTGCCGAGAACGAACCGCGCGTTTTGGCTAGAGAAGTTCAAATCCAACGTACGCAGGGACCGGCGGAAAGTCAGACTGTTGCGCCAGGCGGGATGGCGCGTAGCGGTGGCTTGGCAATGCCGAATCGAGGACGATGTCGAAAAAATAGCGAGGCGCCTTGCACGGATGGCCGCGAAGCGGCGCGTCGTTCCAGGGGCGAATTGGCAGGGCGTGGAAGCGGCGGGTATCAAGCGCGACGGCCGACGATACCGAACCTCCGCGGAGAAAACGTGAACGACCCTTGTGCGAAACTCGTGGAGAGGGTCCTCGGGGAGCTGGACACACTTTCCCCACGGGAGCGAGAGATTCTGAAAAAGCGATTCGGGATCGGGGGACCGTCGCGGACCACGGAGGAGCTGGGGCGTGAGTTCGGCGTTACGGGAGTCAGAGTTCGGCAAATCGAGGCCCGAGCCCTTCGAAAACTCATGTTCCCCAGCGGAAGCAGAATTCTGGGCACCCGGTATTTTCGGCCTTCCCGCGGGACACTGTTCGGCACCGTGACCGGGAGACGGCGATCGTCTCGGAATCCGACGTTTGCAAAGCTCAAGTCGAGCTAGCCGCCACGGGTAGCAACTCCGAGCTACGGCGCCGAGCAGAGAGGACGGCCGGGCATTTCCACCTCGTCGACGCCTGGCGGGAGACCCGTGACGGCCGGCGGGTCTTCAAGTTCCGCCTCGTCGCCGCCGAGGCCGACGCCTAGATCTCCGGTGGCGTGACGCCCTCGCACACTTCGATGTCCAGGCGAGCTGCCGTCTCGCGTGCCCGCGGCTCGACGTACGGGCTGATGATCAGGCGCCGGTCCACCTGCACGCCCGTGACTTCGCGGTAAAGCTCCGCCTTTCGGGCGAAGCCGACGACGTCGAAAACGGAGACGGCCGACTTGATCTCCACCAGGATGTGCTGCCCGTCCCTGACGAGGACGTCGACTTCCACGTCCGAAGGATAGCCGAAAAGCTTCCCCGCGGCGTCCCGATGGCGCCACTGCTCCACGTGGACGTTGGGCTGGTCGCCGAAGAGCGAGCGGATGCCAGCCCGGAAAGCTTCCTCGCTCATGAGGCCCCACCGGGCGCCGAGCCCCATCACCTGGCGCTGCAAGGCACCGATCGCACGCCCCTGCTCTTCGACAGCTCGCGTGAGCCGCTCGATCGCGGCTCCGTGGGTTTCCACGACCCGCGTGAGCCGTTCGAGCCTTTCGCCGTGCTCCTCCACGACCCGCGTGAGCCGTTCGAGTCGCTCGCCATGCTCGGCAAGCCTCCGGCCGTGGTCCTCTACGACTTGCGTGAGCCGCTCGAGCCTCTCGCTGTGTTCCTCCACGACCCGGGTGAGCCGCTCGAGCCTTTCGCCATGCTCGGCAAGCCTCCGGCCCTGCTCCTCTACGACTTGCGTGAGCCGCTCGAGCCTCTCGCTGTGTTCCTCCACGACCCGGGTGAGCCGTTCGAGTCGCTCGCCGTGCTCGGCAAGCTTCCGGCCATGGTCCTCCACGACTTGCGTGAGGCGCTCGAGCTTCTCGCTGTGCTCGGCCAGACGCCGGCTATGCTCCTCGATTCGGCGGCCCTGCTCCTCTACGGCTCGCGTGAGTCGTTCGAGTCGTTCGCTGTGTTCGGCGAGCTGGCGTGTGTGCTCCTCGACGGCTTGCGTGAGCCGCTCGAGTCGTCTCGCTGTGTTCGGCGAGCTGGCGCGTGTGCTCTTCGACGACTTGCGTGAGCCGCTCGAGCCGCTCGCTGTGCTCGGCAAGCGTCCGGCTGTGCTCCTCTACGACTTGCGTGAGCCGTTCGAGGCGCTCGCTGTGCTCGGCCAGACGCCGGCCGTGTTCTTCCAGACGCCGGTCGATGGCCTCGAAGCGCTCCGCGAAGTCCTTGCGCAGTTGCCGCAGTTCGGAGAGAAGGGCCGCGGTTTCCTCCCTCGTCGTAAGGGACTCGACCAGCGTGCCGATCAAAAGGGCCCGGATCTCCGGGTCCTCTCGCAACAATCGTGGCAAGGCAGTCCGCAGCTGATCGAGAAAAGAAGTCTTTCTGGCACCAGCCATCGAGGCGATTATGAGGTCGGCCAAGACGGAGCGTCAATCGCTGTGGGACATCCGTGGAATGCACCCTCATCCACCCGCTCCGTCGACCCTGCTCCGGAAGATTTCCGCACGGCCCTTTCCGCATGCACCCGAGGGCCTTTGACTCCGCACCTTCGCAGGTGCTTCGAGCCTCCGACGCGATTTCTGCCTCCGCGGTCCCCCGAGAGCGGTAGTTCGGGCGGGTCGCCTATCTCCCCGAGAGGGGCCGGGGGTGAATGGAACAGTCACAGTTCATTCACAGGTCGGCCGTTTTTCCCAGCTTCTCGGGAAGCCCTCAAAAAGAAAAACCCCCGAAAAACTCGGGGGTTCTTCCCAGCGCGCCCAGGCTGACTCGAACAGCCGACCTTCTGATTCGTAGTCAGACGCTCTATCCAGCTGAGCTATGGGCGCACAACGCGGATACGACCCGAGAGATACCCGAGCACCTCCCGGCAGTCAACGTGAGGACGGAAGCTGCGCGGGAAGGCAGAGGCCGCCATGCGAGGGGAGCTCTCGCCGACGCCCTCCGCGTAGATCCCGGCCAGGCAGTCGACGAGCTTCTTCCCGGGGACGCAATGCATCGGCGCGGAATTCGCGGCGCCGAGGCAACACGGAGCGGCGCCCGCTCCGGTAGAGCCCGAGAACCGAGAGCCCCCCGACACGCTCCGAGAAGGCCCCGGCCCGCCGGCCCTCGCCTCGCCGAGGTCGGCTTACCGCCCGGTTTCGTCCAGTGCTCCGTCGACGGCACCCGCGCCGGGGAAAGCAGAAGCGGAGAGGGAGGGATTCGAACCCTCGGTGGGGTTTTTAGCCCCACACACGCTTAGCAGGCGTGCGCCTTCGACCAACTCGGCCACCTCTCCGCGCCGGTCTCCCCCACTCCTACACCAATCGCGCAGGAGGTGGCAACGCGGCGCGGCTCAGGCCGGAGCAATCCGGAACGGAGGCGGCTCGGGGTCGATGCCGAGGAGATGACGCAAAAGAAGCAGGTACCGGCGAAGCAGCTCGGGCAGGAGAAAATGCGTGCGCACGTGCTCGCGCCCCCTCTCGCCCATCGCGCGTGCACGGTCGGGATCGGCCAGAAGGTCTCCGATCCGGCGGGCGATTTCGTCGACGTTCTTGGGATCGACGAGAAAGCCCGTCTCGCCGTCTCGCACTTGCTTGACGATGCCTCCCACCCGCGAGCCCACGACGGGCGTCCCCTGCCAGAGAGCTTCGGAGACGACGAGCCCGAAGCCCTCGCGCGTGGAAACGTGGACGAAAACGCTCGCGAGCCGCATGAGCGCGCCGACCACGCGGTCGTTGTCGGGAACGTTGAGCCAGAGACGCACGTCGGGGTCGTCCCCCACCTGGTCGACGAGCGAGGCGTAGACCTGCATGCCTTCGGGGTCGTCCGTGGCCGAATTGCCGACGAAGATCAGATACGGCGGGGGCGAAAGGCGTCCCTCGGCTCGCAGACGCAAGAACGCCTGCAGAATGCGGCTCTGGTTCTTGTGAACGTCGTACCTCGAGATGGCGACGACCAGGGGGCGCTCGGGGTCGACGTTGTGTGCGTGGAAAAGCGGGGCGAGGACATCGAGTGCTTCGGAGCGAAGGTAGGGGCGATTTTTCTCCGCCAGCGGGTCGATGCACGGCGAGAGTTCGTAGACGGGAACTCGGAGGCCGGGTGCGACGAACTCGGGCATGGTGAAAATCGCGCCCGCGAACTGGTTGATGTACGGCAGCAGGAAGCGCCAGAGGATCGGGTTGGGCGCGGAGGTGTCGATGTGGCAGCGCCAGAGCGCACGCGGCGGCAAGATGCCCTGGGCCACGATGGCCGCCGGCTGTGGGTCGTGGACCACGACGAGGTCGGCGTCGAGCTCGAGACGGCGAGCGTTTTCCTCGATGGTGCCGAGGTAGCAATCGAAGATTTCGTCGAGGCTGAGCGGCTGCTCGATCCCTTGCAGCATGTTGTGGAACTTTTTCGTGACGGCGAAAAAGCCGTTGTGCCCCTCGATCACCGCCCAGCGGCAGTCGATCCCGAGTGCACGGGCGAGCGGAACGAGACTCCGGAGGATTTCCGCCACTCCACCACCCACGTAGGTGGAGTTGAGGTGCGTCCACCGGCACCCGGCGAGCGGTTCGGCGAGGGCGAGCAGCTCTTCGAGCCGGGACCGACCGACGTAAGGAGCGTAGTCCCCGAGCGAGCGCTCGTGGAACAGAGCCCCGAAAGAGGGGGGCGAACCGTCAGGGTCTTCCCGCAAGAGCATGGCGCTCGCCTTCTACGTTTGCTTGGATCGTTCGTCGGCTTTCGCTGGCGAACTCGAAAGAAAGCACGGGACGTGCCAAGGCCGGCCTCGTGGGAACCACCCCGGAGAGACGAGCGCGGTCGCACGCACGAGGTCTCCCGCAAGAGACCGCCCCGCTGCCCGGCTCGACCCCGCCACTTCCTCCGCCTCCACCCACACTCGCGAAAGCGAAGCTATCATGTCTAAAAAAAACGCGAGTGCAAGGGTGTTTTGCAAGAAAAAAACGATGCTATGCCGTTTGCCGTCCCCGAGCGGGGGGAAGCTCGAGGCGGGCCCCGCTCTGCGCCTCGGCGAGCTCGACGATGTCGGTGAAGTCCCGCTCGCCGAGCCCCGCACCCACAGCGGCGACAAACGCCTGGGAGATCTGTGCAAAGGCGTGCAGCGGCACGCCGAGCTCCCGGCCGAGCTCGAGAAGCAGACCTGCATCCTTGGCGGCCAGACGAAGCGAAAAGGAGGCGGGCCGCCCCCTCTCGTTGATCCCTTCCACCATCCGGTCGATGAACACGTTCCCGGCCCCCGACGCCCGCACGATCTCCACCATGGTTCGGAGGTCGAGCCCGGCCTTGGCGGCCACGGCGAGCCCCTCGAGCGAGCACCAGGTCGCCGCGAACGCCATGAGGCTGTTGACGAGCTTGGCCACGTTGCCGAGCCCGAGGGGGCCTACGTGGAACACGGCGCGACCCAGGCGCTCGAGAATCGGCCGGCAGCGCTCGTACACCGAGACCTCGCCGCCGACCATGAAAACGAGAAGCCGTGCCTGCGCCCCCGGGGCACCGCCGGTGAGAGGCGCCTCGAGGAAGCAGCGCCCTCGGGCGGCCACCCGCGCGCCCAGGGCCCGCACCGACGCAGGCGCGTTCGTACTCAGGTCGACGAGCACGGATCCCTCCCGGGAGCCCTCGAGCCATTCGGTGGCCACGGCATCGACGACCTGGGGCGTCGGAAGGGAGAGGAACGTGATCTCGGCTTCCCGCCCCAGTTCGGCCACGCTCGCGGCCGCGCGCGCGCCGCTGGAGGAGAGCGCCGCGACCCTCAGGGGATCGATGTCGTGGACGGAGACGGGGTAGCCGTCTTCCAGGAGGTTTTTCGCGATCGCCCCGCCGATGTTCCCGAGGCCGACCACACCGAGCCGGAGCACTTCGTCCGTCATGAGCGCGGCCTCTACCACGAGACGGCTCGCCCGACCAAGTATCCTTGCCTCGAGGGCCACGGGCGGGGCAAAGTAACGCAATGGAGCTCGACGTCCGCGGCCACCCGCTCCACACGCGCTCGCTCACGGTGGAGCTTCGCTCGGCCGGCCGAGGCCGTGTAAGGGCAAACGGGCGTGTCCTCGACCTCCGGAAGCGCGGCTTCGTTCCCGTGGCGGCCGATCTGCAGAGTTCCGGGGTCGTCCACGACATGGAAATCGAAGCGCACGTCGGCCTCCGCGACCGGACACTCGGCGGCATTCGGTGCGAGCAGCGGGCCGTCGCGTTCGAGCCATCGGCCCTCACGCGGGGGGAGAGTTGCCGCGACCCGAGTCCTCGGCTCGCCCTACTCGAGGGTGTGCGGCTGGACGAGAATTACGCCGCGAAGCTCGCCGAGGCCATCGGAGGCACGAGGGGGTGCACGCACATCCTCACGCTGGCACACCTGCTCGGCGCGACCGTCGCGCACGTGCTCGCTTCGGGGGGACCCGAGCCGAGGGAACCCGGGATGCGGATGTTTCGGCGAGACGTCGTCGTCGACGGGTTCGAGGTCGACCCGACGCACATGGACCTCGTCCTCCAGATGACGGACCTCCGTTTTCGTCCCGCTCCTCCGATCGTGAGCCCGATGCAGCGGTTCGGGTCCGAGCTCGAGGTCCGGGCGGTCTTCGAGGTGTACGTTCCCGAAGCGCGGATCACGAACCTCCGCGCCGCGACTCGGGCGAGGGAACTCGAGAACCTCGAATCGGCCACCTGGCAGGATCGGAGCGGGGAGATCGCGGGGCTCGTCGGCGCGAGTCTCACGCGCGGCATCGCTCGCCGGATTCTCGAGTTCTTGCCCCACCCCGGCCCGCTTCGCGACGCCCTCCTCATGATGGCTCCTGCCTTCGTGCAGTGCGCGGCAGGCCTTTCCGAAGCATGGCCCGTCCTCTTCAAGAACAGCGGCTCTCTCGTGGGCATGGGGGGTTTTCCGGACTCCTGCTACATGTGGCGACGTGGCGGGCCGCTCGCCGAAGCGCAAAAGAACGACGAGCCTCCGCCACGCCTCTGGTGAGCCGCGGCCCCGGCAGGTCATCCGAGAGGAGCTGACGCCTGTTCCCGCGAGAGGCAGGTTCCGCTCGCGGAGCTTCCTGCACGGGGCTTTTCCCCCGGAGAAGGCTCTCCTGTTTTGCCCTTTTCGTGTCCCCGGCAGAGGAATTGACGCTGGCGCCCCGAGTAGTGCAGAAGACAGGAACGAGGACTTCGTTCGAAGCAGAGTTCTTTCGAGCGAAGATCCGTCGGCGGGGGAGGTGGATCCGCGAAGAGTACACCGACCCGAAGGACGGCTCGAAATGAACGGAAAGACTCGGACGCCCGTGGGCATTTGGCTGGCGCTTTTCGTATTTCTTTTCGCTTTTTCCCCCCCGCTCGTGCCGGCGGCCAGGTCGACGGAAATCCTCGAGGCTGCGGAACAGGCCGGGGTGGTGCTGGAGGACGTGGAGGTCCGCGACGGGAACGTTTCCGGCTTCGTCGTGAACCGCTCGTCGCGCGAAATCCGGGACGTGCGGCTTCTCGTGCGTCACGTCTGGTACTGGAAAGACGAGCAGAACCCAGGGGAAGAAAGTCCGGGACGAGCGGTTTTCTACACCGTGAAGGGCGAGCTCCCACCGGGCGCGAGAAAGCCTTTCACTTACCAGCCGGACCCTCCCTTGCCCGACCGTGCGGACGGCCACTTCCGGACGCTCGTCGAAGTGGCGGGCTACTCCGAGGTCCTGCCGTAGGAAGACGGGGACTTGCCCCGACTCTCGCCCGCAAAAGCGCCGGAGGTCCTGGTCTCGCAGCGACTCCTGCTTCGCCGCCCTCGCGCTTCGGACGCGATGGCGATTTTCGTTCGCTATGCGAGCGACCCGGAGGTCACCCGATATCTCTCCTGGCCGCGCCACCGCTCCGTGGCGGACACGCGCAGGTTTCTCGCCTGGAGCCGGAAGCAGTGGCTCCGTTGGCCGTGCGGTCCTTACCTCGTCTTCGGCCGCCGCGGCGAAGAGCTCCTCGGTGGAACCGGCCTCACGTTCGAGAGCGAGAACGAGGCGTCGACGGGCTACGTACTGGCCCGGGACGCCTGGGGCTTCGGGTACGCGACCGAGGCACTCGAGGTCATGATCGACCTGGCATCCTGGCTCGGTCTCGTGCGCCTTCTCGCTTTCTGCCACCCGGACCACAAGGCCTCGCAGCGAGTGCTCGAGAAATGCGGCTTCGCTTGCGAGGGAAGGCTCGAAGGCCGGTGCGAATTTCCGAATCTCTCGCCGGGAAAGTCGACCGACGTCCTCGCCTACTGCCGCCCTCTCCGATGAAGGGGGACGCGCCGGGCCGCGGTCCGTACGCCCGTGTCCCGGCAGTGGTAACCGGCGAGGCCCCGGCCACTTCTCGGCTCGCGCGGCTTCCAGAAGAGACCCGGAGCCGCGCCTGGCGCTTCGGAGGAGTAACCCGCCACGCTGGCTTCCCGAGCGAACGTCCAGAACTCCGGCGGGCAGCCTCGACAGGCGCTACCGCCCGCGGGAAAAGGCGCCGTCCCGCTCAGTTCGCGGGGAGGACGGAAAACGAGCGAGAGCGCATCATGCGCCTGTCGGCCGTCACCAGCGTAAGGTCGAGCACTCGCGCCGTGGCGGCGAGGAACCGGTCCGCCGGGTCGTCGTGGGGCAGGTCGACCGAACGACTCGCTAGCGCGATTTCGTGCGTGAGCGGAGCCTCTCGCAACGGGGCACGCTCCATCGCATCCCGCAGCCAGTCCTCGGGTGGGGCGTCGATCTGTACCCGCCCCCTCTCGACCAGGATCAGGAACTCCCACGTACTGACGGGAGAAAGCCAGAGTTCGGACCTTCGATTCCGCAGCGCCGAGAGCGCGCGGCGCCCGAGACGGGTCGGCTCGAGCAAGCTCCAGATCCACACGTGGGTGTCGAGGAGAAGCCTCATCGCCGAAGAGCCTCCCACGCCTCCGCGGGCGACGCGGGACCCACGATGTCGCCCGCGATGTGTCCCCTGCCTTTCATCGAACCGAGCCAGTCCTCGGGTCGATCGGGCGGGGCCGGGGGCACCACGTCGGCGACGGGCCGACCGAATCGGGTGACGCGGACGGGTTTCCGGGTGCGACGCACCCTTTCGAGTACGGCCAGACAGGTAGCCTTGAACTTCGAAATCGCGATTTCTTCCACGGACAATGCCGTACCATGGTCGATGTCCATGGTCAATCACCCTTTTCCCTGTCCTCTCCCGCCGGATGCCGCGCCTCCGGCCGGAAAACGAATCCCGGACACCTCTCGGGCGGAGCCCGCCCGCTCTCTTTTTCGTGTTCGCGAACGTGGCGGACACTCCACCCTCCGACCTGCCCGGAGCGGTGAGCCCCGGCCAACCTCCACGCAGCCGGGCAACCGATACATCTGTCCCGAAATTCGGCTCGCGCGAGAGGAGACCCCCCGCCGTGAGCGAGGAGAGAGAAGCCAAGGACCGGACTTTTCGAGCGCAACCACCCGGCAGTTGCTTCGTCAAGCGCAACCCCGCGGCCGCCCGGAGGCGAAAAACGGACGGGAAAATCGGGATCGGCGTCGGTCCGTCGACATCTGGCTCCGCTTCTCCCTCGCCCCTTCGTCGCCGAACTGCCGGAGCGGGAATTGCTTGCCGAACGTGGTCCAATGACTCGCATCCTCGTCGCCGACGACCACGCCATGTTCCGCGAGATGCTCAAGATCGCTCTGCCGCGCAGCGGGCCTTTCGAGGTCGTGGGCGAAGCCGGGGACGGAACGGCAGCCACGGAGGCAGCGAAAAGACTTCGACCCGACGTCGTCCTTCTCGACTACCGGATGCCCGCGACCCGGGATTTCACGGCGGTGGTCCGAGCCATTCGTAGCGAGGCCGGAGCCCCGGAGGTTCTCGTGCTGTCCGGCCTGGCCAGTCCCCGGATCGCACACTCCGCTCTCGAAGGCGGCGCCAAAGGCTACGCGCTGAAGAGCACGCCACTTGCGGTCCTCGCCGATGCCATCCAAGCCGTGGCCCGGGGGAGAGTCTGGGTCGATCCCCGACTGCCGGCGAACGTGGCCGAAGCCTTCGGAACGCTCCAGGCGCCGGAAGACAACGAGCGCGATGCGGGCGCGCTCGGGGCACTCACCCCCCGCGAACGCGAGGTGCTCGCCTGGGTCGCGTCCGGGATCAGTAACGACGAAGTGGCGCGAAAGCTCCGGATCCGGACCTGCACGGTCGAAACCCACCTGGCCAGGGTTTTCGCCAAACTTGCCGTCCGAAGCCGGCTCGCCGCGGCGATGGTCTACCTCGGAAAGGCGACCCCTGCTCTCGATCTCCGGCCCGAGTCCGAGGGACACGGCGGGATCCTCCGACCGAGAGGGTAATCCCCCCGGCCTCCCGCCGGACCCGACTCAACGGAGCGGAGAGGGTACCGGGTCTTCGGGCTTCGGCGGTCTCGGTGCCGCCCCGTCGGCCTCCCTGCTCCCGGGCCGCAACGGAAGCGTCGCCACGAAGCAGCTTCCCTCTCCCGGTTCGGTCACGACTTCGAGCGTGCCTCCGAACCCCTCCTCCACCAGGTTCCGGGAAATCCAGAGACCGAGCCCCGTACCTCGACCCGGCTCCTTCGTGGTGAAAAGGAGCTCGAACACGTGGGGAAGTACCTCGGGCGCGATTCCTCCGGCCCAGTCCCGCACGGCGACCACGAGCTTGTCCCGCTCGCGGGCGGCCCGCACCTCGATCCGCCCCTCCGACGAACCGGCGTCCTCGTAGGCGTCGATCGCGTTCCCGACGAGGTTCACGAGAACCTGACCGAGCCGCGAAGGATCCCCGACTACTTCGAGACCTTCGGGTTCTTCCCGATACTCGACGGTGCACGATGTCGCGCGTAGCCGGTGGGCGAGGAGCGCCTGGGTCTCCTCGACGACCTTGCGAAGCTGGAATCGTGCGGGTTCTCCTCGTGCGACCTCCCGGCCTTGCGTCTTGACGCTGCGGATGAACGCGGCGGCTTTCTCCGCCCAGCCCACGGCCGCGCGCGCCGTCGTCGCCATCTCGCGGGCGATCTCGTGGTGGTCTTCCGGGCTCACCTGCGGGTCGTCGATGGAGGCCGCGTATTCCTCGGCCAGTTCCACGAGAACCTTGAGAGCGTTTCTCACCGCGGAAAGGGGCGTGTTCACTTCGTGGGCGATGCCCGCCGCGAGCCGGCCGAGAGTCGCAAGACGCTCCGCACGAAGGAGTCCGGCCTGGCTTTCTTCGAGCTGGCGGTACGCGACCCGGAGCTGCCGGAGCGATCGGCTCAGTTCCGCGTTGGCTGCTTCGACCGCCGCGGTGCGCTCCCGAACCTTTTCCTCGAGGCTCGCGTTGAGGCGCTCGAGTTTCCGGTTCAGCTCGGAAGCCTGAGCCAGGACGGCCGCGTTGGC
This sequence comes from Candidatus Binatia bacterium, assembly GCA_026004195.1. Lineage (NCBI taxonomy): Bacteria > Candidatus Binatota > Binatia (SeqCode) > Binatia bacterium. Next base: position 564,375 of record BPIQ01000002.1, read on the forward strand.
CAGCGCGAGCGCGATCTGGTTGGCCGCCGCGCGGAGAAAGGTAAGGTCCGAGACGTTGTAGGGCCTCCCCGAGGCTTTCCGCCCGAGAGCCAGAAGAGCGAGGCCCGCCTGCCCGCTGCGCACCGGAACGAGGATTTCCGCGTCGATGTTCCTCCAGAAGCGAGAAATCTCGTCCTCCCGGCCTTCGTCCCACCGGTAACGCGCCACGCTCTCGCCCCCTTCGAGACGATCGAGAAGTTCGCGGGGCAAATCCATCGTGAACTCCCGTACCTCGCCCCCGGCCGAGCGGCGGACCCAGCGATCGCCCTTTTTCCGAAGGAGGAGGGCGGAGTCCGGACGGAAGGTTTCGGCGAAAATCCGGCCGGCTTGCTCCGTGATCTCCGCCTCGGTCGGACTCCCGCCCAGGGCCTGTCCGAGGGCAGCCAGTGCCGTGTCCGCGTCGTACTGGTTCCGAAAGTACACGCGATCGACGGCCTTCTGGACTCGCGAATGCAGCGGTGCCATGAGAAGGACGAAGCCGAGGTTGAGCGACGCGAAGGCACCGGGGGAACTGGGGACCAGGCTTCCGCCGGGCACGAAAGACCCGTAGGCGTAAAGCGCAGCGAAGTATCCCGCCGAGATGGCCAGCAGTACGATCGCGTAGGAAACCCCCCGGCGCAGGACGACGTCGATCTCGAAGAGATCCTGTTTCAGGATGGCGTAGGCGAGCCCGAGCGGGAACAAAAAGGCCGTGAAAGCGCCGGCGTTGATGGGGATACCGCCCCCGAGCGCGCTCGACGCACCGATGAGAAGGCTCGGAAAAAGGAAGGCGGCGACCGTGCCGAGCGCCACGAGACCGATTCGGCGCCGCAAAAGCGGCGAGTCCGTGGTGAAGAAATCGTAGGTCACGGTGCCCATGAGAACGAGGCCCGCCAGAGGCAACTCGGCGGTGGCCGCCAGGTGGAAGAGACTGTAAGCGGAAGGATCGGCGAGGAACGCTTCGTAAAGAGCCGCGAGAAGGAAAAACGGGGCGTAGATGGCAAGGAGGCCTCGCCGGCTCACGCGTCGCTTCGGAAACACGAGCCCCAGGTGCAGGAACGTGGCCGGCAGAAGCGACTCGGCCAGCACGTGGAGGCGGAAAAACCAGTGCGGTCCGTAGAGATCGACCGCCGTGAGGATGAACACCCCTGTCGCCAGCCCCGCGGAGAAAAGACCCAGGCTGGCCGGGTGCTCGGGCTTCATCCAGAAGACGGCCAGCGCGATGCCGGCGAAGGCGAGACCGTTGAGAAGATAAGCGCCGAAGAGCAGGAGATAGTCCGTTCCGGAGAAGATCTTCGAGCGGACGACCTCCTCGCTACGAGTACCGTCGGAAGACCGTAGAACGTAGCGGACGGGTCTCCGGGGGCCCAGGGCTCTCACCCGCTCGTAAATTTCTCTCGACGTCCGGACGGGTCGTCCCTCGACTTCGAGAACCTGTCGCTGGAAGACGTGCGAACTCGGAACTTCCAGCCAGGAAGGAAGCGAAATCGACGGAACGACGCGATTGGCCATGACGAAAAAGCCGGGGAAGGTACTGCCGATCCAACTCCGGCTGTTCACGCCGACCACGGCGAGAAGAACCAACGTCGACGTGCCGGTGACGAGAACGAGAATCCTGGCGGCCCGCGCTTTCATGCCGTGCCTCGCAGACCCGGCCACGAAGCGCCCGGGAGAAGTCCGGCCAGGGCGAGAAGAAGCCAGGCATCACCCCAGCGGACGTAAACCGTGAGGTCCCGCCGCGGTTCGACTTTTCCGACTGCGACGCCGGGGCCGTCCGGCCGAAGGAGCGAACGAATCTCGCCGTACGGTGTCACGAATCCGGAAATGCCCCCGGAAGACGCACGGACCAGGTAGCGGCGGGTTTCCACGGCTCGGAAAACGGCCATGGAAAAGTGCTGTCGGGAGGCCCCGCCGTCCCCGGAATCCATCCAGGAATCGTTCGAGATGTTGACCAGGAGCTCCGCCCCCTGCCTCACCGAATCTCGCACGAGGTGCGGGAAGAGGATCTCGTAGCAAATCGAGACACCGAGCAGGACGCCGTTCCAGCGAAGCGGGCGGGCGCTGCCACCCGGAGCGAACTCGGCCGGCTGTCCGTCGCGGGACCGGCGCCGCCAGAAGGGATTGTACTCGGCGAACGGAACGAGGCGTCGCTTGTCGTAGGTGTCGAGAATCGTCCCGCCCGGACCCAGGAGGTACGCGGAGTTGTAGGCGCGGTTTCCCCCGTCCGACCGTGGCGCACCGGTAAGAAGCGCGCCGGAGACGGGTGCCACCAGACCGCCGAGCTCCTCCCGAAGGGCGGGCTCTCGGTCCAGGTAGAAACTCACCGCATTCTCGGGCCAGACGACCAGGTCGGGGGAACGTGCGAGGGCGATCGTCGTGAGATTTCCGTACCTGTCGACGACCCGCCGCAGCCGTGCAGGATCCCACCGCCAGGCATTCGGCACGTCGGCCCCGACGACGGCAACGGTTCGCCCGGAAGGCAAGGCAGCGGTTTCCGCCATCCGGAACCGGGCGCAGTGCCGGCCGTAAGCGACGGTGAACACGAGAAGCCCCACCGCGGGGGCGACGTGCCGCAAAGCGCGGGACCGCCATCTCCCGCGATTGCTTCCCGTGAACACTTCGACGAGCGAGAGGCTCGTGAAGGCGACCACGAAGGAAACGGCGTACACGCCGCCCAGGTCGGCGATTTGGATCAAGACGAGATTCGAGTACTGCGTGTGGCCCAGGAGTTCCCAGGGCATGCCCGTGAACAGTCGCGAGCGGAGGAGTTCCGCCCCGGCCCAGAGGCAAGCGCCGACCAGAGGACGCAGCCCGGACGAGACCCGATCGTGGAGAACGGCATAAGCGAAGAGCAGCGGCCCGTAGGTGAGGCCCCCGTACGCGAACCAGACGGCAAGAGCGAAGGCCCAGGCAGCCCACGGTCCGGCGTCGAAATATTTGAGCGTCGCATCGGGGGCCCAGTACGTAATCCCGTACCCGATCACGAACGCGAAAAGCACTCCGGCGCCGAAAGCCTTGCGAGGGCCCAGGCCTGCCGCTGCGAGGAAGAGAAGTCCCGGCACGGCCCACGCGGCAACCCACCGTTCGTAGGGAGGGCACGCGGCCGTGTAGAGCGCAGCGGCCAGGAGGACCCCGGAAAGCGGTGCCGACCGCCTCCACAGCGGGACGCCCGAGGTTGTCATCCTGTCCTTCGCGGCTCTTTCCATCGTTCGGTGAGAGAAGCCTCGCCCCTACGAGACTACCGCCTCGGCGGACGCCACGGCCCCGCACTCGACGGTCGCCACCGGCGTGCCGAGCTCGCCCGCGGGCACCGGAAGCACGAGCGCGAAAACGGACCCGCGGCCCGGCTCGCTCGAAGCTTCGATGTCACCGCCGAGGATCCGCGCGAGCTTGCGGGAAAGAGCCAGGCCGAGACCGATACCCCCGTGTTGCCGCGTCGAAGAACCGTCGATTTGCCGGAACGGTTCGAACACGATCTCCATCTTGTCCGCGGGGATTCCAGGTCCGGTGTCCTCGACGGCGAAACGAACTCGCCCGTTCTCCGCCCGGATCCGAAGCGAAACCTCGCCTTCGGCCGTGAACTTGGCCGCGTTGCTCACCAGATTGCGCAAAATGGTTCGGAGCTTGACGGCGTCGGTGTAGAGTCGACTCGGCGCCCCCGTCACGTCGAGGGTGAACCTCACGTCCTTTCCCTCGAGCAGAAAATTCCCGAGACGCGCGAGCTCTCGCGCGACTTCCGCGGTCTCGACCCAGTCCGGATCGGACTGGACGACCCCCGCTTCCGCCTTGGCGTAGCTCAGAAAGTCGCACACGAGCTCCGTCAGGTTCCCGACCGCTTTGCGGATCGACCCGAGGGGGGCACGCGTGGATTCGGGGAGCGACCCGTAAGCTCCTTCCTGCAGAAGATCGACGTAACCGAGGATGATGTTCAGCGGGGTCCGGAACTCGTGGGACACGTTGGCCACGAGCTCTCTCTGCAGCCGTTCTCGCTCGCGGATCTCCGCGAGCAATCGGTGGGCCTTGAGCGCCGAGTCCACCCAGAGGAGAAGCTTGTCCGGACCGTCGGCCTTGTCGTGGTACCCCTGGATGTCGAGCTCGGCCATCATCCGCCTGGCGGGCTTCTCGCCCGCATAGCCGGTCTGCAGGATGATCTGCACGTAGGGGTCGAAGCGCCGGATTTCCCGGATGAGCTGCTCGCCCGTCATCCGCGGCATGAAGTAGTCGACCAGAAGCAGGTGAATGTCGTGTTCGTGGAAGAGTTCGAGGGCGATCGGACCGCTCTCGGCGGTGAGCACGCGGTGCCCTTCACGCTCGAGAAGTTTTCGGACCGAAAGCAGGACTTCCTCCTGGTCGTCGACGACCAGGATCGTGTGACCACTGGGAGAGGGACGGGATTTTCTCGCCATCGTCGTTCTCGACCCCGAAAGTTACGTTTCCCTCGGCACGGCGAGCGCCTCGGGCCTCACGGCTGGTTGTACTGTTCGAGGTGCAGCTTGAAGGGCTTCGTCCGTCCCGCCGGGAGCTGCGAGCCGTCCCGCAGGGTCGCGGGGATGGCAAACACGATGCGATTGTGGTCGATGTGCGGAGTTCCGTCGGCGTGCCAGTAGTCCGGGTCGTCCGCGGAGAGCTCGTACGTGCCGCCCGGGACATGGGCGTCCTGGTAAGCCTGGAAGTCGTGACGCCAGTACCACACGGCATCGCTCTCCTCCGTCTCGTCGGGCGGAGCGTCGAGCACACCGGCGATCGTGGGGTCGTCCGAGAGGGCTTCGAAGTAGTAACCCTGGAGGTTGTAGATTTTCGTGTCCTCCGGTCGAAGCCGGAACGGCATGGCGACGGCGAAGCCCGAGAAGGAGGTCGCGGCCCGTACGTTCGAAAGGTCGAACGTGACGTAAGCCGTCCCGTTCCGGTCGACGCCTGTCCGGTATCCGTTCACCTCGATGACGGCGTCGCCGTTCGGAAGCACGACGGGCGGAGCCACGACGGTGAAGTCCGTATCGGGGATCGCGACTTCCGTCTTACCCGCGCCCTGGCGCTTCACCTCGATCGCTGTGGGACCCATCGGAAGGCCGGGGACCTCGACCCGCAGCTGGGGTTTCTCGACCCCGTCGGCCTGGTCCCGAGCGAGGACCGCCTCCGCCTCGACCGCGGCCGAAGCGTTTTTGGTGCCACTTTGGAAACGCACTTCGTACTGGTCCCCCGGCACGAGACTGCTGCCGAAGACGATCACCGTCGCGCCCGGGTAGGCGAAGTGAGGGCGAACGGAGGCGGGTAGCGGGGGCGGCTTTTCGCAACCGCAACCGGCACGCGCTACGGGAACGGAGAAGAAAAGGGCGAGAACGCCCGAGGTGACGGCAACCACGAAATGCTGCTTGCCCTGCATATCGGCCTCCTACTCGGGACGAGTCGACAAAGAGGATCGCTCGCGGAGGGACCCCGTCACAATTCTGGAAAAGTAGGAATTTTCGGGCCCTCTTACCGAGAACGTACGACCCTTTTCGGAGACTGCGGGGGACAACGATCCGATGTCGTAAGACCGCCGCTCGGCGTCGAACGCCTCGGGTTCGCTCCTACCGCGGTGGCACGCCTCGCTCGGTCCCGGGCGGCCGCAGAGCGGGGAGGTAACCGAACTCCTTGCGCGCGGGTCGGTTTTGGCTCCCGCTCTTGGCTCGGCCCGAACCGAGCCCGGGAGATCTCCCGAAGCCGCGCCACGGTTCGACCTTACTTCCGTGCCGAGAAACCCGGCAGGCGGGGAAGCGCGAGTCCGTGGGGGTGACCGCCGGGGGGGACCGGAGCGGAGGGGGTGGGATTCGAACCCACGGACCCTCACGGGTCGCCGGTTTTCAAGACCGGTGCCTTCGTCCGCTCGGCCACCCCTCCGCGGAACTATCCTTAGCACCCGAAGGGCACGCGGCGAAACGAGGGCTGCCGAGCAACCTCACGGCCGGTGCGGCGGATTACGAGAAGCCGACGAGCCCGGAGCGAAATGCCGGCCGTCCCGAGCGAGCGCGACGGTTCGGGCCTCGCCCGGGGAGAAGCGAACCCCTTCCGCCAGGCTCCGTCTTCCCGTGCCTAGACGGCAAGATCTCGCGCCCCGGTGCGCGAAGGCTCACGGGCGAACCTGGGGAGAACGACGTCGAACCGCGTTCCACCCGTGGCCGTCCCGGACACCCGCACGGCCCCTCCCGACTCCTCGACGAGCCGCTTCACCGTGGCGAGGCCGAGGCCACTACCCAGAGGGGCGAGTTTCCTGGCTTCGTCGAGGCGGACGGCTTCTTCGAAGATGCGCTCTCGCATAGAAGGAGGAATTCCGATCCCCGTATCCGAGACGGACACCGCGAGCGACGTGGGTCCGAGAACTGCCCGCAGGCTGATTTTTCCGCTCGGGGTGTAGCGAACCGCGTTGCTCAGAAGGTTGATCAGCACCCGGCGCAGGACCGCGGGATCTCCCACGGCGACGCCCTCGTCGGGTGGAGAGACTTCGAACTCGAGGCCTTTCTCCTGGCAGCGCCACGAGAAGGCCTCGGCGCACTGCAGCAGGACCTGTCTCGGCGAGTAGGACACGCTGCCGGGGGACGAACCCTCACCGTCCAAGCGGGCGTGCGCGCCGAGCTCGTCCACCATTTCGGTCACGACCCTCGAGAGGCGCACGATGCTCTCCGCGGCCTCCCGGACTCGCAGGGACTCCCCCGCGTTCTCGATCCACTCCGCGTACCCGGCAATACACCAGAGAGCTTCCCGCAGGTCGTGGGTGAGAGCCGCAAAAGGCGAATTTTTCCCCGAACGAAGACCCCCTCCGCGGGATGCTCCCGCGGGAACACCGCTCGAGCCCTTCCCCTGTACGTTCCTGCTCGGTTGCGCTTTCATTGTCCTTTCCTTCTGCCACTGGACCGGACAAGCGCTCGTACAAGTCCCGTGCCAACAGCTTCGCCCGAGCGGACTCTACGGCAACGGCAAGAGAAGCTGACACAGAAGGTGTCAAAAAGCGGTCTTCCGTCTTCCCGAAGAGCCCTGGGTAGCCGGCTCCAACTCTCCGAAAATGCAGGGAATTCCGCCCTTGGTTCGCGGTTCGTCCGGAAGGAAGGCAAGCTCGCCTACCCCGAGCAAAGAAAGCGGGGGTAATTCGAACCCCGAGCCCGCGAGCGTGAAAAGGAGACCGAGAGACCGCGAAAGATTCTCCACTCGGGCTCCGACCCGGTTCTCGAGGACGACGATCGTCAGGTTTCGGGGATCCGGGAGGGAAACCGCAGGCCGCACGGTGCCGTCCTCTCCGAGTGCGAAGACTTCGAGCCCTGCCGTCCCGTCGACCGCAAAGCGTAAAAGACGGGAGTTCGGATCCAGGACTTCGACCAGAAGATGAGGGACCAGCAAATCGCGCACTTCGCCCCGAGGCCCCGGGGCACCGGTGGAGAACGGTGCCACCGTGGCCCGAACGTCGATTTCGACGGGAAGCTCGGGATCGAGCCGGGCGAACGCGGGCAGGAAAAACGCGAGAACTCCGGCCCTCAGCGGAACGGGCGGAACGAGTGGGAGCTCTCGCAACCTTGCCCGGAAAAGTCCCGCCTCGCTGGCTGCCGAGAGAAACCGGTCGAGAAACGACGTCGAGACGCAAAGGCCCATGTCGTGGGATGCTCCCGCGGGGTCGCCCCGGAGGTCCGGGGCCATCTCCGCCACGTGATGGGAACCCGGAAGCTCGACCGAAGGCCGGAGGGCACCGACGCCGGCATCGAGGACGAAAACGACCCCTTCCGCGTCCTCCTCGATCGTCGAGAAAACCCCGCGAAGTTCGAAAAGTTCGGCCACCACCTGGCCGTCGACCCGCAGGTCCGAGAGCTCGACCTCCAGAGCTTCGGCGAGGGGAGCGTCCAGAGGCCCGGGGCCGTCGGGGTCCCCGAGCAAATCTTCCAAGCCCCCGCGCAAAAGCGCCTCGGTGTCCGGCAGGAGAAGCTCGACGACCGAGCCGAGAACGCCGCTGCAGTTCGCCGTCTCGTGGAAGCCCGAGAAATCGACCGAGACGGGACCCGTCTGGTCGACCCCGATCCGCGTCGGGTCCTCGGGCTCCGGTAGCAGGTCGAAAAACGCGCGGACCGTCGTCGCATCGACCCGTATGCGCACCGTGCAGTCCGCCGTCGTACCGTCCACGTCGACGACGAGCGCGAGGCCTTCGAGAAGAAGCTCGGTCTCGAGCGCCCCTTCGACGGCGTCGAAGTGGATCTCCGCCCCCTCCAGGGTAATCTCGTCGACGGTGGCGTCCACCTCTTCGAGACAGCCGACCAGTGGAGCTCGCAACACACATCGGTCGTCGAGGACCTTCGTCCCGGGGGGGAGGACGTCCTCGGCCGAAAGAAGAAGAGCTTCGGTCGCAGCAGCCTCGAGCTTGTCGAGACCGCTTTCCGTAAGCCTCACCGAGATCCCTCCCGGGACCAGGTGGCCCCGAGGCAGAAACGGCCCGGGAAGAACGACGACGCGGTCTCGAGCCAGAACTTCGAAGCCAAGTACCAGTTCGGAAAGCACGGGGAAGAAAGGCACGGAAGGCACGGGAAGGCGGGCCTGGAACTCGCCTCCGGGTCCGAGCGGCAGGGGGAAGCCGTTCACGGTCACGTAAGCCCCTTCGGGGGCCGAGACGGCAGAGCCCCGAACGTCCACGGCGCCCGGGGCCACGAGCGACCCGTGGGGTGGCTCGATCATTCGAAGCTCGGGGCTGCCTTCGCTCGGTGGCAGCCCCGAGCAAACCCGGGTTGCGTGCCCCAATCGGATAACCCCGTAGCTCCCCACCCCCGGCGACGGGAAGGAGCGGCAACGAAGCGCCGACCCGAGATCCCAGACAATCTCGACCTCTCCCGGCTCCGACCCCACCAGGACCGGGTCGTCCGTCGAAAGGCGGAGAAGAGTCAACGAGCGCTTTCCGAGCAACAGAATCGGCCCACCGGGCACGGCGGAAATCCAGGTACCCCGCCGCCTTTTCCACGACGTACAGGACACGCGCCAATCTCCTACCGATCCCCGGTGGGAACGCAGGAGAAGCCGGACCGACGGCTCTCCCTCGCCGCAGGGAGGCCTGGGCAGCGAGGCGAGAAAGGCGGGATCTCGTAACCGGAGCGAAAATGCGCCGGCGGAGGAGGGCAAGACGAAGAGCAGGAGTGCAACGAAGCGCCGAAGCCCGGGTCGTCCGTGGAGAAAAGCCGTAGAACCCCCCGAACGTCCCCACGCTACACGTGTTGCCGAGCCTGTCAACGCGGGACCGATCGGCTGGCCGGGGCGGCGGCAGTCCTTGTCGGAACGGACAGTCGAGCAACCCTCGTGCCAGGGCGCCTGCCGGAAGGGGGTAAAAAAGGCCGGATTTTTCACCGTGTCGTGCCTTCTTTCTCTTGACATTCTCGCCTCACTGGGTGCAATTAGGCGTCGTTTTCCTGCGTCCGGAGCTTTTGCCGGAACCGAAGTCACAACGAGGGGAGGAGGCAAGATGGCCAAAGCAATGACCAAGTCGCAGCTTCTGGAAAAACTCGCCAAGGCGACGAACCTTTCGAAAAAAGACGTCGATCGGGTGATTCAGTCGCTCGTCAACACGATCGTGAGCTCCGTTCGCAAGGGGGAGCCCGTCAAGATCCCCGGGCTCGGTACGTGGAAGAAGGTGAAAACCAAGGCACGCATGGGCCGGAATCCGCAAACCGGAGAGCCCATCAAGATTCCCGCACGCACGAAAGCTCGTTTCACCGTCGCCAAGGCTTTCAAGGAGCAGGTTCTCAAGTAAGGTTCTCCTCGCGGTCGCGGGGGGTCGGTGGACGTGGGTGGAGACCCGGGAAGTGGGGAGGATGGCGGAGGAGGAGGAACCGAGAAGCGAGCATCGACGCGCCGACGCCTCGCGGGTCCACTGGTTCGACCCGGAACGGTGAAGGAAGCAGGAAGCTCGTTGGGAGGTGGCGATGTATCGAGGTGATCGGTACTCGGGTTTGTTCGAGCCGGATGCGCTCCTACCGGCACAGTTCTACGCGGCGTTCCGGCAAGCCTCGCGTGTCCAGGGAGAACGGCATCTCATGCTTGCGGTTCTCGAGGACGCGCTCGACTGCTACCAGAAGTACGCCTTCGCGAAGGATCACCACGCGCGCCAGCTTTTCGAGGAAGCCTGTCAGTGGATCTTCTCCGACGACCGAGACTGGCCCTTTTCGTTCCAGAACATCTGCCAGACCCTGGAAATCAACCCCGACTGGCTCCGCGAAGGTCTGGAGCGGTGGAGGCGTAAAGCGCTCGAGACGGGACGCGGCAGACGGGGGCAACCGATCGAGCCCGACGTTCTGGCCAAAGCCATAGGAACGGAAAAACACGCCGCAGGTTGAGGTCGCGGGGACGCGACGGAGCGCGTCCCTCCGGATGGCGGCCGCGTTCGGCGCGGCGTCTCGAATATGCGATCGGAGGGCCACGCTCTGTCGTGGCCGTGGTGGTGTTCACCGACGGCGTTCATCGTGGACGCGACGGAGCCGCGTCCCTCCGGATGGCGGCCGCGTTCGGCGCGGCGTCTCGAATATGCGATCGGAGGGCCACGCTCTGTCGTGGCCGTGGTGGTGTTCACCGACGGCGTTCATCGTGGACGCGACGGAGCTGCGTCCCTCCGGCACGGACGTCGTGACAAGGCGGCCGTACCTGCCGGTCACACGGCGATTCCGAGCCCCGCGTCCACGACCACCACCTGGCCCGTCACGACGTCCGAGCGTAGAAGCTCGAGCGCGACGTGCGCGACGTCCTCGGGTTGGCAAACCCTGCGGAGCGGCGCACGTTCTGCCGCGAACTTCTTGACGACCTCGTAGCCCTCGCGCTCCTTCCACCATCGCGTGTCGATGAATCCCGGGGCGACCGCGTTGACCCGGATTTCCGGAGCCAGGGCTCGGGCCAGCGCCACCGTCATGTTGTTGAGGGCTGCCTTCGAAGCACAATACGGTAGCGAGCTTCCCGTCGCGTACACGCCGGCTACGCTCGAGACGTTGAGAATGGCGCCGCCCGCCTTCTTCAGGTGCGGAACGCAGGCTCGAGTAGCGTAGAAGGCTCCCTTCAGATTCACCCCGAAAATCCGGTCCCAGTCCTCGTCGCGCAGGGCTTCGAGATCGTGGTGAGGGACGAACACCGTGACGCCCGCGTTGTTCACCAGGATCTCGAGGTGTCCGAACTCCGCCACCACATCCTCGACCATCTTCCTGACAGCAGCCTCGTTCGCCACGTCCGCCTGGACAGCCAACGCACGCACCCCGAGTTTCCGTGCCTCCTCTGCCGTCTCCTCGGCCTCCTTTTGCGACCGGGAATAATTCACGGCCACGTGACAGCCCTCCCGTGCGAGCGAGCACGCAATCGCCCTCCCCGTCCCGACGGCCGCACCGGTCACGAGCGCCACTTTCCCACGGAAGTCCATAGGGCTTTGCCTATCCGGGAAGCGCCCCTTGCCGCAAGCAGGCACCTCCGCCGGAGGGACGCGCCGCGTCGCGTCCGGGGGGCGGGGGCGAATGGGCGCGCGCGTTCGTGTTCGGGCACCCACGTCCACGCCATCCGCGAACGCGCGGTCATCCGGAGGGACGCGCTCCGTCGCGTCCGGGGGGCGGGGGCGGAAGAACGGGGTGAAAAACGTCCCATCCGTGATTGAGTCAAGCCGCAAAATGCGATAGGCGCGAGTGTCGCGCCGTCATGGAGGGAGCGGAGGACCGGATTCCCCTCGTCGTCGGGGTAGCTCAGTGGACCCAACGGGAAGTCGACCTGGACCGGCCGCCTTCTCCCCTCGAAGTCCTCGCCCGAGTTTGCCGCGCTGCTGCGGAAGACACGGGAGTGGGCGACGCCTTGTGGCGTCACGTCCGAACCGTGGCCGTCGTACACCTGGTGTCCTGGCGGTACACGAACCTTCCGAGGGCTCTCGCGGAAAAACTCGGAGCGAAGCCGGAGCGAGCACTCTACACGACGCCCGGAGGGAACAGCGGCCAGTGGCTCGTGAACCGCATCGCGCGCGAGATCGCGGGCGGGAAGCTCGATCTCGCGCTGGTAGGTGGCGTCGAACTTCTGAGAACCGTGCGGAAGGCACTCCGGGAAAGCCGGCCGCTCGCCTGGGAAACCGACTCGTCTTCCGAGCCGGAAATCGTCGGCGATCCGCGCCCGGGAACGAGAGAAGAAGAAGTACTCTACGGGGCCAGGGCACCCGTGCAGATTTTCCCGCTTTTCGAGAACGCACTCCGAGCCCACTATGGACTCGACATGGAATCGCACCGGCAGGAGCTCGGTGCCCTTTGCCAGGGCCTCTCGCAAGTCGCCGCGCGCAACCCGTACGCCTGGTTCCCGAAGGAACGCAGTGCGGAGGAGATCTCGACGGTCACGGCCGAGAACCGGATGATCTCTTTCCCGTATCCCAAGTTCATGAACGCGCTTCTCGACGTCGACCAGGCAGCAGCACTGCTGCTCGCATCCGCCAGCACGGCCCGAAAACTCGGGATCCCTTCTTCGAAGTGGGTGTACGTCCGCGGTGTCGGCGACGCCGACGATCACTGGTTTTTCACCGAGCGCCGCGACTACGTGAGCTCGCCTGCCCTCCGGCTCGCGGCCGAGCGGGCACTCGAGACCGCAGGTGCGTCGGCGGCCGACGTCGGACTCTTCGACCTGTACAGCTGTTTTCCGTGCGCCGTCCAGATCGGAAGGGACATGCTCGGGTTCTCGCGAGCCGACGCGAGGCCGTGGACCGTGACCGGCGGGCTCCCCTACCACGGGGGACCGGGCAGCAATTACACGACCCACGCCGTCGCCACGATGGTGGAAAAACTACGCCGCGGCGAGGCAAAGTGGGGACTCGTGAGCGGCCTCGGCTGGTACTTCGCGAAGCATTCGGTGGGCGTCTATTCGACCGACCCACCCGACGAGGCACCCCGCTTCCGGAACCCGGACGCCGACCGGTCCGAACTCGAGCGGATCCCGCGACCGCAGTTCGTCCGGGAGGCCGCCGGCAAGGCCCGCATCGAAACCTACACCGTCGTCCACGACCGGCAGGGACTCCCGGCGCAGGCGATCGTCGTGGGACGCACGGCCGACGAGAAACGCTTTCTCGCGAACACGCCGGTCGACCGGAAGCTCTTCGAAGAGCTCGAGCGAACCGAGGGCGTCGGGCGCCGCGGCAGGGTCTCCCACACAGGAGGCAAGAACGTTTTCGTGCCCGAATAGGAGGCCGAAATGAAAGTGTGTTTTTTCCACCTCATGCCGTACACGGACCTCCCCGAGGACTTCCGGGAACGCTACCCCTCGGTCTGGGTCGACATCGACCCGAAGCTCTTCGATCCCGTGCGGGGACACGAGCTGTACAACGAGTTTCTCGACGAGCTCGAGTACGCGGCGGAGATGGGCTTCGACGGCATTTGCGTGAACGAGCACCACGCCAACGCGTACGGACTGATGCCGTCGCCGAACCTGATGGCCGCAGCCCTGGCCCGCAGGACGAAGGACGCGGCCATCGTAGTGATGGGCAACTCGCTCGCCCTCTACAACCCCCCGACCCGAGTGGCCGAGGAATTCGCGATGATCGACTGCATCTCGGGCGGCCGGCTCGTCGCGGGTTTTCCGGTGGGGACGCCCATGGACACCTGCTACGCCTACGGGCAGAACCCGAGCACGCTTCGGGCTCGGTACTACGAGGCCCACGATCTCATCCTGCGCGCGTGGACGACCGACGAACCCTTCGTTTTCCACGGCCGTTTCAACCAACTTCGTTACGTGAACCCCTGGCCCCGCCCCGTCCAGCGCCCGCACCCGCCCATCTGGATTCCCGGTGGTGGCTCGGTGGAGACGTGGCGCTGGTGCGCGGAGAAAGATTACGTTTACTCCTACCTTTCCTACTTCGGCTACAAAGCGGGCGAAGCCACCATGAAGGGGTTCTGGCAGGAAATGGACAGGCTCGGAAAAGACCGGAACCCTTACCGGGCGGGCTTCCTCCAGTTCGTGGGAGTCGCCGAAACCACGGCCGAAGCCATGGACATCTACCGCGAGCCCGCGGAGTACTTCTACGGCCGCTGCCTCCACGTCGACACCCGCTGGGTCAATCCCCCGGGCTACGTGACGGAAGGCACGTTGCGGGCCCGAGTGAAATCCATGGTGGCTCAGGCAGCCGATCAGGCCTCGCAGGCGAACAAGGCTCTGAGCTTCGCCAAGCCCGAGTTCCGGCACATCGTGGAGCAGGGCTTCGTGATCGCGGGCAATCCCGACGAAGTGGCGGACAAACTCCGCGAGGTCGCACGAAACCTGAACGTGGGACACCTCATGCTGCTGCTGCAGTTCGGCAACATGAGCCGGGAACTCACGACCTACAACACGGAGCTTTTCGCCCGCCGCGTGCTCCCGCAGATCCGAGACCTGTTCGACGACGAGTGGGAGGACCGCTGGTGGCCGCGGCCGCTCGAAAAAAGAGCCGTCCCCCGGGAGGCTGCCGCATGAGACTCGAAGAGGAGACGCTCGATCTGGGACCCGTCCGCTCGCGGGTCTGGAGCAAGGGCACGGGACGGCCTCTCGCCTTTCTCGCAGGTTTCGGCGGCACGCCGCGCTGGCCGGAGTTTCTCGACCCGCTGGCCTCGGAGCACCGCGTGCTCGTTCCCGCGCTTCCCGGATTCCCGGGCGCGACGGGCCACCACGAGCTCGACGACATCGTGGACTGGGTCGCGGCCACGCTCGACATTCTCGAGGCCGCGGGCTTCGAGCAAGGGGTACTGGTCGGGGCGTCGGTGGGCGGCATGATCGCGGCCGAAATCGCCGCCCTGTGCAGGCCCATGGTCGAACGACTCGTGCTCTGCGCTCCGCTCGGGCTTTTCGACGAGCACGACCCGGTGGCCGACGTTTTCGCCGTGCCGCCCGCCGAGATACCCGCTTTCCTCTCGGCCGCACCCGAAAAACTCGCGGGGTTCTTCGCGCGCCCGGAAGGGGAAGACGAACTCGAGTGGACGGTCCTCACCGCACGGGCGGCAGAAGCGGCGGCGAGGCTTCTCTGGCCCCTCGGCGACCGCGGGCTGTGGAAACGCCTCCACCGCATCTCGGCTCCGACGCTCCTCGTCTGGGGAGCGGAAGACCGCGTCGTGCCGAGAAGCTACGCCCAGCGTTTCGCACGAGAGATCCGCGGTCCCGTGAAAATCGAGACCGTCCCCGGGGCGGGGCATCTCTCCTACCTCGACCGACCCGCGGAGGTGGCGTCGCGCCTCCGGGCCTTCCTTCGGGCGTGAAGCCTGGCAAACTGCCGGGGCACCGGAGGAAGCAATGGACGAAAATCTCCCCGTTCTCGTGGGTGGCGGCCAGATCACGCAAAAAGACGTCGAGCCACGCGAAGCGCTCGAGCCGCTCGGCCTCATGGTGGAAGCCGCAAGGCGTGCCGCCGAAGACGCTCGGCTCCCTGCCGGAGCACTGGAGAAACTCGACTGCGTGGCCGTCGTCCACATCCTGGCGGCGGGTTACGCGAACGCGCCGCGTTTTGTGGCCGAAGCGCTCGGGGCGAGACCCGCGACCGAAATCTACACGACCGTGGGCGGCAACACGCCGCAGTTTCTCCTGAACGAGCTCGCCAGCCGGATCGCCCGCGGCGAAACTCGCTTTGCCCTCCTCGCGGGCGCCGAAGCAATCCACACGCTCCGTGCGGCCCGGAAATCGGGTCTCGCGTTGGCGTGGACGAAAAAAGAGGCCCCTCCGCCGACCGTCCTCGGTGACGAACGCCCGGGGACGAGCGAACACGAGAGTGCCCACGGTTTGCGCCTTCCCACGCAGGTCTACCCACTTTTCGAAAACGCCATCCGTGCCTCGCGTGGCTGGACCATCGAAGAACACCTCCGGCGGCTCGGGGAGCTGTGCGCACGTTTCGCCGCCGTCGCGGCGGAAAACCCGTATGCCTGGTTCCGCGACGGGAAAGACGCCCGCACGATCGCCACGGTCACGCCACAGAACCGGATGGTGGGCTTCCCGTACCCCAAGTACATGAACGCCATCATGGAGGTGGACCAGGGAGCGGCCGTGCTGCTCGCGTCCGCGGAGTTCGCCCGTTCGCTCGGCATCCCCCGGGAGCGCTGGGTCTACCCCTGGTGCGGCGCCGAAGGTCACGACCGCTGGTTCGTGAGCGATCGGGTCGACTTCGTCTCTTCTCCCGCGATCCGGCGGCTCGCCGGCGCCGCGTTCGAGGCGCTGGGTCTCGACACCGACCGGGTCGATTTCTTCGACCTCTACAGTTGCTTCCCCTCGGCCGTGCAAATCGCCCGGGACATGATCGGCATTCGCGAGGACGATCCACGGCCCCTCACGGTGACGGGCGGGCTACCCTACCACGGTGGGCCGGGAAACAACTACACGACCCACGCGATCGCGACGATGATCGAGAAGCTCCGAAGCCGTCGCGGCGCGATCGGGTTCGTGAGCGCCCTCGGCTGGTTCATCACGAAGCACGCCGTGGGCATCTACTCGTCCGAGCCTCCTCCGCGAGGGCGCTGGACCCGGCTCGACCACGAAAGGCTCCAGGCCGACATCGACGCGCTCGTGGGTCCCGCTTTCGAGCTTCGCCCCGAAGGCCGAGCGTACGTGGAAACGTACACCGTTTTCCACGACCGGGAAGGGAAACCCGTGGAAGGCTTCGTTTTCGGCCGGCTCGAGAACCGCAAGCGCTTCCTTTCCCACCTCCCGGCGGACCCGGAGCTCCTCGCGTCCTTCACGCGGGAGGAGGGAGTCGGACGAAAAGGCAGGGTCCGGCCCGAGAACGGGACGAACCTCTTCGTTCCCGACTGAAGCCGCCGCCGGGCGGGATGCCTCGGGTGGCGCACCCCTTTCTGGAACGCCCCCACGGGACGTTCCTCTCGCTCTCCTTCCCCGTCCTCCTCTCGCTGCTCGTCGAACCGCTTGCGGGGGTCGCCGACACCGCCTTCGTCGCCCGGCTCGGCAGCGTACCGGCAGCCGCGCTCGGGGCGGCCACGAGCCTCCTTTCCGGTTTTCTCTGGGTCTTCAACTTCGTCGGTATCGGCACCCAGACGGAAGTGGCAGCCGCGCTGGGACGCGGCGAGAGGAACCGAGCGGCCGGTCTCGCGGCGCTCGGGCTTTCGGCGGCCGCGGCATGCGGGATCGTCTCCTCGGTGGCTCTCTGGTTCCTCGCCCCGGCGGCGGCACGCTTCATGGCTGCGGTCGGCGAACTCGAGGCACCGACGGTCGCCTACCTTCGCGTGCGGCTTCTCGGCGTGCCTCCCACGCTCGTCGTGCTCGCGGCCTTCGGGGCTTTCCGCGGAATGCAAGACATGAAGACGCCGCTCTGGATCGCCGCGTTCGTGAGCGGACTCAACATTTGCCTCGATCCCCTTCTCATCTACGGTTCGGGGTGCGTTCCGGGGCTCGGGGTCGCAGGGGCGGCCTGGGCGACGACGGCAAGTCAGTGGCTCGGGAGCTTCTGGGCCGTACGAGCGCTGCGGGTCGGACTCGGTCTCGCAGGACGATTCGGTCCGGGAGACTTTCTCCGCCTCCTCCGCATCGGCAGAGACCTCTTTCTCCGCACCGGGATGCTCCTTCTTTTTCTCGTCCTCGCCACGCGTGCTGCGACCGGGATCGGCCCCGAGACCGGCGCTGCCCACCAGGCGATCCGACAGGCCTGGATCCTCACGGCGCTCGTCCTCGACAGCTACGCCGCCACGGCGCAGAGTCTCGTGGGCTTTTTCCTCGGCGGCGGCCGGGTGCGCGAAGCCCGTCGTGCGGCCGGCATCGCTTGCCTCTGGGGGCTTCTTACCGGGGCCGGCCTCTCCCTCCTCATGCTCGCGACCGGAAAAGGTGTCGCATGGCTGCTCGTGCCGACGGCGGCCGGGCCGGTCTTTTTTTCCGCCTGGCCCGTCGCGGCTCTGGCGCAGCCGCTCAACGCCCTCGCGTTCGTGACGGACGGCATCCACTGGGGTGCGAGCGACTACGGATATCTGAGAAACGCCATGATGCTCGCGACGGTCGTGGGAGCGTCGATGCTCTTGGCCCTGGAAGCCGGTGGCAACCGAGACCTTGCAGCCATCTGGTGGGTCACGGCCGGCTGGATCGCGATCCGGGCAGTGTCCGGTGTCGGCAGGATCTGGCCCGCTTTCGGAAGAGCACCGCTCGCCGGCCGCTAGCCAGGAAAGCTCGTAGAGGCGGCCGACCGGACCGGAAAACGGTGCCGAAATACCGCTCGCCGCGCGGGGGAGTGTCCTCTCGTTGTCAAAGTTCCCCGCGTGGCTTAGATGGAGCGGCCATGTTCGCGACATCGCTTCGAAGACTCGCCTTCGGGTCGCTTCTCGTCCTGGCCTCGTTCCTTCTCGTGGCCTGCGACGACGACGGGAACGGTCCCGGGGAAACGCCCGCCCCTACGCTCGTCCCGACGGCCACCGCATCCGCCGCACCTCCCGCGACCGCTTCGCCCCCACGCACGGCTTCGGCAACCCGGACGCCTTCTCTCACCGCCACGGCGACTCCCACGCTCTCTCTCACCCCGACGTCCACTCCGCCGCCTTCCCCGAGCCCGTCGCCGACCCGGAGCCCGGCGGAAATCCTCGCGTTCGACGAACCGCGAGAGAACGCCCTCGTCCTGGCCGGTAGGGTGGACTTCGTCCTCGAGCTTCCGCCCGGCGCTTCGGCTTCCGCTGCTTCGTTTTCCGTCGACGGCGAACCCGTCGTCCCCGAAGTCCTCGTCGAAAACGGCACGATCCGCGGGAGCGTCGAAGTGCCCGAGGGGCGGCACGTCCTCTCGGTTCTCCTCCCCGTGGACGGGAGCCCTGCCACGGGCTCGGTTTTCTTCGAAGCGATCGAGCTCCGGCATCCCGACGAGTGCGAAATTCTGAACGACGAGGAATGCCTGCTTCCCTACCCTTCTTCGCGCTTTCTCGAACCCGCCGACACGCCCACCGGATGGCGGCTTCGGATCCCCGAAGTCGGAATGATCCAGCAGGCCGGGCGGAAGCTTTCTCCGGAGCCTTACAACACGGTCGACGGATTCGCCCCGACCGTGCAGATTCTCGTCCACTTCCCCGGCGGCGTAGACCCCGAGCTTTCCGGTGCCTCTCGCCTCCTTCCCGAGACGCGCACGTACGACCTGCGGTCGCTCGACCCCGACAGCCCGACCGTGCTCCTGGATGCCGAAACCGGCGAGCGAATCCTTCACTTCATCGAGCCCGACATCCGGGCCGCCGACAACCCGAAACGGCAGGTTCTCTTTCTGAGGCCCGCGACGAGCCTGCGGCCGGCACGGCGGTACGTCGTGGCGTTTCGGAACCTGCGCCACCCCGACGGCTCTCCCGTCGAAGCCGAGCCCGTCTTCGCGGCGCTTCGAGACCGCCGGCCTTCGAGCATCCCGGCCCTCGAGGCCCGGCGGGAGCACTTCGAGGAGCTCTTTGCACTGCTCGAGGCCGCGGGCATTTCGCGAGAATCCCTGGTGCTCGCCTTCGATTTCGTCACACAGAGCGACGAAAGCCTCACCGGGGAGATGCTCTCCATGCGCGATCAGGCCTTCGCCTGGCTCGAGGCGAAGGTCGCCGAAGGGACGGAGACCTTCACCGTCGATCGCGTCGTCGAAAACGAGTGCCGCGAGGGCACTCTGGTATGGCGGCAGGTGGAAGGCACGTACGAGGTGCCGCTCTTCCTTACGCACGACCCGGCCGCGGACCGACGCTTCCCGGGCCGCCTTCATCTGGACGAGCAGGGAGTTCCGGTCCAGAACGGGGTTACGCATCCGCCCTTCACGATCGTGATCCCGTGCACGGCGCTGGAGGACGGGGGAACTCCGAAGCCCGGCCTCGTCGTCGGGCACGGGCTTTTCGGCACCGGGCGGGGAACCCTCGAAGGACTCCTCGAAGAGCAGAACTCGTCGCTCCTCTCCGACCTCGACTTCGTCCTCGGAGCCACGGACTGGTGGGGACTCTCGAGGGGAGACATCGACCCCCCGCCGAGCTTCATCGTCGACCAGGTCGTCTTCCAGCTCGGGAATTTCCCCGCTCTTCCGGACCGGCTGCGGCAGGGCCAGCTCAACACGCTCGTGCTCGCCCGGATGATGAAGCGCGGTGTTTTCAACCGCCACCCGGCTTTCCAGTCACCGGAAGGAACGGGCCTCCTCCAGGGTCCCGAGGGGGAGCTCTACTACTTCGGAGCGAGCCTGGGGGGGATCATGGGCCTCATGTTCGCGGCTCTCTCGCCCGACGTGACGAACGTGAACGTGGACGTGCCCGCCATGAATTTCTCGATCCTCCTCCAGCGGGCGACACCGTTTCTCGACTTCGAGCTCGCGCTGCGTCTCACCCAGATCACGGATCCCATGGAAGTCGCCCTCGGAATCGGGATTTTCGAGGAGCTCTGGGCCAAGGGAGAGTCGGCGGGCTATGCGACCCACATCACGGAAAATCCGCTGCCCGGCACGAATCCGAAGAACGTGCTCATGACCATGGCCTGGCTCGACCAGCAGGTGTCGAACCAGGCGACCGAAATCGCCGCCCGCACGCTGGGACTTCCGAACCTCGAAGGATCGTTCGTCCGCGACCTGCCCCTCATCCCCGACCTTCCCGGACCGCTCTCGTCCGCCCTCGTCGTGTACGACACGGGTTCTTTCGACCCGGAAAATCCGGCTCACGCACCCTTCATCCCGCCTCTCGCGAACCTCCAGGCACGACCGAACCGCTGCGATCCTCACGGGCTCCGTGGCTTCATCCCGGCGTCCATCCAGCAACTGCTCCACTTCTTCCGTCCGGGCGGGAGGATCGAGAACTTCTGCAACGGAATCTGCGACGCGGCCGAACCGCTCGAGCTCCCGTTCGGTCGCGAAGAGCCGTGCGATCCGCTCGCGCAGTGAGAGAATCGCGCCCGGGCCCTCTCTCGGAGAGCGGACGCCGCTCCCGCAGGGCTCGGCCCGAGAGGAGAGCCCCGTCCTTCGGCAGGAGCTGCGAGATTCGTCGCCCGCGGTCGTTGCACCCGCGGTCGTAGTGGCGTCGGACGACACCCCAGGTCTTCAGAAAAGCCCCAGCATCTTCGCCGCGAGCGCGAGGACGGACCCCGCCAGAACGGGACGGACGATGCGCTCGCCGCGCTCGACCGCGAGCTTCGCCCCGAGAAAACCACCCGCGGTAAAGCCCGATCCGAGGACGAGGGCGGGAAGCCAGGCTACCTGTCCCCGCCAGACGAAGACCGGAACGGCCACGGCGGTAAGCACGGCGATGACCAGAACCTTGATGCTGTTCGCCCGCACGAGGTCGTAGCCGAGGGAAGAAAGCGCGAAAACGAGAAGGAGCCCCACACCGGCCTGGAAGGCGCCGCCGTAAAGGCCCACGACAAAGAAAAGGACTCCGTGCACGGCTCGCGGGAGCTTTCGCGGCGCCCGAAGGCCCGGAGCGGGCCGCAGGGTGGGGACCAGCAGCACGAGCATCACGATCGCAAAAAGCCTCTCGAAGGTACGATCGGAGACGGCCGAGATCAGCGTTGCCCCGAGAACCGACCCCAGGACGACGGGCAGTACGACTCCCCACGCCTCGCGGAGTCCGCTCACACCCGCCCGGTGAAAACGCCACCCGGCCGCGACGCTCTGCAGAAGGATACCCACGCGATTCGTCCCGTTGGCGAGGTTGCCGGGCAAGCCCAGGAGAACGAGGACCGGCACGGTCAGGAGCGAGCCCCCGCCGGCGAGCGTGTTCACCACTCCGGCAAAAAGTCCCAGAACCGCGAGCACGAGCGCCTGCAGGGGATCCATCGAAGCCACCGGCCGAAGAGGCGCTAGAGTGACGGCCCGGCGCGGTGGCCGCAAGGGTTGCAGGGGGTCGGCATCCCGGTCTAGAGAAGCCGCCCATGGCAGGGCCGCTGGAAGGCATTCGCGTCCTCGAGCTCGGATTCTGGGTGGCAGGCCCCGCGGTGGGTGGCATCCTGGGCGACTGGGGTGCGGAGGTCGTCAAGGTCGAGCCTCCCCGCGGTGACCCCTTTCGGGGGCTCTACGTCAAGTCGGCCGGACTCGACGTCCCGATCAATCCGCCTTTCGAGCTCGACAATCGGGGGAAGCGCTCCGTGGCGCTCGACCTCGGCACGCCCGAGGGCCGGGAGATCGCGGGAAAACTGCTCGAGCGTTCGGACGTGTTCGTGACGAACCTCCAGCGGGAAGCCCTGGAACGCTTCGGCCTCGACTACGAGACGCTCGCGCCTCGTTTCCCGCGCCTGGTCTACGCCCAGGTGACGGGCTACGGCGAGCGCGGACCCGACCGCGACCGGCCCGCTTACGACATCGGGGCCTTCTGGTCGCGGGCGGGCGTCGTGGCAGCGCTGACTCCGGAAGGGTCGGAACCTCCTTACCAGAGGGGCGGATTCGGCGACCATATCACGGCCATCTCGGCCGCTGCGGGCGTCGTGACGGCTCTGTTCGCCCGCGAGCGGACCGGAAGGGGACAGAAGGTGTCGACGTCCCTCCTGCGGGCCGGGATCTACGTCATGGGTTTCGACACGAACACGGCTTTGCGTCTCGGAACCGTGCCCGGACCCATGCGGCGCACCGATTTGCCCAATCCTCTGGTGACAGCATACAGGGCCGGAGACGGCCGCTGGTTCTGGCTTCTGGGGCTCGAAGGGGACCGGCACTGGCCGGACCTCGTGCGTGCGGTCGAGCGGCCGGAATGGCTCGAGGACCCGCGGTTTTCGACGATGACGGCCAGGCGGGAGCACGCCCGCGAACTCATCGCACTCCTCGACGATGTCTTCGCGAAGAAAACGCTCGCGGAGTGGGGAGAAGCGTTCGACCGCGCGGGGATGTGGTGGGCGCCGGTGCGGTCGACCGCCGAAGTCGTTCGAGACCCCCAGGCCTGGGCTTCCGGAGCTTTCGTCGAGGTGCCCCTCGGAGACGGAAGTCGAGCCCCCATGGTGTCGGGTCCGGTCGATTTTTCGGAAACGCCCTGGCAACCCCGAGGCCCCGTGCCCGAACTCGGCCAGCACACGGAAGAAGTTCTTCTCGAGCTCGGCTTCGACTGGGAGAAAATCGCCGAGCTCAAGGACCGAGGCGTGATTCCCTGAGTTCGCAAAAAGGGCCGAGGGAGCCTCGAAGGAGTTCGGGACAGGCCGAGTCCGCTCGAAAAACTCTACACGAATGGCAGGGCCGCTACCGAATCCGGGGCATCGGTTGCTGCGGTGGGAGCAGGTGAAACGAACTGTACCGAGGGTCTAGGATCCGGCGCGCGAGGACGCGGAACTTCGCACAAGAAAGCGAGGCGGGGAGCAAATGAAGGTCGCGTTTTTCGGGAGCAAGCCCTACGAAAGGGAGTTTTTCGACGCGGAAAACCGGAGGTTCGGGCACCAGATCGTCTACCTGGAGCCCCGGCTCGACGAGAGTACGGCTGTGCTCGCCGCATCGTTTCCCGCCGTCTGTATCTTCGTGCACGACCGGGCGGACGAGCGCACGCTCGGCAAGCTCGCGGCGGGGGGGACTCGACTTCTCGCGCTGCGCTGCGCGGGATACAACAACGTCGACCTGAGGGCTGCCGAAAGGGCCGGCATCACGGTCGTTCGGGTGCCTGCCTACTCGCCGCACGCCGTCGCGGAACACACGATCGCGCTCTTGCTGGCTCTCGATCGCAAAATCCATCGGGCGTACCTCCGAGTCCGCGAGGGCAACTTCGCCCTCGACGGGCTCATGGGGTTCGACCTCCACGGGCGCACGGCGGGTGTGGTGGGTACGGGACGCATCGGTGGCATCGTGGCTCGGCTGCTTCGCGCCTTCGGTTGCCGCGTTCTCGCCTACGACCCGATACGGGACCCGCAGTGCGAAAACGCAGGCGTCGAGTACACGGACTTGCCGGAGCTTCTCGCGCGCTCGGAAATCGTCACGCTCCACTGCCCGCTCACGCCCGAGACCTACCATCTCGTCGACCGGAGCGCCGTCGAAGCGATGCGGCCCGGGGTGTTTCTGGTCAACACGGGGCGGGGAGCCCTGGTCGACACGAGAGCGATCATCGAAGGGTTGAAATCGGGAAAAATCGCCGGCGTCGCACTCGACGTCTACGAAGAAGAGGAAGGCATTTTCTACGAAGACCTTTCCGACCGGATCCGCCAGGACGACGTCCTGGCACGCCTTCTCACCTTCCCGAACGTGATCGTCACGGCGCACCAGGCCTTTTTTACGCGGGAGGCCATGGAAGCCATCGCACGGACCACACTGGAGAACATCGCGACGTTCGCGCGCGGCGAAAAGAGCGGGAACGAAGTGACGGTCGAGGTTCTCCGCGCCTGAGGCGGGACCGACGATCTTCCCGACCACGACGACCGGGAGCGAGTCGCGCCAACGAGGGCCCGGTCACCCCACTGGCCGCAGACGACATTTCCGGATAGTGCCCGGGCGAGCCGATCCCCTGGAGTCCCGTTGCCTCCGGGGCCGGGCCAGCGGTTCCGTGGCCGTCCGCCGCTGGTGCGCCCACCGCGGCATGGCCCGGGATTTTCCCGGTGAATTTCCACGAGCGTACCGGCCCTCTTGAGGTTTTCCGCCGGGTGGTTACTCT
Organism: Candidatus Binatia bacterium; assembly: GCA_026004195.1. Classification (NCBI taxonomy): domain Bacteria; phylum Candidatus Binatota; class Binatia (SeqCode); species Binatia bacterium. Next base: position 588,869 of record BPIQ01000002.1, read on the forward strand.
ACTGAACGAAAATTCAGTAAAGGAGGACGCCATGGAAAACCTCGTTTTAGCTGTAGCCTACGGACTGGCCCCGCCCGTGGTTCCGGGGATCGCAACCGGGCAGCTCGACTGGCCCGGACTCGGTGCCTTTATTGCCACGCTGCTCGTCTCGGTGCTTCTGGCCGCGGCCCTCGAGGGCCTCAGGGAGTTCTGCCTGGCCCGAACTTCGGCCAATCGGCCACTCGGAAGGCCGGCCCACCAGGCGGCCTGAGCGGGCTCGGTAGGCGGGCACACCCCGCGGACGCGACGGAGCGCGTCCCTCCGTGGGCGTGGCCGCGTTCGTCGGAGGGACCCGCTCTGTCGGGTCCGTATTCGTGCCTGGTACCTCCGTCCGCCCCCGCCGACGAATTCGGAGGGCCACGGGGTTGTGAGGAAATCCCCGGTTGGCCCAGTTTCGCACGAAAAAAACCCGGCAAAATCGGTGGGGCCCGATCGCCCAGGAGGAATTTTTTCACGTCCTCCACGCTCTGTCGTGGCCGTGTTCGCCGACGGCGGGAACGTCGATCCCTCGATGCGAACGGTCGTTTCCCCGCCCCCCGGACGCGACGGAGCGCGTCCCTCCGTGGTCCACGTTCGTGCCTGGTACCTCGGTCCGCCCCGGCCGACGAATTCGGAGGGCCACGCTCTGTCGTGGCCGCGTTCGCCGACGGCGGGAACGTCGATCCCTGGATGCGAACGGTCGTCGTTCTTCCGCCCCCCCCGGACGCGACGGAGCGCGTCCCTCCGTGGTCCACGTTCGTGCGTGGTACCTCCGTCCGCCCCCCGCGGACGAATTCGGAGGGCCACGCTCTGTCATGGCCGCGTTCGCCGACGGCGGGAACGTCGATCCCTCGATGCGAACACGGTCGTTTCCTCGCCCCCCGGACGCGACGGAGCGCGTCCCTCCGTGGTCCACGTTCGTGCCTGGTACCTCGGTCCGCCCCCGCCGACGAATTCGGAGGGCCACGCTCTGTCGTGGCCGCGTTCGCCCACGGCGGGAACGTCGATCCCTCGATGCGAACACGGTCGTTTCCTCGCCCCCCGGACGCGACGGAGCGCGTCCCTCCGGATGGCCGTGTTCCCGGATGGCGTGGACGCGGGTGCCCGAACACGAACACCCGCGCGCATTTCCCGCCCCCCCCGGACGCGACGGAGCGCGTCCCTCCGGATGGCCGTGTTCGCGGATGCCGTGGACGCGGGTGCCCGAACACGAACGCCCGCGCGCATTTCCCGCCCCCCGGACGCGACGGAGCGCGTCCGCGGAGTCACCTGCCCGTAAGCTCCCGGTAGGCCTTCTGGATCTCGAGGGTCTTCCGGTGAGCGAGGCGCTGGAGCTCATCGCCCAGGCTCGCGACGCGGTCCGGGTGGTAGCGCTTGAGAGCTTCTCGATAGGCGCGGGTGACTTCCTCGCGCGTGGCCTTCTCCGAAACCCCGAGGACGCGGTAGGGATCCCACCGCTCCTCGGCCGGCTCCGCCGCGGCACGGCTCGGGTCGGCGGCTGTCCTCTTCCGGGAAAACCACCAGAGAAGCAACGCGAGAACGACCAGGTCGTCGAGAAACCCGATTCCTCCGAGCCGGTCCGGCAAGAGATCGAACGGCAAGCGGAGATAGAGGAGAAAGACGAGGATGGGCAAGAGGCTGCGGAGTGGCTTCATCGACCGGTATCGAGGTTCTCGAGAAAGCGGAAAAACTCGCTCTTCGGGGAGAGGATGACGGTCGTGTCCTCTCCGATCGTGTCCCGGTACGCCTCGAGAGTTCGGACGAGCGTGTAGAACTCCACGTCGCGATCGTAGGCTTCGGCGTAAATCCGGGTCGCCTCGGCGTCGCCTTCACCCCGAATGATCTCGGCCTGCCGGCGGGCTTCCGCCAGGATGATCTGCCGCTCCTTTTCGGCCTGGGATCGGATCTTCCGTGCCTCCTCTTCTCCCTCGGCCCGGAACTTCTTCGCCTGCCTCTCTCGCTCCGTCCTCATCCGGCGGAAGACGTTCTCCTCGTTCTTCTCGGGCAAGTCCGCCCTTTTGATCCGCACGTCGACGATTTCGATCCCGTACTCGCGCGCCTTCTCGCCGCTCCGCTTGGTCACCCCTTCCATGAGCTCCGAGCGCCTCTCGCTCACGATCTCCCGTAACGTGTGCCTCCCGAGCGTCTCCCGCACGTTCGAGTAGACGATATCGTCGAGCCTCGACTGCGCTCCCGCCTCGCTGCGCACGGTGCGGTAGAACTGGAGCGGGTCGGCGATCCGCCAGCGGGAGTAGTTGTCGACGACGAGCTGCTGTTTGTCCTTCGTCAGGACTTCCTTGGGGGCCGCGTCGTAGTCGAGAAGTCGCTTGTCGAAATAGAGGACGCTCTGGATGAAGGGAATCTTCACGTAAAGGCCGGGCTCGCGCACGGTGCGTACGGGCTCGCCGAGCTGGAGCACCACGGCCTGCATCCACTGCGGAACGGTGAAAAACGCGACGTTCCAGACGAGAAAAAGGCCGACCAGAAAAGCCAGGAAGTAGAGCCACCGCCGGTCCATCAAGGGCCCTCCCCTCCCCGGCGCAGCAGACTCTCGAGCGGCAGGTACGGCACCACGCGCTCGCCGGCCACTTCGTCGATGACGACCTTTTTCACCTTCGGGAGCACCTCTTGCATGGTCTCGAGGTAGAGTCGGATCCGCGTGACTTCCCGGGCCTTCGCGTATTCCTCCTGGAGAGCCACGAAGCGGGCCGCCTCGCCCCGCGCCTCCCGAATCTTGGCCTCCCGGTAGCCCTCGGCCTCGTTGACGAGTTGCGCCGCCTGTCCCCTGGCCTTGGGCAGGATGTCGTTCGCGTAGCCCCGCGCTTCGTTGATCATGCGCTCTTTGTCCTGCTGCGCGCTGATGACGTCCTTGAAGGCGTCCGAGACCTGATCGGGCGGGTCCACGTCCTGGAGCTTCACGGTCACGATCCGGATCCCGGCCTCGTAGCGGTCGAGAATTTGCTGGAGAAGCTCCTGGGTCTGCACCTGCACTGCCTCCTTGCCCTCGGTGAGAACGTCGTCGATCGGAGTCCGCCCGACGACTTCTCGCATGGCCGACTCGGCCGCGTCACGGACGGTCCCCTGGGGGTCGCGCACGTTGAAGAGAAAGTTCCGGACGCCGTCGGGCCTGTCCTCGACCTTGTACTGCACGATGAACTCGAGCTTCACGATGTTCTCGTCCCCCGTCAGCATGAGAGCTTCGGGTTCCACTTCCCGGTAGCGGGCCGGAGGACCGACGGCGACGGTCCGGAAACCCACCTCCTCTTTGCGGATCCGCGTCACGGAAGGCTTGAGGACTTCTTCGATCGGCCAGGGAAGGTGGTAGTGCGGTCCCGGACCGGTCTCGCGAACCGCGCGGCCGAACCGGAGTACCACCCCCCGCTCGTCCGGCGCGACGGTATAGATGCCACTCGCGAGGTACAGCAACACCAGGATCGGGAGAACCACCCAGGGGCTCACCCGCCACCGACCCCGCCCATCCCCTTCGCTACCGAACCGCCGTCGGACCTGGTCCACCAGGTCGCGGATTTCGGCCAGCGGATCGGGACTCCGCGGCGGCCAGTCCGAATCACGATCGGGCATGGAACCTCCCCGCGCCGCGATGCTTGCCCGCATCGACCGGGGCTGTCAACCGCGCCCCTCCCGCGTTGCGCAGCGACCCGCACCGCTCTAGAGTCGTCCCGGATGGCGCGCGCTTGCCCGATCTGTTCGAAGCCGGTCGCGTGGGAGGGGAACCCCTTCCGACCTTTCTGCTCCGAACGCTGCCGGCTCGTCGACCTCGGCGCGTGGCTCGGCGAACGGTACCGCATTCCGGGCGAGCCCGTCGACACACCCGAGCGTGACGACGAGCAGGACGAAGCCGACTGAAACGCCGCTCGAGGGCGTCCGGGTCGTCGAGTGGTCCGACGGCATCGGCGACTATTGCGGGCGGTTGCTCGCAGCCTTCGGAGCGCAGGTCACGAAGGTCGAATTCCAGGAACGGGACCGCGAGAGGTCGCCCCGCGACCGAGCGTTCTACGACGCGGGAAAGCGCAGGGTCGTCGTCGCAGGAGACGGGCGCGAGGAGATTCTCGCGCTTTGTCGCGATGCCGACGTTTTCCTGCGCGCAGGCGAAATACGCCACCTGGAGAAGGGCCCCGACGTGAAGCGGCTCGGAAGTGTCCACCCTGGACTGCTCGTCGTGACCTTGACCCCCTTCGGACTGCGCGGGCGCCGATCGGCATGGCACGCCTCGGAGCTCACGGTCTCGGCCGCGGGCGGCATGCTTACCCTGAACGGCGCGCCGGGCGAGCCGCCCCCGCGGCCGCCCGGGCCTCAGGCATGGCACGTGGCGTCGCTGTACGCGGCACTCGGCACGGTGGCGGCCTTGCAGGCGCGAGAATCGGGGACGTGCTTCCCCGAGGTGTCGGTCAGTGCCTTCGAAGCGGTGGTCGCGAGCGTCGAGCCCCTCTCCGCGACGTTCCCCCGGCCTTCGGCACTTCCGAGACGCCGGGGAACTCTTCACTGGAACGGCGCCTTTCGGCTGTCTCGCGCCAAGGACGGTTGGGTCGTCCTTTCCCTGCTCGGAGACTGGACGGCACTCGTCGAGTGGCTCCGGTCGGAGGGAGCCGGAGGCGAGCTCGCGAAACCCGAGTGGGAGGACTTGGGCTATCGCCTCTCGCACGCCGAAGAAGCTTTTTCCGTCCTCGGTGCCTGGGCCCGGGGGAAGCCTGCGGACGAAATCGAAGACGGCGCCCGGCTGCGACGGCTTCCGATGGCCAGGGTCCGGTCGATGGCGGAGCTACCGGAAAATCCGCACCTTCGGGCGCGCGGTTTTTCGGTCGGCGGCTCGGGACGAGCCTGCCCCGTGTCCTGGGTCCGTCCGAGGCCGCTCGCGGGAGTTGCCGGCCGGAGTCCGAGCGAGAGCGCCTGTGCGCGGAGGAAAGAAGCGGCTCCGGCAAGGAAGGGCGAAACTTCGCTCCCGCTCGCCGGCCTTCGGGTCGTCGACTTCACGTGGCTCGTGGCCGGCCCCCTCGCCACCCGGATCCTCGCGGACCTCGGAGCCGATGTCGTGAAGGTGGAACGGCGCGACGTGGCGCTCTCGAGAGAAAAAGACCCCACGCCTCTCGACTGCGGGAAGCGGAGCCTCGTCCTCGACATGGAACATCCCCGGGGACGGGAAATCGCGCTCGAACTTCTCCGAACCGCCGACGTCGTCGTCGACAACTTCGCTCCGCGGGTTTTCGAGAACTGGGGCTTCCTGCCCGAGCGGCTTCTCGAGCGCTTTCCCCGCCTGGTCGTGGCCCGCCTTTCCGCCTTCGGGGCGAACGGCCCCTGGCGCGACCACGTCGCGTACGGTCCCACGCTGCAGGCCCTGGCGGGCTTCACCGATGCGATGCGTTCGCCCGGCGGCGAGCCCCGGGGGTGGGGATACGCCTTCTCGGACATGGTGGCCGGCGTGGCAGCTGCTTTCGCCATCGTGTGTGCGCTCCGGCTCCGGAACCGCACCGGGCGCGGGAGCTTCCTCGACCTCTCGCAGTTCGAAATCCTGGCCGACCTCCTCGGCCCCGAACTCTCGCCGGCCGCCCGCAGCTCGGAGGTCCGGGGCTTTCTCGTCCCTGCCGGCCCGGACGCCTGGCTCGCCGTCGATCCCCGCACCGAGGCGGAACGCCGCATCCTCGCGGACGTCGCGGGCGTCGAGACAGGGGGCGAGTTTTCCGCTGCGAGCTCCACCGAAAAAATCCGCGAGCGACTCGCTCGGCGCGCCGCCGAGGAACCACCGGAAAGCCTCCTCGAGGCGCTTCGGGAGCGCGGCGTTCCTGCGGCTCGTGTGGCCTCCCTTCTCGACCTCCTCGAGGACCCCGATCTCCTCGAGGCCGGTTTCTGGCAGCCCGTCGCCGGAACCCGGGGCCGGACCCTCCGCGCGTCCCGCCTGCCCCTCCGCTTTCCGGGTTTCCGCGAGTGCGGGCTCCGCCGGCCTCCCCGGGCCGGAGAGCACACCGGGGAGCTTCTCGGGGAACTGCTCGGGCTCTCCCGAAGCGAGATCGAGTCGCTACGGCGCAGCGGCGCGGTCGGCTGACGGAGCGTCCTCCTCCGCCCCGAGCCGGGCCAGGGCCGCCGCCTCCCATCGTCTCTGGTGCTCGGCCGACACCTCCGCCCCGAAAAGCACGATGAGCCAGGCGATGTAAATCCACGCGAGCAGGATGGGAAGCTGCCAGAGCGCCCCGTAGATGGCCGCGTAGCGAACGAGCCCGATCATGAAACTCACGTACGCCCACTGCGCGAGCTGCCAGAGCGTACCCGCGACGAGAGCTCCCCCGAAGGCGGAGCGGAGAGAAACGCGCACGTTCGGAAGCACGGTGTACATCACGCTGAACATGAACCAGAGAAGCGCATAGGGGGACAGACCGAGAAGGAGCAGGAGGGAATCGCCGAAGGGCGCACTCTCCACGAGAGCACGGAGTGTGGAGTCTCTCCGGAAGAGTGCCGTCACGGCCAGTGCCAAGACCAGCACCGTGGGCCCGATCGCCGACACGGCCGCGTAAGCACGGAGCTTCCCCCACCACGACCGTCCCGGCACCCGGCCCCAGATCACGTTGAAAATGAGCTCCACGTTCCCGAGGATGCCCAGCGACGGCCAGGACGACCGCCAGCGAACTCAACACCCCGAGCGTGGCGACGTTCGTCTGGTCGATGAACTGCACGATGGGGTCGGCCACGTCGGGCGAGCCCGCGCCGATCGTCGTGACGAGAAACGGCGTGATCTCCCGGTGGAGTCCCAGAACCTTGATGGCGGCGAAGAGCGTCGCGAGCACCGGCACGAGGCCGATGAGCGTGTAGTAGGCGAGCGCAGCCGCCCACTGGAAACACTGGTCGCGGAAAAACGAGACGACGGCCCGCGGAAGTACGGCGAGCAGAAGGTACGCGTCGCGGAGGAGCGAGGCGGGGCCGAGGCCGTACCCTCGCCGCCGCACCCAGCCTCGCGCCTCGCTCGCCTCGAGCCCGTGCATCTCGGAGCCGCCTCTACTCGAGCTCTTTTCGAAAGCTCCGCACCGCAACTAACAGCGCCAGGAGACCGAAGGCAAGCATGGCCAGGATTTCCGGCCAGAGAACCCGGAGCGGAGCTCCTTTGAGGAGAACTCCCCGGACCACACGCAGGAAGTGCGTGAGCGGAAGCACTTCTCCGATCCACTGTGCCGGTTCGGGCATGGCCTCGAAGGGGAACATGAACCCCGAGAGCAGAATCGACGGGAGAAAGAAGAAAAACGACATCTGCATGGCCTGGAACTGCGTGCGGGCGAGAGACGAGACGAGGAGCCCCAGGACGAGCATCGTGGCGATGAACGGCAGCGAACCCAAGGCGAAATCCCACAGCGACCCCCGGAGCGGCACGCCGAATCCGAACCCGCCGATGCCGAGGACGAGGGCGATCTGCACGTAGCCGACGACGATGTAGGGCAGGATCTTCCCCACCATCACTTCCGTCCGACCCACGGGCGTCGCGATGAGAAACTCGAACGTCCCCCTCTCCCGCTCCCGCACGACGGCAAGCGCGGTCATGAGCATCATGGTCATCGTGAGGATTACGCCGACCAGCCCCGGCACGATGAACACCTCCGTCCTGCGCTCCGGGTTGTAGAAGGGGAGAACGGCCACCCGGAAGCTTCGGGCTCGTACGAGCTCGGGCTCCGGGCCGAAAACCGGGCGGTCTTCGCGGTCCGCCCGCGTCGCAGCCGAGCCCGGAACCCGGTGGTACCTCGCCTGCCAGCTCCACTCGAATCCCTGCGCGCTCGACGTGACGGCGGCGGCCACCGTGGGGTTGGTGGCATCCGCGACGACCCCGATCTCGGCACCGCGCCCGCGCAGGAGCTTCGCGTCGAGGTCCGCGGGGAGAACGAGCAGGGCTCCCGCGCGGCTGCGCTCGAGAAGCTCGAGTCCTTCCTGTTCGGACGCTACCTCGCCCAGGACCCGGAAGGTCTGCGTCGCGACGAGCTCTCCGAGAAGCTTCCGAGACAGCGCCGAGCGGGAGCGGTCGACCACGACCGTACCGACGTTCCGCACGTCGAGCTCGATCGCGTACCCGAAGAGCACGAGCTGGATGGCCGGAATGCCCACGATCATCGCGAGCGTGAGCCGGTCGCGGACGAGCTGCCGGAGCTCCTTTCTCGACACGGCGCCGATCCGGCGGAGCGAAAGCCAGAGCTTCCTCACGCCTTTCCCTCCTCGAATCGCTCGCCGAGCAGAATCGCGACGAAGACGTCCTCCAGCGCGGGCTCGGCCGGCGAGACCGACTCCACGGGTACCCCTTTTCCGGCCAGGATCTCCGAAAGCTCCGCGAGCGTGCCCTCGTCGGCGCGACGCGACGGGGGGAGCAGCACGTGCGCCGTGTCGCCCAACTGAGTCGTGCTCGCCACCTGCTCCACGCCCGAGAGGGCACGCACGACCGCGTCGGTACGCACGGCCCGGATCTCCACGATGCGACCCTCGAGCCGCCGGAGCAACCGTCGGGGGCTTCCGAGGGCAACGCGCTCGCCTTCGCGCAGGATGCAGAGTCGGTGGCAGCGAACGGCTTCGTCCATGTAGTGCGTCGAGACGAAGACCGTGGTCCCGCGGCTGGCATGGTCGAAAAGAAGTTCCCAGAACCGGCGACGGCTCTGGGGGTCGACCCCCGCCGTCGGTTCGTCGAGGACGAGGAGCTCGGGGTCGTGGATGGTCGCAGCCGCGAGCGCAAGGCGTTGCTTCCACCCCCCGGAAAGCTCGCCGGCCCGGCGGTCGCGGTACGGATCGAGCTCGCCGTCCGCGAGCGCTTCCTCGACCCTCGCCCTCCTTCGCCTTCCCCCGAGTCCGAACACGGCCGCCGCGAAATCCAGATTTTCCTCGACCGTCAGGTCTTCGTAGAGGGAGAACCTCTGCGTCATGTAGCCGACCCGGGAACGCAACTCCTCGGCACCGCGCGGGATCTCCACCCCGAGCACGCGTGCTTCGCCCTCGGAAGGGGCGAGAAATCCGAGCAGGACACGCATCAGCGTCGACTTCCCCGAACCGTTGGGCCCCAGGCACCCGAAGATCTCGCCCCGCCGCACCTCCAGGTCGAGTCCCCGGACGGCCGTGACGGATCCGAAACGGCGCGTGAGCCGCCGCGCTTCGATCACGGTTTCGCTCACGCCGACGAGTCCTCCCCGTGCGGGATCACCACCTCGGCCGGAATGCCGGGGCGCAGCGGGGGAAACGACCCCTCGAGAACCACGCGCGCCTCGTAGACCAGGCGAACCCTTTCCCTCTCCGTCAGCGCGAAGTGAGGCGTGAATTCCGGCTCTCGTGCCACGTCGAGGACGCGCCCGGAAAGCCTGCGCTCCACACCGTCCACGTAGACCCAGGCCGGCGTCCCCGGACGCACGCGCGCGACGACCCTTTCCGGAAGCCATACCCGCACCCAGGGAGCTTCGCGGCGAAGGAGCACCGCGAGGACGGCACCCGCGGGCACGCGCTCGCCCACCTCGTACGGCAACTGGTCCACGACTCCGTCGGACGGGGCCACGAGAGAAAGTTCGGCGAGCCGTTTTTTCGCCACCCGCAACCGTGCTTCGGCTTCCCGGACCCGAGCTTCGGCTTCCTCGAGGGCGAGCTCGGCCTGCTCCCGCTGCTGCTCGGGAGCCAGGTTTCGCTCGTGAAGCTCGCGGACGCGCCGGACTTCGCTCGAGGCCACCGCCAACCCACGACGTGCCGCGGCGAGAGCGGCTTCGGCTCCGGCGACTTCCGCACGCGCGACCGTGGGGTCGAGACGCACGAGAAGCTCGCCTTCCCGCACCCTTTCCCCTCTTCGAACCGGGATCTCGACGATGGTCTCCGAGGCGGGGGCCGCGATCTCGAGCTGCGTCCACTCCACGACACCGACGAGCCGGAGCTCCTCGCGGTCGTTCGCGCAACCCGCCAGGGCCAGAAGGCCCACGGCGACCCACGTCCCTCTCATGCCCCACACAGCCGAAGCACGAACCGCTCGAGAAGGAAAGCCGGGTCCCCGCCCGACGACTTGAAACGGGCATCGAGCTCGGCGAGCTCGCAAATCGCCTCCCGCAGCCGAGAGGCCTCGAACCGTGCCGCGTGCCGGGTCTGGAGCATCAGGCGGTAGGGATGAACCCTCCCGAGCTCTTCCCGCTCTTCGGGCGAGAGACTCTCGAGGAGCCCCGCGTAAGCGGCGGGCCGGAGACCGGGGTTCCAGATCGAGCGCCAGGGGCCGTCCAGACAGTCGCGCAGGCAAAGCAGCAGTCGGACCTGGCCGTGGAGGAGGGCGAGGAGGCGAAGGGGATGCTCTCCGCCACGCAGAAGGCCGCGCAAAACGGAAAGGGCGCGGCGTGCGTCGCCTTCGGAGAGAGCATCCGTCAAGTCGAAAATCCACGCGTCCGAAAGATCGCGGACCGATTCCCGGACGTCCTCTTCCGTGATCTCCCCCCGCTCGCCGACGTAAAGGCAGAGTTTTTCCACCTCCGACCGAAACTCTTGCGCGTCGTGTCCCGCCCTGGCGAGAAGCCTGGCTCGCGCCGAAGGCCCGATCCGCTTCCCGAACCGGTCGAGCACTTCCGACACGATCGAGCCCGCGCTGTCCTGCGTGAGCGCTCCGCTTTTTTCTCTCTCCATGCGGAACTCGAGCACGGCGCCCGTCTCTCGCAGCCGCTTGACGACCCTCTTGCGTGCGTCCACCTCGGTCGCGGTGAAAAGGAGTACGGTGCCGGGGGGCAACCCGCCCTCGACGATCGAGAGAATCTCCTCCTCGATCGTCGCCTTGTGTCCCGTCCGAAACCCCCGCTCGAGAGCCCACGCCTGCACGTCTTCGAGCAGGCGCAGCTCGTCGCTTTCGAGCTCGCGCCCGAAAAGGTCCCGGAGCTCCCGCGCGGGGAGCTCACCCAGCCGCCGGCCCTCGAAATCCTCCCGTGCCCAGCCGGCCGCGGAAAGGAGACCCACCAGTCTCGACGCCGCGGTTTCCCACTTCCGCTCGGAGGCGGCAGCGAGGAGCTTCTCGACGGCATCGGCCCTTTTCTCCGAGCTCGCGAAAAACGGGGCTTCGCGGATCCAGAGGACCTTCGCGCCGCCGAAAAAGCCCGGCGTGCGCGCGCTCTCGAGCACCGGCTCGAGCGAGGTCGTGCGCCCGTCGTAGACCTCGAGCTGCATGCTGCGACGATCCTGCGGGACCAGGACGTCCACCAGGGCGTCGGCTGCCTCGCGGACGAGGAGCGGTTCTCCGAAAAAGAGGTAGGCGGGGCGTACCTTCCCGGCGGCGGCCTCGCGCAGGAGAGCCCCGAGTTCGGCCGGGCGAGAACGGCGTTCGGGCGCGCGCTTCACGGCGAAACTCCGCGGTAAGCGAGGTCCAGCAACTCGACGGGGTGGAGCACGGGCACCCGCTCTCCCCGCAGCGCGAGCCCGGCCCGGATCTGGAGGATGCAGCCGGGATTGGCCGCGAGAACGCAGTCCGCACCGGTCTCGAGAATCCGATCGACCTTGCGAGCCTGGAGGCGACGAGCCATCGAGCGCTCCGTCAGGTTGTAGCTACCGGCACTTCCGCAGCAGAGGTCGGCCTCTTCGAGCTCCACGAGCTCCGCGCCGCCCATGGTCCGGACGAGCCTTCTCGGTGCCTCTCGCACGTTTTGCGCGTGCGCCAGGTGACAGGCGTCGTGGTAGGTGACACGCAGGGGGCGCGGGAGCGGCGGCGGCTCGGGAGAGAGGAGGTCGAGGATCTCCGTCACGTCCCGGACCCTCGCGGCGAACCGGCGCGCTTTTTCCGCGTAAGCGGGGTCGTCCTCGAGGAGATGCCCGTACTCTTTCATGGTCGCCCCGCAACCGGCCGCCGTGGCCGCGACGAGCTCGTCCGATCGGCCGAAAGCGTCGATCAGGGCCCGCGCGAACCTCCGCGCCCCTTCCCGGTCGCCCGCGTGGAGTGCAAGCGCGCCGCAACAGCCCTGCCCCCCCGGGATCGTGACACGGCACCCCGCGCGGGAAAGCACACGTGCGGCTGCCGCGTTCGTACCGGCGAAAAGCACGCGCTGGACGCAGCCGAGAAACAGGGCGACCCGCGCGCGCTCCTGCCCCCAGGCCGGAAGCTCCGGCGGAAGCCCTTCCGCCCGGGGACCCGGGGGGAGCAGCGCGAAGAGCGGAAAGACCTTCCGGAGCCACCGAGGGATGCGAACCCAACGTAAAGGGGCGAGCAAGAAGGCGAGCCGCGTCGGGTACGGAAAGATCGCCGTGATCGCACGCCGCAAAAGCCGCCTCCCGATCGACCGGGTCCGGCTTCCGAAAAGATACGAACGTCCCCCTTCCATCACCCGAGCGAACCGGACCCCGGAAGGACACGCCGTCTCGCACGCGCGGCAGACGAGACAGAGGTCCACGTGCCGCAGAACTTCCGGGGTGGCCTCGAGCGTGCCCTCGGCGAGGCTTTTCAAAAGGTAGAGGCGTCCGCGGGGTGAATCCATTTCGGTCCCGAGCTCGAGGTACGTGGGGCAGGCCGGAAGGCAGAGCCCGCAGTGCACGCAGTCGAAAAAAAGCTCCTCTTCGAGATTGCCCCACGAAGGCCCGAGCCGCATTCAGAGTCCCCCGCAGTACCGGCCGGGGTTGAAAATGCGCCGCGGATCGAGGGCGGCCTTGACGCCGCGCATGAGTTCGAGCGTCGCGTCCAGGGGACCCCACGGATCGACGAGGGCCTTGCAGTCGGCCGGAAGCTGCTCGTAGACGCAGAAGCCTCCGAACCGGCGGCAGAGGAAACGAAGCCAGCGGAGGTAACCGAGAGCCGCCTCCACCTCTTTCGACGACTCGGCGCTCAACCGGACGAACCCCACGCCCGTACCGAAGTGAACGCGCAGGTAGAGGGGCAGCCCGAAACGAGAAGCCTCCTCCTCGGCACGCAGGGCGACGTGGACGAGCTCGCGAGGTGACACGGCGAACCGTGCACCCCAGGACCCCGGGCCGCGGAGGGTGAAATCGCGGAGCGCGGCGCACTGCGCGGGCTCGAGCGGAGCGAGCCCCCGGAGAAAACTCGCCATCCCGTCCCGTTGCATTTCCACCTCCCGGGTCTCGCCCCCCAGCCGGACGACGACGAAGGGATCCTTGCCGAGCCCGAGACCCGCCGCGGCTCCGGCGTCGAGCACGTCGAGAGCCAGAGGCGAGCAGGGGCCGTCGAAGATGTCCGTCGCGTAGCGAAAGGCGTCCTCGAGGCTCGGTGCGGAAACGCCGAAGGTCCGGTCGCAGGCCGGTAGCGGCCGGACCTGGAAGGTCGCCTCGACGACGGGCCCGAGGCTCCCGTAAGAACCGACCAGAAGCTTCGGGATGTCGTAACCCGCGACGTTTTTCACGACGCGGCCGCCGCCCCGCACGACCCGGCCCACCCCGTCGACGAACGTGAGCCCGAGGACCCAGTCCCGGACCCGACCGTGCGAAAAACGAAGGCCGCCGTTGAGGTCCGCCGCGATCATCCCGCCCACCGTGACCCGGTCGGGGGCCGGAGGGTCGAGCGGAAGCCACTGACCCGAGGGCCGGAGCATCGAGGCGAGCTCCGCGAGCGTCGTCCCCGCCCGCACCGTCACCGTGAGGTCCGCGGGATCGTGGTCGACGATGCCCGAGAGGTCGCGGGTGGAAAGCACCACGTCGAGCCGCGACGGTGCGTTGCCCACGTGCTGGTGCGTCCCGCTACCCCAGGGTACGAGAGCGAGGCCGAGACTCCGGCAGACGGCCACGAGCTCCCGTACTTCCTCGAGCGACCTGGGCTTGGCCAGCGTTTCGGGTCGCGCGGGACCGACCGCGTACTCCGGGCCCGCATCTTCGAGCCACTCCGAACCCAGGCGCTCGCGCAGAACGCGCGTCAGTTCCGAGCCGGAGGGTCTGCTTTCGTCACGCCCCAAGCTTGCACGCTCCGAGTCTCGTGGCTCTGCGAGTCTCCACGCACCCTCCCGGCATCGCGAAGATCTTGCCCGGATTGCTCCGTTCCAGGGGGTCGAAAACCCGCCTGAGCTCGCGCTGCACGGCCAGGTCGTCCTCGGAAAAGAGGAGCCGCAACTCTTCCATTTTCTCGACTCCGATTCCGTGCTCGCCCGTAATACTTCCGCCCATCGCAATGCAAGCCTCGAGGATTTCGCGCCCGGCGGCTCGCACTTTCTCCACCTCCTCGGGCCGTCGCTCGTCGTAGAGAAGAATCGGGTGGATGTTCCCGTCGCCCGCGTGGAAGACGTTCCCGATCTCGATCCCGTGCCGCCGGCCCACTTCCTCGACGAAGCGCAGGATTTCGGAAAGGCGCGTGCGCGGCACGACGCCGTCCTGCGTGCAGTAGTTCGGGGCGAGACGCCCCACGGCACCGAAGGCACGCTTGCGGCTTTTCCAGAGTGCCTCTCGTTCCTTCTCGTCGCGGGCGACCCTGAGCTCGCGGGCGCCCTGGGTCCGGCACACCGCGAGCGTCCTTTCGAGCTGGGCCGACACGCCTTCGGGGCGGCCGTCGAGCTCCACGATGAGGACGGCTCCCGCGTCGGTCGGAAACCCGAACCCGTAGGCCGCTTCCACGGCGTCGATGATCTTTCGGTCCATGAGCTCGAGCGCCGCGGGCACGATTCCCGAGGCGACGATTCCGGAGACCGCCCGCGTCGCGTCGTCCACCGACGAGAACACGGCGAGCAGAGTCGCGGTCTCCTGGGGCAGCTTCGAAAGCTTGAGGACCGCCTTCGTCACGATGCCGAAGGTACCCTCCGAGCCCACGACGAGCCCCAGGAGGTCGTACCCGAGGGTTTCCTCGGCGGCTCCCCCGAGCCAGACGACCTCGCCCGAAGGCAGGACCAGCTCGACACCCAGGACGTGGTTCGTCGTGACTCCGTACTTCAGCGTGTGCGGGCCACCCGAGTTCTCGGCAATGTTGCCGCCGATCGTGCACGCGGGTTGGCTCGAAGGGTCGGGGGCGTAGAAAAGGCCGTACGGGGCCGCGGCACGGCTCACCCAGGAGTTGACGACCCCGGCTTCCACGACCACCCGGCGGCCTTTCGGGTCCACGTCCAGGATACGAGTCATCCGGCTCGTGCAAAGAACCACCGAAGCCCCCCGTGGGAGGGCGCCTCCGCTGAGCCCGGTGCCCGCGCCCCGCGGAACGAACGGAATCCCCTCGCGGAAAAGAAGCTCGACCACGGCTCGCACTTCTTCCGTCGAGCCGGGAAGGACGACGATCTCGGGCGGGGATTTCTCCAGGGTGTAGCCGTCGCACTCGTAGACGCGCAGCTCCATGGGGTCGACCAGGACGTGGCGGTCCCCGACGATCCTGCGGAGGGACCCGATCAGGGAACGGGGTTGCATGCGCGCCACCCAAGCTATCGACGGCCCGAAAGAAGGGCAAGGAGCTTGCGTCCCGCTTCGCGCGCGTCTATCCACCGGGGGGCGCCCGAACGATGCAGGTAGGCGAACTCAAGCCGTCCGACAGGCTGCTTCTAGGCCCCGGGCCGAGCAACGTGCACCCGCGGGTTCTGCGCGCCCTCGCCGCACCGCTCGTGGGGCACCTCGACCCGGAATTCCTCCGCGTCATGGACGAAACGAAAGCCATGCTGCGCGCGGTCTTCCGGACGCGGAACGAGCTCACGCTGCCCGTTTCGGGGACGGGCAGTGCGGGGATGGAGACCTGCTTCGTCAACCTCGTCGAAGACGGAGACGAGGTGGTCGTGGGCGTGAACGGGCTTTTCGGCGAGCGGATGTGCGACGTCGCCCGGCGGTGCGGCGCCTCCGTGGTTCGGGTCGAAGTGCCGTGGGGACAGGTGTTGGACCCCGAGGAGGTGCGCAAGACACTCGGACGGTGTCGTCGGCCGAAGCTTCTGGCCGTGGTACACGCGGAAACCTCGACGGGAGCGTGGCAACCGCTCGAGGAGCTCGGGCGCCTCGCCCGAGAACGCGAGGCTCTCTTTCTGGTCGACACGGTTACCTCCCTCGGCGGTGTCCCCGTCGAGCTCGACGCCTGGGGCATCGACGTTTCCTACAGCGGGACCCAGAAGTGTCTCAGTTGCCCGCCGGGGCTTTCGCCTGTGAGCTTCGGCCCGAGGGCCGTAGAAGCTCTCCGGCGGAGACGAAAGCCCGTCGCGAGCTGGTACCTGGACCTCGGCCTCATCGAGAAGTACTGGGGTGAAGAGCGCGTCTACCACCACACGGCTCCGGTCTCGATGAACTACGCTCTTCGGGAAGCGCTACGAATCGTCCTGGAGGAAGGTCTCGAGGCGCGGTTCGAGCGTCACAGGAAAAACCACGAAGCGCTGGGGGCGGGCCTCGACGCCCTGGGGCTCCGCTGGGCCGCCGCCGAAGGCCACAGGCTTCCGGTGCTGAACTCGGTCTTCGTCCCCGACGGCGTCGACGAAGCGGGGGTGCGTCGCCGGCTCCTGGAGCGCTACGGGATCGAGATCGGAGCAGGGCTGGGGCCGTGGAAGGGGAAGGTGTGGCGGATCGGCCTCATGGGCGAGTCGAGCAAGCCCGGAAACGTCCTCTTTTTTCTCTCGGCGTTCGAGGAAGTTCTCGCGGCTTCCGGCCATCGGACGGAAAGAGGAGCGGCGGTGGCCGCCGCAGGGAAGGTCTACGCCCGATGAGCTTTCGGTCCGTCGCGTCGGCTTGCTTCGTGGTGGCCGTTCTCTCGATTCACGCCTGTGCTCCCACCAAGCGCGAGCGACCGCACGAGGAGCTACCTCCGGCAGGCTTCGTCGACGACGCCGACCGTGTCGAGCTTCTGCGAGCGATCGACCACAGTCTCGAGGGCCTGCGCCGCACGCCTCCGGAACGACTCTACCCGCTCGGCAGCGAGACGGTTCGAGCCGCCGACCTTCTGCGCACCCTCGAGCTTTTTCGGGCCACCGTCGCAGCGGTGCGCACGGTGGAAGACTGGAACCGACTCGTGCCCGAACGGTTCCGCGTGGTGCGCGTGCACGACGACCCCTACGTGTTCACGGGCTATGCCGTGCCCAGGCTTTCCGCGAGCCGGGAACGGCGGGGTCCCTTTCGGTTCCCCCTCTACCGGCTACCGGACGACCTCGTGGACATCGACCTGGGCCTTTTCTGCGAGGCCTGTGCTGGCCGCGTGGCGTCGGGACGCCTGCAGGGGCGCGACGTCGTCCCGTACTACAGCCGCGAAGAAATCGAAGCCGGAGCGCTGGCGGGTCGGGACCTCGCCATCGCCTGGCTTTCCGACCCTGTCGACGCCTTCTTCCTCCACGTGCAAGGGGCGGCTCTTCTGCGGTTCGACGACGGAAGCTTCATGCACCTCACGTACGCCGGGTCCAACGGCCGGCCTTTCGGCAACATCGGCAAGTTCCTGGTGGAAACCGGAAAGCTCGACCGGGATCGAGTGAGCGTCGAAGCCATCCGGAGCTATCTGCGCGCGCACCCCGAAGAACAACCCGAGGTCTTCCGCGCCAATCCGCGCTATCTCTTCTTCCGCCCCGTCCCGCTCGGGCCCATCGGGGCCATGGGAGTACCGCTCACGCCGGGGCGATCGCTGGCGACGGACCCGCTCAGCGTCCCCTTCGGGGCGGTCGCGTACATCCGAACCGTCCGGCCCGGCGGGTCGGAAGGAGAAACGCCACTCCAGCGGTTCGTCCTGGTACAGGACACGACGCCTGCGATCGTCGGGCCCGACCGTGCCGACGTCTACTGGGGGGTCGGGGAAACGGCGCAGGCCCTGGCCTCGGCCATGCGGGCCCGTGGCGAACTCCACGTGCTGCTGGCGAAATGACGGAAGCCCCGTCCGAAAGGGAAGTGCGACGATGCCCGACAAGTTCACGCCGCTGACCCCCGAGCTCTACCGCTACCTCGTGCAGCACCGTACGCAGCGGGATTCCCTGGTCGAGGAACTGCTCGAGGCGACCGAAAAGCTCGGTCCCATCGCGATCATGCAGGTGGCCCCGGAGCAGGCCGCTTTGCTCACGCTGCTCGTTCGAGCCACGGGGACGCGCTCCGCGCTCGAAATCGGAACCTTCACCGGACTGAGCGCCCTCTCGATCGCCCGAGGGTTACCCCCCGACGGCCGACTCCTCACGTGCGACGTGAATCCGGAGTGGACCGCCATCGCCCGCTCGTTCTGGGAGCGAGCCGGCGTGGCCCCGAAAATCGAGCTTCGCCTCGGCCCCGCGCTCGAGACATTGCGGTCCCTGCCGCCCGACGTGTCGTTCGATTTCGCCTTCGTCGACGCGGACAAGGAAAGCTACCCCGCCTACTACGAGGAAATCCTCGGCCGCCTTCGCCCGAACGGCCTCGTGCTGTTCGACAACGTCCTCTGGATGGGCCAGGTGCTCGACGCGACCTCGCGGGACGAAAGCACGAGAGCCATCCGCGAGCTCAACGACAAGATCGCGAACGACCCCCGGGTCGAGAGCGTCATGCTCTCGATCTCCGACGGCCTCACGATCGCACGGAAGCGGGCCCCGGACGAGACCGATCTCTAGGCGGCCACGTCCGGGACCACGACACGACGCCCGGTCAGCTCGCGCCGCGGGCCGCGTCCACGCTCCAGATCCCGCTCCCGCGGGCCGCAATGTAGAGAAAGGCGAAACAGTAAAGCGCGGCCAGCTCGCCCTGGTTCTGGATGGGGAGCAGCGCCCGGAAGCCGTGCACCATCCAGTAGGCGACGGCCATCATCCCGCTGCAGAAAAACGCGGCCCAGCCGGCGAAAAGGCCGATCATGACCAGAATCCCGCCGAAGAACTCGATCGACCCCCCCACGTAGATGACGAAAGCCGGGGCCTCGCCCGGCGGAGCACCGGGAAACCCGAAAAGCTTCTGGCTCCCGTGCCAGAGGAAAAGAAAGCCCGTCACCATCCGCATGAGAGCGTAAACCTGCGGCTCGTAGACCTTCATGAATCCGGGCATAAGCGGCACCTCCTGGGTCGTTTGGCTTGACTAATAGGTATTCGCGGCGCCGTCGGCAAGGACCGACCGGTCCGGCCATCCAAAACCCCGGGAGCGGGCCCCGCCTAGTCAGGCACGAAGGACCGGGTGCGGGAGTCCCACCGCAGGTAAACTTTCGGCCGTTGCCCAGCGAAAAGGAGCGGCGTCGCGCGGTCCCCGAAGACCACGGATAACGTCGAATCCCGGTAAGCCAGGCGCAGGCCCTCCTCGAACCCGAAAACGAACAAGGCCTTGGGGGCACCCGGCTCGAGGCCGAGACGCAAACGTTCCAGGCCCGAGACCACGAAAACCGTGCCCGGTTGCGGGTCCCGGACGCGCCGGACGAACTCCTCCAATACCGCCCGACTCCACACCCCCGCCTGCCTCTCCGTCTCGCTGTGAATCTCCCGAGAGACCACGGACGCCGCCAGCCAGACAACCAGGAAAACAGCGAGAGCACACCGAAAACGCCCCGCCATCGCGAAAAGCACACGACAACAACCGGAAGCCGCAAGAGCGCTGCCCCAGATAGCCAGGTAGGCGTACCAAGGCTGGAACCCCTGCCAGCCCGCGTAGGGTAAGATCGCGACGGGCACGAAAAAAAGGCCGAAGCGGATGGCGCTGCGACCGAGCGCGTCGCCACGGCGAGCCAGCGTCTCCGCCATGACGAAAACCACGCAGAACGCCAGAACGGACCGCCAGAAACCACGCAGCGGCAACGGCTCGAAAAGGTATTGGCCCAACATCGTGATCTTGCCCCGGAGGAGCCCGATAGCCCGATCGAGAGTAAGAGGGTTTGTGGCACTCAGGCCCAGGACGCCGGGGGCGAATTCATCCGTCACCCGATACCGGACCAAGAGGTAGCTGCCGGCTACGACAAAATACGGCCAGACGGGACTCGGCTTCCCCTCCGATCGCTCGATCCGGAAAAGCCGCATTCCCGCCACGGCCAGCGGCAACGAGAATGCTGTTTCTTTGGAACAGAGCGCCGCCACGAAAAGCAAAAGAGCGACCCAGGGGCGAGCGTGCAGGTGGGCGAGAAGCGCCCCGAGGTAGAACACGCCACACAGCAACTCGGTGCGTCCCGACACCCAGGCGACCGCAGCCGAGCCGGTCGGGTGCGCCGCAAAGAGGAGCGTCGCGACGAGCGCCCACGTAGAAGCACCGAGTACCCGGTAGGCGATCCGGAACCCCAAGAGAGTCACTGTGGCGTGGAGTGCTAGGTTCGTGACGTGGTAAGGTAGCGAATTCGTGCCGGCGAGACGGTACGTCACGTGGTACGAGAAATGGACGAGGGGCCGGAAAAAACTCGAGTCCCACCACCCCGCCTCGAACGGGCCGAAGGGGTCGCTCGACCGCGTCGCTCGGGCGGCATCGTGAATCCAGAGGAAGTCGTCGTTGTGGAACCAGAAACCCGCCGTCCAACCGTCGACGAGAAACACGAAGGCGACAACGGCGAGGCTTCCCCACCTTCTCACGGTGGACTCGGCGCGGTCCCGCTCCACGCAGCGGTTTTTCTCGTCATGATGAGCAACCTCATGTTCGAGTTGCTCCTGACCCGTATCTTTTCCGCGGTCCTCTGGTACCATTTTGCCTTTCTTGCCGTGTCGATCGCGCTGCTCGGGTCGGCGGTCGGCGCGGTGCTCGTGCATCTCTGCCCCGCGGTTTTCGCCGGACAGCACGCTTGCCGCGCCGCGTCTTTGTCCGCAATGGGATTTTCCCTCTCCGTCGTTGCGGGACTCGCTCTGATTTTCCGCATGAACGTAACCTTCGGAGCAAGCCCGGAGCAACTACTGGGCATCACCGTGATGCAAGTGCTCGCGGCGTTGCCGTTCGTGTTCTCCGGGGTGTTCGTATGCGTCGTTCTCCTACGAGCCTCCCGGGGGGTCGGGGGCGTCTACGGCGCCGACCTGGCAGGGGGAGCGATTGGCTGCGCACTCTTCGTCCCGTTCATGGACTTCGTGGACGGCCCTCGCGGTGCCCTCTGGCTTGCCTCGGCGGGAGCCGTGGGAGCCGCCCTGGCAGGAGCCGCGGCGAGAGATAGGCGACTCGTAACCATCGGCTTCCTTCTTGCCGTTGCTTATCTCGCGGCGTTCGCCGGCAAGTGGGACAAGAAGGCGCTCCAAGTTCACTGGGCCAAAGGCCATTGGAGCCTGGACCACGAAATCGAAAGGTGGAACGCCCTCTCCCGTCTCGTGGTTCTCGACTGGACGGATCTCCCGTTCGGTTGGGGTCTGGGGACCCGGATACCGCCCTCGGCCCGAAAAGACCAAAAGGTTCTCTTGATCGACGGCACGGCGGCGACCATCCTGACGCGCTTCGACGGCAAACTCGACGAGGTCTCGTACCTTTTGTGGGATGTCACATCCCTCGCGTACGCGATCCGTCGCGGCGGGTCGGTCTTCGTCGTCGGTGTCGGAGGGGGGCGCGACATCCTCGCCGCCCTCTCGGCCGGCCACCGTCGCGTCGTGGGCGCAGAGGTCAACGACGAGATCCTCGATCTGCTCCGCCACGAGTACGGCACCTTCACCGGCCACCTCGAGCTCCGCCCGGAGGTAGAACTCGTTGCGGAGGAAGCTCGCAGTTATCTCGTGCGTCGAGCCGACCGCTTCGACGTCATCCAGGCTTCGCTGACCGACACCTGGGCGGCCGCTGTGAGTGGCGCCTACGTGCTGTCGGAAAATTCCATCTACACCCGCGAAGCTTTCGCTCGTTTTTTCGACCACCTCTCATCCTCGGGGATCCTTTCCGTCAGTCGCTGGTACCTCGACACGGAGCCCGCAGAAACGCTCCGCCTGCTCGCGCTTGCAGCGGCAGCACTCCGGGACCGCGGTGTGAGAAACCCGAGAGAGCACCTTTTTCTGGCACGGAGCCAGGCTCCCAGACTGGCGGTGGCTACCCTGCTAGCGAAAGCAACTCCGTTCCAACGCGAGGAACTGCGGCAGCTCCGGGCATGGTGTGCGGATCGCGGCTTTCGTGTGATGCTGGAACCCGCCCTGTCAGAAAGCCCCCTTCTCGCCGCTTTGGCGGGGCCGCAGGAACCAGTACGAGCCTTCCGCACTTATCCTTTGGACCTGCGGCCACCTACCGACGATCGGCCCTTCTTCTTTCACATGCTGCGCATGCGCGACGCCTTCCGTGCCGACCCCGCGCGATCGGACGCCGTTCGCGCCAATGCCGAGGCAGTGGTCAGCCTCGTTTGGCTGCTCGTAATCGCCGCCGCCCTTTCCGGCCTTCTCATTCTTCTGCCTCTCTGGGGGGCACGGGGGCCGAGCACCCCGGAGCGCTCGGGTGCACGGCTCCTCTACTTCTCGAGCTTGGGACTCGGCTTCATTGTACTCGAAATCGCTCTGATGCAACGGCTCGTGATCGCCCTCGGCCACCCCACCTATGGTCTCACCGTGGTTCTTTTCTCGTTGCTCCTGGCCGCCGGGAGCGGCAGTCTTTGGGTTCAGCGGGCAAGCCGGAAAGACTTTCCGTCCTTTTTTCCGGCGCGGTCGCTGCTGCTCATCCTTTGCGTGGGAACTGCAACCGTGGGCTTGACCTGGGGAATACGGGAATGGCTCGAGGTGGCGGGCGGTGTAAAGCGCATCGCAGTCTCGGCCGCGCTCGTCGCCCCTCTCGGATTCTTCTTGGGAATTCCGCTACCCGCGGGCCTCACTGTTTGTGCCAAGGATCCCGCGGGTTACCGCGCCTTGTACTGGGGAGCGAACGGCGCTGCTTCGGTGTGCGGTACGGTAGTCGCTACGATGTCGTCCCTGGCTTTTGGAATCACAGTCACTTCCTTTTTGGGACTCGGTGCGTATCTCGTAGCTACGCTCGCTGCGCTCCGGGCCTTCCCTCTTGGGAACCGCTCTCCCTTTCCTGGGCGATCCCGAAGAGGCTCGGGCACCTAGCACGCCGCGGTCCTCGCCTCCCCCCCGGCAGCTCGAACCATGCCGGGTAGCAGGCGGCGCCCTGGCTCCTCGAGGCCCTCCGAAGGCGCCCCGTTGCTGCCGGCCCAGGGGAGGATTAGTATGCTTGGCGTGGCGACGCTCAAGGAAATCCTCGAAGCACGCACGGCGGAAGCAGCGCCGGAGCTCCACGAGAAGCTCCCGGACAAGGCGGTCCGTTGTTACGCCTGCGGGCACCGGTGTTACATCCCCGAGGGCAGGGTCGGCATCTGCAAGGTCCGCTTCAACCGCGGCGGGACGCTCTACGTCCCCAAGGGCTACGTGGCCGCGTTGCAGTGCGACCCGATCGAAAAGAAGCCCTTCTTCCACGTCCGACCCGGGGCGCTGGCCTTGAGCTTCGGCATGCTCGGTTGCGACTACCACTGCGCCTACTGCCAGAACTGGCTCACCTCGCAGGCACTCCGAGACCCGGCTGCGGTCTCGCCGATCCACGACATCCGTCCCGAGGAAATCGTGGAGCTCGCCTTGCAAGAGGGGGCAGAGGCCATCGTCAGTACCTACAACGAGCCGCTCATCACGAGCGAGTGGGCCGTCGACGTGTTCCGGGTCGCCAAGCAGCACGGGCTGCTCACGGGTTACGTCTCCAACGGGAACGGTACCCCCCAGGTGCTCGAGTACATCCGTCCCTGGACCGACCTCTACAAGATCGACCTCAAGGGTTTCGACGACAAGCACTACCGGAAGCTCGGAGGGGTCCTGCAAAACGTCCTCGACACGATCCGGAACGTTCACAAGCTGGGCTTCTGGCTCGAGGTGGTGACGCTCGTCGTCCCCGGATTCAACGACTCCGACGAGGAGCTCAGGAACATCGCGCGCTTTCTCGCGGGGGTCTCCCCGGACATTCCCTGGCACGTGACGGCTTTCCATCCCGACTACAAGATGACCGACCGGGACCGGACCAGCGTCGAGACCCTTCTCCGCGCGGCCCGGATCGGAGAAGAGGAAGGCCTGCGCTACGTGTACGCCGGCAATATCCCGGGACGGGTGGGCCGCTACGAGGACACGCGCTGCCCGAGCTGCGGTAAAGCGGTGATCGAGCGAACCGGGTATCTCGTTCGGAAAAACCACCTGAAAGACGGCCGGTGCCCGGATTGCGGCACCTCGATTCCCGGGGTTTGGCGCAAGCCGCAGGCACGGGACTTCACCTACGAGAGGGCCGTGCCGAGACCCGTCTGGCTCTGAGGCACGGCGGGCGGCATTCCCCGGCCGGGGGCTTTTGGCGGGATCCCCGGCATGCCCCGCCCGTTTCTTCCGAACTCGACCGCGCCCGCCCCCGTCTTTCCTCCGGGTGGGGAAGAGGTTCGGGAAAAGCCGCACGGCACCGGATCCGCCGTGATCCCCCTCGACTTCCGCCCTGGTCGAGTTCTCGCGCGGAATGTCTCCGTTGCCAAGCCCGGGTCCTGGGCGGCACCGGTCGCCGCCGGCCGAGCGTCCCCGCCGTACGGTTCTACCGGGGGTCGGCCCAGGGATCGTAGGTTCCGAAACTCCAGACGTGCCCCTCCGGGTCGCGGCACGTGTAGCCGCGGCCACCGTAGCTCTGGTCTTCGAGCTCGAGGACGATTTCGGCCCCCTCGGCACGGGCGCGCCGGTAGTGCTCGTCCGCATCCTGCACCACGACGTAGATACCCTGCGAGCAGGGGGCTCCGCTCTCTACGGGCGACTTGACGTAGGCGTCGTAGGCTCCGTGTCCCCCGGAACCCAGCATCACCATGCCGTTCCCCCTGAGGAGCTGAGCGTGGACCACCTGTCCTTCCTCGTTCCTCACGACCAGATGGGGCACGAAGCCGAACGCCCGGCAGAGCCAGTCGACGGCCGCGTTACCGTCGACGTACCGGAGAGCCGGGACTACGGTCGGACGCATTTCCGTTGTCATGGGATTTCCCTCCTTCGCGGGGACGTCTTACCCCTCCCTTGGCAGGAAATCGAACGCGGGATCCCAGGACGAAACGCCGCTCCCCGGACGCGTCGGAACGCGTCCCGCCGGGTGCGCATCGACTTCCACGCGACGTTCCGAACGTGCGAATCGGAGGGCCACGCTCTGTCGTGGCCGTGTTCGCCGACGGCGGGAACGCCGATCCCTGGATGCGAACGGCCGTCGTTCCTCCGCCTCCCCCCGGACGCGACGGAGCGCGTCCCCCCGGCGTGCCCATCGACCTCCACGCGACGTTCCGAACGTGCGAATCGGAGGGCCACGCTCTGTCGTGGCCGTGTTCGCCGACGGCGGGAACGCCGATCCCTGGATGCGAACGGCCGTCGTTCCTCCGCCTCCCCCCGGACGCGACGGAGCGCGTCCCTCCGGGTGCCCATCGACCTCCACGCGACGTTCCGAACGTGCGAATCGGAGGGCCACGCTCTGTCGTGGCCGTGTTCGCCGACGGCGGGAACGTCGATCCCTGGATGCGAACGGCCGTCGTTCTCCCGCCCCGCCCCGGACGCGACGGAGCGCGTCCCGCCGGCGGGTCGCGCCGGTTTCACCCCGAGAACACGACCGGCGGAAGGGGTTCGCGGTTGACGGAAAGGGAGAACACGTCCGGACGGGCGTAGTGGCCGGCTACGTCGAGAGACCGCCTCGCCCTCCGGGCAGCTTCGGGATCGACTTCGGCGTAAAGAATCCCTTTTTCCCGGTGAAGCGGACCGGCGACCACCTTGCCGGCGGGGTCGACCACGACGGCGTCCCCGTCGTTGATCCACTCGTCCGCCGCAAAGAGCGCCTCGCGTCCCGGAAAGTCCTCGGGCACGTCGGAGGAATGAAGCGCCGTGGCCGTGCCCACCACCCAGCAGCCTCCCTCGCGCGCGATGTGACGCAACGTCACGAGACACCCTTCCCCCGAATCCCAGGTGGGGTTCACGAAGATCTCCATCCCCTGGGCGTAAAGGGCGTAGCGGGCAAGCGGCATGTAGCTTTCCCAACAAACGAGGCACCCGAGCTTGCCGGCCGGAGTATCGACGACGCGAAGGCCACTCCCGTCCCCCATGCCCCAGACCATCCGCTCGGGGTTGGTCGGCACGAGCTTTCGGTGACGATTCCGGATCGTGCCGTCGGGCCCGATCACGACGACGGAGTTGAAAAGCGTCGTGCCCGAGAACCGGCTGTCGACCTCGTGGATCCCGAGGACCACCGTCACGCACCGCTTGCGTGCGGCGTCGCAAAGCGGGTCCAGGTGTCCCGCGCTCGGGTCGACGGCGTTCTGCCGGAGCCGAGCGTGGATCTCGGCGGAAAGTCTCATGTCGCCCCCGGGCCTCAACCGCCAGATCCACGTCGGATAGCCCGGAACATAGGCTTCGGGAAAGACGAGCAACGAGGCATCGGCGTCGGCAGCCTCGTGCAGCGATTCGAGCGCCCTTTCGATCGTCCGCTCCCGGTCGAGCAACACGGGAGGTCTGGGAATCACGGCAATTCTGGTCCGCATCGGGCCCCCTTTCTCCGCCGCGCGATTGCGTGGGGTCGCCGTACGATCCCACGCAATCGCGCAAGTCTCGCGGCTCGGCTCCTGCCTAGTCGAGAGCGTCCTCTCCCGTCAAGGCGGCCACCACTCCGGGGCAGGCTGCGGTTCCGGGGTCACCCGGGATCGAATCTCCTCCGCGCCGCCGCTACAAAGGGGTGCGCGTTTCCCCTTCTTCGAATCGTCCCTTGCATCCGGCTCACCCCTTCCAGCGGCTCCTGTCGTATTCGAGAGAAGTGGCGCGGGGCGGCCGCTCTGCGGGCGCAATCGAGCGCTGGATTCGCCCGACCCGTAACTTCCGATCGTCGCACGAGTGGCGAGCGTCACCGGCCAGGCACGGTCGCCGACTCCGGGCATGGATCCCACCGTCCGACCCGCCTCGTCGGCTCTCCCGCCGTACTTTCACCCGAAGTCGACGAGCACCGGTGGCGGGCCCGGCAGCTCGAGAAGGCCGAGCGCCCGGTCGAGGACCCTGTGCTGGAGCTCCGGGTCGTGGGGACGGCCGAGGGGGTAGCCGTGGGGGAACGGGACGAAGAGCGCGCGAGGCGGGCGGACCTTCTCGGCGACTTCCCGCAGGAGCTGGATCGCGACCGTGGAGATTCCCCGTCGCTCGAGCTCCGCTGCGACCAGGCCCACGGCCTGGTTGCAGAAAGGTCAAACGGGCACGAGGAGTGCCACGTCCACGCCGTCCGCGCGCAACTTCTCCGCTACCTCGGGGGCCGTTCGGCGGACGAGCCTACCCGGGGCGGTAATCGACCCCATGAAGGAGAAGTGCCTCCGGTTCACGCTCCCGATGCGACCCCGGGTCGCGAGCTCCCGCACCCGGTCGACCGGGAAGGCGAGATTCGGGTCCGCGCGCATCCCCGTGTGGTCGAAAGCCTCGCTTCGGTGCGTGTCCACGAGAGCCGACGCATCGACGTCGGACGGGATTTCCCGGAACGAAACGTCGCCGCCGCGGACGGATTCGTCGAAAGGTTCCTGCCCGCGGACGACGAAGCCCGCGCTCGAGACGAGCGCCAGGCGACACTCGGAAAGCGGCTTCCGGAGAGGAGTCCACGGCACGGGATGGATGCGCCGCCAGGGATACGTCCGCAAGAGCAGCCGCAAGGGGAGAGAAAACTCGTCGAAAGACCCCACGAAAAACGCTCCCTACCGGGGCCGCGCGGCGTGGTCCGCCAGGATCCGCGCCACACAGGCCGTGAGGCGCCGCGCCGTAGGAAGGTGCAGGAACTCGTTCGGGCCGTGCGCGTTCGACCGCGGCCCGAGAACGCCCGTGATGACGAACTGAGCCCGCGGGTAGGCCCGGCCCAGCATGGCCATGAACGGGATCGTCCCGCCTTCTCCGATGTAGGCCGCAGGCCTGCCGAAAAATTCTTGCGACGCCCTCTGGAGCGACTCGCCGAGCCACGCTTCTTCGTCCGGCGCGTTCCAACCGTCCGCGACCTGATCTCCGTCGAACGACACCTCGGCACCGTAGGGAGGATCGGTTTCGAAGGTCCGGCGCACGACGTCACGAGCCTGCTTTGCGTCGAGCGTCGGAGGCAGCCGTAGCGAGACCCGGAGCGCGGTCTCGGGCCTCAGGACGTTTCCGGCCGAGTGGAGAGGGGGCAGACCGCCGGCACCGATGATTTCCAGTTGCGGTTTCCAGGTCCGTCCCAGAAGGAGCTCCCGGGGGTCGTCGTGGACGGGCCGCACGCCGGGCCGAAACGGATACTCCCGGTGGACCGTTTCGCCGAGAATCGCTGCCGCTTCCACGAGCTGGCGGCGGCGGGAGTCGGGCACCTCGACGTGGAGCTCGGTCGGCAGGATCTCCCCCGTCCGCGAGTCCTCGAGCCGCGAAAGGAGTTCCCTCGCGATCCGGAACGACGAGGGGACGATGCCGCCCGCCCCACCCGAGTGCACGCCTTCGTCCAGCACGCGGACGCGAAGCGTGCCGTTCAGCAGCCCGCGCAGCGAGGTCGTCACCCAGAGACGCTCGTAGTCACCGCAACCCGAGTCGAGGCACACCACGAGACTCGGACGGCCGATTTTCTCGCGTAGCGTCTCGAGGTAGGCAGGCAAATCCGGGCTCCCGCTTTCCTCGCAGGCCTCGACCAGAACGACACAACGGGCGTGCGGAATCCGGTTTCGCTCGAGCGCAGCGACCGCGAGAGTCGCTGCGAAAAGAGCGTATCCGTCGTCGGCTGCGCCGCGACCGTAGAGCCGATCACCCCGCCGCACGGGCTTCCAGGGGCCCAGGCCTTCGGCCCAGGGCTCCATGGGGGGTTGTTTGTCGATGTGACCGTAGAGCAGCACCGTGTCGTCCCCCTGCCCGGGGACTTCGAGCCAGAGAAGCGGCGTTCGCCCGGGAAGCCGGTGCACTTCGAGGGTGAGATTCGGCACCCGCTCCCCGTGGACCCAGTCGACGCAAAGCTCGAGAGCCCGCTCCATGTGGCCGTTCGAGGCCCATTCGGGATCGAAGGCGGGAGACTGGTTGGGGATGGCGACGTAGCGTTCGAGAGCGGGGAGGACGCTCGAAGCCCACCGCTCCTCGACGAAATCGGCGATCTGTCGCGAGTCCATGAACACTCTCCGCCCGAGGCCGTCGTCCGCTCTTTACCCCATGCCGCCCTCGCGTGCGAGAGTCCTTGAACCGCCGCACGGTTTCGCCCAGATATGGAAGCCTCGGAACTCCGGGCCGGAGCGCTCGGAAAACGTACACCCTCGGAAGGAACAGAAATGACCGACGAAACCATCGAAGTGGCGGGGCTTCGCCTACCACGACTCGGCCTGGGCACCTGGGCCTGGGGTGACCGGGCGACGTGGGGGATGGGCACCTACGACCGCTCGTACGACTACGAGACGATCCGGGAGGCGTTCCGCGTCTCCGTCGACGCGGGCGTCACGCTTCTCGACACCGCGGAGATGTACGGAAACGGCGAGAGCGAGCGCATCATCGGGAGACTCCTCCGCGAAGACCCCGACCGGGCGCGACGGGTGCTCGTGGCGACCAAATTCATCCCCTACCCCTGGCGCGTCCCGATGAAAGCCGCTCTCCGACGCGCGCTCGAAGCGTCGCTCGAGAGGCTCGGTCTTCCGTTCGTCCACCTCTACCAGATCCACGGTCCGATCTCCCTGCGGCCCGCGCGTGTGCTCGCCGAAGCTCTGGCCCGCGCCGTAGGGGACGGGCTCGTCCGTGCCGTCGGTATCTCCAACTACTCCGAGCGCGAGATGCGCGCCATGCACGCCGCCCTGGCTCTCCACGGCGTCCCCCTGGCCACGAACCAGGTCGAGTACTCGCTCCTGCGTAGGCTTCCGGAACGCAGCGGCCTTCTTCGCGCGTGCTCGGAGCTCGGCGTGGTCCTCCTCGCCTACTCCCCGCTGGCGCAAGGACGGCTCACGGGAAAGTACTCGGTCGAAAATCCCCCGCCGGGAAGGCGGCAGTTTTCCGATTATCCGATGGAAGAGGTGGAACCGGTGCTGGAGAAGCTCCGCGAGATCGGGAGCCGCTACGGGAAGACCCCGAGCCAGGTGGCCCTCAACTGGCTCTTGTGCAAAGGCACCGTCCCGATTCCCGGCGCGAAAAACGGCGCGCAGGCGGCCGAGAACGCCGGAGCTCTCGGGTGGCGTCTTTCCCCGGAGGACGTCGAGCGGCTCGATACCGTCGCCAAGGAAGGCCGGAGGACTCTCTTCCACCGCCTCTGGCAGCACGGATGAGACGAGGGCGGCGAAGAGGCGAGGATTCGTCCTTGACAGCTCGCCGTCCGGCAATTAGTTGGTCGAGCGACCAATAAGCCACGACTCGGCCGAAACGGACAGCAGGCTGTGGTAGCGTCTCCCGTCGCCGAACGAAAAGGTCTGCTTCCCGGGCTCCGGACGGCCGTCCTCGCCCTTCTCACCCTCGGCCGCTCCTACCGAAAATTCGACTGGCGGACCGGCGAGGACGAGCGACACAGCGCACGCTCGCCCGACGGCTGGAACCTGGGTCTTTACCGTTACCGCCCGCGCTCGGCTCCGAAACCCTGTCCCGTCGTCTGTGGCCACGGTCTCGCGGGGAGCCGCCTCGTCTACGACCTGCATCCCGATTTTTCGCTGGCCCGGTTTCTGGCGGAGAGGGGATTCGACACGTGGCTTCTCGACTTTCGGGGACGGCAGGCGAGTTGGCCCGACGGGGGACCCGACCCCACCCTGCAGTGGTGCTTCGACGACTTCGTGAGGAGGGACTTTCCCGCGGCCGTCGCTCGGGTTTGCGAGGTCACTTCGGCGCGCGAGCTCTTCTGGGTGGGCCTGGAAATCAGCGGCCAGACGCTTTACGCGGCCGCCATCGAAGGAAGGGCACCGAACGTGCGCGGCGCGGTCACGCTGGGAGCGCCGCTGGTCACCCCCGAGACAGCCCGAGTCCCGGGTGTCACGGCCCCCCCGAAAACACGCCGAGGCGCACGGGTGCCTTACCGGAGCGGGGCACGTCTGGCCGGGCCGGTCCTGGCTTACGCAGGAGCGCGGGTTCTCGAGTCGAGTTTCCGGCCGGAAAACGCCGACCCGCTGGTCGTGGCGCGTTACTTCCGGAACGGGGTACCGGACGAAGCGACGGACCTCGTGGATCAAGTGGCTTCCTGGATTCGCTCGGGCAGGATGGCGGACCGGAAAGGTCGGGTCGTCTACTCCGACCGTGCCTCCGAAATTCGCCTCCCGCTGCTTTTCCTCGTCGGCGCGCACGACCTCCAGCGGCCCCCGGAAAGCGTACGCTCGGCGTGGGAAGCCGTCGGCAGTCGGGACAAGACGCTCGTGGTCGCGGGGAAGGAGCACGGGTTCGGTTTCGACTTCGGGCACGACGACCTGGTCGCCGGCCTCCGCGCACCGACCGAAATTTTTCCGCGGATCGCCGAGTGGCTGGAACGGCGCAGCTAGGGCGCGGAGCGGAAACACGATGCAGAGGGCCCGAACATGAAGGACGTCGTGGTTCTCGGCGCCGGGATGGCCGGCGTGGCCGCCGCTCGGGAGCTTTCCGCAAGAGGGCTCGACGTGCAGGTGCTCGAGGCGAGAGACCGCGTCGGCGGGCGCATCCATTCCGTGCGCGACTTCTGCGCGTCCCCCGTCGAAGGCGGGGCCGAGTTCATCCACGGGAAAAAGGCCGAGCACTGGCCGGAGGTGCGCCGGGCGGCCGTGCATGTGCGTCCCTGTCCCCAGGCGCGGGACGCGCTTTTCGACCTGGGCTCGGGGCCACGGTGGCTTCCGCTCGTTCTCCTCCACCCCGGTGTCTGGCCGAGCTTCACGATCCTGCGCGACATTCGGAGGCTCGTTCCGCCGGACCACTCCGCGCGCGAGTTCCTCGAGAGGCGGGGATTCCGGGGCCGCGCCCGGATTCTCGCGGAGCTCACGCTCACGGCGCACCTTCCCGGCAGCGCCGACGAGATCGGGATGCTCGGTCTTCTCGAAGATCGCGTGCTCGACCTCGAGACGGGCTCGAACTATCGGGTCGACGAGGGCTACGACGCCGTCGTCCGGCACATGGCGCAGGGTCTCGACGTGCGTTTCGGCTTCCGCGTGGCGACCGTCGAGTGGAGCTCGGACGGGGTCAGCGTCCGCTCCGACAGCGACGAGACGGTCGAGGCGCGCGCCGCCGTCTCGACTCTGCCGGTCGGCGTGATCAAGTCCGGCCGCGTCCGCTTCGCCCCGGAACTCCCGGAAAGCAAGAAAACGGCCCTCCGCTTCGTCGAGATGGGCCCCGTGCTCAAGATCCTGCTCCGTTTCGAGGAGCGGTTCTGGCCGCGGCGAGCGGCGAGCATCGTTTCCGCGAAGGGCCCGGTGACGCTCTACTGGCCCGTCTTCTACCGGGTAACCGACGGACCCGCCGTGCTCACCGCCTACTGTACGGGTCCCCGCGCGGCCGCTCTCGGAAGAATGTCGGAAGAGGAAGCGGTGAAGACCGTGCTCGAGGACCTCCGGCGGATGTTCCCGAAAGGAGTTCCGAAGCTCGTGGACGCGCGCCGGATCGACTGGACTTCCGACCCGTTCTCTTGCGGCGGCTACACGTTCTTGCGACCGGGCGGGACCGGGGCGCGGGCCAGACTCGCCGCTGCGGACACGGGGGCTCTTTTCTGGGCCGGCTCCGCCACGGCCACGACGACGATCGCTGCTTCCGTCCAGGGGGCTTACGTGAGCGGCCTGCGCGCGGCCGGAGAGGTCGCGCGCTTTCTGGGAAAAGGCAGCGAAGACGTCGCTCGGACCTCGTGATCGGAAGCCCGGGCCCCGGTTGCCGGGCACCCCGGAGGGTCTTCGGGCTGCGAGCAAGACCGCAGGAAAAGCGCCCGAGAGCCCGTCCTTTCTCCCGGAGACCCGGCACCCCCGTCCCGAGAAAGGAGCCGTGACGGATCGTCCCGACGAAGGTCCGTGGCACCCGTCCCGAGGACGAACAGCCGACGGGAACCACCCGACTTGCCGTCAGTGTCCGAGAAAGAGGGCGCGCAGGATTTCGGCCAGGAGTCCCGACGAGCGGGAGAACATCCCGAGATGGACGACCGTGTAGAGGAACGCGAGGACGAAAGCACCGACGATCGCAGCACGGCCGACACCGCCTGTCGCGCCGAGCTCCTTCCGCGGAATCCGGTGCTTTCTCCTGCGCCTACCAGGTCGTGCTCCGGGGCCGCGGCTCACGGTTCCGCCCCTCCCTTCCCATCACCGTTCCGAGCTTGCCGCAGAACGCGATACACTCGTAATTTTCCCTGGTTGGGACCGCCCCAGAAGTGCGGAACCTCGAGGGCCAGGGCAAAGCGCTCCGGGTGGCGCCGCATCCAGCCGAGCTCGGGGGGCCACGAACCCGGCGCCCACGCCTCGGGCTCGATCCGAATCGGCTCGAGCGTCCCGTTTTCCCGGACGGCCCATATGTCGGACACTTCGAGTACCAGCCGGTCACCGATCCGCGTCCGGGGCCGCGATTCGAGGAGCAGGTCGAGAGTCCGGACCGCTTCGGGAGACTCGATGTCCACGGTCCGCCACGCTTCGGTGGCACGAAGGCGGCGAGCGACGACGAAACCGTCGAGGCCGAGAAACGCCTCCGCGTTCGCGCCCTCCGGAAGGCGGTAGGACACGCGCAACCTCCGGACGTCGTCCCGCGAAATTTTCCCCCGCGCGATCACGTATTCGTCGCCCGTGTTCGTGGCTTCCAGGAGGAGCCGGGCGATTCCGCGCTCCATTTTCATCTCGCCGTTCGGGCGAACGAGCTCACCGAGAAGAACGTAGTCGACCGCGTGCTCCTCGATCTCCCGGAGCCATGCGGCGGCATCCCGCGCCTCGAAATAGAAAATCCGGTGTCGGAGATCCGCGCCCCGGAAGGGATGGGAGAAAATGACGTGGGACGCCGCGAGCCGCGAGGGCGGAAGTCGATCGAAAAAAGCCCAGGCCACCCGGTAGTCCTGCACCGCCAGGTCCCCGGCACCCTGGAAACGGCCGAGGGGCGCCTCGCCGGCGCGGAATGCGAGAATGGCCTCGCGTGCGAGCTCGGGGCGGAGGAAGGAGCCCACGTGGGGCAGGGCATTCCAGAGGCCGAAGAGAACCGAAAACAAGGCGAGTGCCCGCAGCGGCGCGCTTCGTTCCACGAGTGCGCCCGCGGTCGCGAAACCGACCGGGACGACCGGCAGCAGGTATCGGAAGAGCGTGTGAAGGGAGCGCGAAGAGCGCGCGATCCAGTACGGGTAGGCCAGGATCGGAAGCAAGGAGAGGAAAGCGCGACCGGGCCTCCCTTCCTTCCACGACCGGTAGGCCACGGCCAGGGACGACGGCACGGCGAGCGCCACGAACTGCACGCCCACGCCCGTTTCGTAGTTGTAGAGAAACTGCTCGGCATAGACCGTGAAGTCGAGAAGCGGGAGCAGGGGCCCGTAGAAGACGACGTTCGTCCAGGCGAAGGCGTCGGAACCCACGAGGTTGGCCGGGTAGAGGGGCGAACCCCGGAGCACCCAGTTCCGGACGAGCCAGTAGCCCGAGCCGACAGCCACCCCGGAGCCGACGGCGGCCGCGACGGCGAGCGTCCTCCGAAAAACGCCCGCGAAGTCGCGCCGCCAGGCGACGAGCCCTGCCGCGACGGTGCCGAGAGCAAGATAGACCAGCGCCGAAAGCTTCACGCCCGGAGCCATTCCCCACGCGAGGGCTCCCAGGACGAGCCGGAACGCATCGAGCCTCGGGGCCGTGAGAAAGTAGAGGCCCGCAAGAAAGAAAAACGAGAGCGTCACGTCCACCATGGCCGTTTTGGCCTGGTTCAGAACGATGGGGACGGCGAGAAACAGGAGGGCCGCCCAGAGCGCCCCCCTCCGGCGCGCGCCGAACCGGGTGGCAAGGAGGTACGTGGCGAGAGCGGCACCGAAAGCGAAGGGGAGCTGTGCCAGGTCGACGAAGGTGTCTTCGCCGAAAGGAAGCACCCACCACTGGTAGAGAAGGTACGCGTTGCCCGGGTAGTAGGCCCAGAGGTCGGTGTTCCAGAGGCGGCCCAGCCGGGGCACGACGATTCGGCCCTCCGTCGCGTACTCGGCGACGATCGGGAGGTGGTACATGAGAGCGTCGCCCGCGAAGGGCGGCGTGATGCTTCCGAGGAAAACGACGTAGCCGTAGGAGAGGAAAACGGAGGCGATGCCCAGGAGCTCGAGCCCGCCGAAATTCCCTCGCGCCGGTTTCGAAGCGCGACGAAACACCCGCCACGATCCCGTCCCTACGAATCCCAGCACGCCCACGACCCCGCTGACCGCGAGGAGCGGCTCGTATCGAAGCGTTCCCCCGAGCCCGGTGGCGAAGGCTGCGAGCAGTGCCACCGCCGTCGTCGACACCATGGCGGCAAGGACTCCTTCCGCTCGCGACCGCAACGGAAACCGCGCTACGAACGCAGAGCCCGCCGCGACGGTCACGGCGGCGAGACAAGCGAACCGTGCGAGGCCCCAGAGCATCGTGGACTTCCGCGGGCTTATCGACTCCGTCGCTTCCGGTCAAAGCGGCTTCCCGTTCACCGCGACGGCCCCGGAGCCCGTTTGACCGATTTTTCCCCGCAAGCTACTCGCTCTTCCCATGCGTGCGCCGGCTCCTCTGGACTCGACGGATCGACCGCCGGGCGCCGTCGCCGTCGAGTGTCTCCCTGTCCTCGGTTCGGGTCTCCCTCGGGGGCCACGCCCTCGCCGTCGTTTCGGGCGCGCTCGTGGCCGCGCCTTTCCTTTTTCCCGCGTGCCACGCCCTCGCCTGGGTTTCCCTTCTTCCCCTTCTCGTCGCGCTCGAGCGGGCCCGCAGTGGCCGCGAAGCCGCCCTTTTCGGCTTTTCATCCGGGTTCGTCGCGAACTTTCTCGGCTTCTACTGGCTCGTTCACACGATTCACGTGTTCGGGGGCTTCGCTCTTCCCTTGGCGGTTTTCTTCTACTCGTGCCTCACCCTCTACTCCGCCTCGCAGTTCGTCCTTTTCGCCGTGGGGTTCCGGCGGCTCGGCCCCGGTCCCCTGGGACTCGCTCCCCCACTGCTCTGGACCGCGCTCGAGTTCCTCTACCCGAACCTCTTCCCCTGGCGCCTCGCCAACAGCCAGATGCGGGTGCCGTTGCTTCTCCAGGTAGGCGACCTCGGAGGCCCCTACCCCCTGAGCTTCGTTCTGGTGTGGTTCTCGTCGTCGTTGCTTCTTCTCGGGAAAAGACCACGCCGACTGGCTCCGCTCGGGGCGTGTCTCGGTGCCGTCGGCCTCGTTCTCGCCTACGGTTCCGTGCGGTGGACGCAGGTCGAACGCGCGCTCGCGGCTTCGGAGCCGCTGCGCGTGGCGCTCGTCCAGGGGAACGTGAGCATCGAGCACAAGCGAGACGCGGCCTACTTCGAGGTCAACGTGGAACGCTACCGGGAGCTATCCCGGGACGTGCAGGATCGCGTGGACCTTCTCGTCTGGCCCGAGACCGTGGCGCAGTGGTGGACTCCCGCGGACGCGCGCGAGCTCGCACCGAACGAACACCCGTTCCCGGACCTGCGCACGCACCTCGTGTACGGCGGGCTCGCCTACCGCTACGTCGAGGGGCGGGCGGAGCCCGAGACGTTCAACAGCGCCTTCCACCTGGGCCCCGACGGCCGCGTCCTCGGCAGGTACGACAAACACATCCTCATGCCCTTCGGGGAGTACTTGCCCGGAGCGTCGCTCTTTCCTTCCCTGAAGGAACTCAGCCCGAACACGGGAGATTACACCCCGGGGCGCGGTGTCGTGCTCTTTCGGCTCCCGCGCACGGCGGTGGGACCCCTCATCTGCTACGAGGACGTCGTCACCGACATCCCGCGAGAAGCGACGCGCGCAGGGGCGGAACTCTTGCTCAACATCCTGAACGATGCCTGGTTCGGCGACACCGCGGGACCCCACGAGCACCTGGCACTGGCTCTCTGGCGTTCCGTCGAGAACCGGCGGTACCTCCTGCGGGCGGCGAACACCGGGGTGACGAGCATCGTGGACCCGTTCGGGCGGGTCGTGGACCAGCTCGGCACGTTCGAGGAAGGAGTCCTCGTCGCCGAAGTGCGTCCTCTCCGCCTCCGCACGCTCTACACGCGAATGGGCGACGTGTTCGCCTGGTCGGTGACGGCCGTGCTCGTCTTGCTTCTCGTCCGGAATCTCCGCCAGCGTCGGGGTGGCGGATGACGGAAGTCCGGGAGAAACGGCGCGTGCGCCTCGGACCTCCGGGAGACATCCCGCCCGGAGCCACCCGAAAATTCGACTTCTACGTCGCGGGGCACAGAGTGGGAGCGTTCGTCGTCCACTACCGGGGCGGATTTTACGCCTACCTGAACCGCTGCCGGCACATCCCGATGGAAATGGACTGGGTCGAGAACCGGTTCCTCACCGAAGACGGACTCTACATCCTGTGCGCGACCCACGGCGCCTGTTATCTCCCCGACACGGGCGAGTGCGTGAGCGGCCCTCCCTTCGGCAAGTCGCTGATCCGCGTGCCGCTCGTGCTCGAAGACGGCGAGCTCGTCGCGACCTACCCGGAAAACGACGACTTTTTCGCCGAAACCTGAGGCTTTCGGGTCGGAATTACGCCTGCTCCCGTACGCTGGCCACGGCCCGAACGAAGACTCCTCGCGGGCGGCGCCGATCGCTGCGACCGACTCCCCACTCCGCGGGGGACGCTCGGGCCCGCGGAACTTCCCGGAACCCGGTGGCCTGCCGGAGACGCGCCACGCTTCGGATTCCCCGGATCGTGGCTCGACGGAACACGGTTCGAACCGCGAGGCCGTGGCTCGCTCCTACGCCGAGCGCCGAGGCACCCGCGCGGCGGTCGCGCGTGCCCCGATTCTCCCTACGGCTCGAGATCGCGTTCGTACCAGCGGTCCTGCGCCTTCATGAGCCCTCGGACGAGCTGCCCCAGGGCGAACCGGATCGGTTCGGGTGGCCAGGGAATCACCTTGCGGTCGACGAACCAGACTTCCGTGAGGTCCGACTGCCGCTCGCACAGGAGGTCGGCGAGCGTCCGCCCGTTCAGGTGAGAAAGCGACACCCCGTGCCCCATGCAGCCGAGACTGTAGACGGCCCTCCGGTCGCCGAGGTACCCGAGCGCGGGCACCATTTGCGTCGTGACGGAAACGGGACCTCCCCACCGATGCGTGAACCGAATGCCCCGCAGCGCCGGGAAAAAGCGCACGACGTCGGCCTCGAGTCGCGCGTACACCGCGGGGTTGTCGTCGAGGTCCATCCTGCGGCCGAAGGGCACGGTCACGTCCGCACCTCCCATGAGCAGCCGGTCGTCGGGCGTGAGGCGGAAATAGTGGACCAGGTTCCTGGCATCTTCGATTCCCTGCCGATTTTGCCACCCGAGCACTTCCCGGCGCTCGGAATCGAGAGGTTCCGTGAGCACGATGTGCGTGAAGACGGGCACCTGCCGCAGCCAGAGCTCGGGGAAAAACCGGGCATAGGCGTTGGTGGCGAGCGCCAGTTTCCGCGCGCGCACCGCACCCGAGGGGGTTCGCAGGACGAAGCGTTCGGGTTCGCGAAGGAGGTGGACGACCGGCGAATTTTCGTACACCTCCACGCCGGTCGAAACCGCCACCCGTTTGAGTTCTCGGACGTGCTTGGCGGGGTCGAGAAGCCCCGCCCTGGGCTCCCACCAGGCGCCGAGGAAGAGCGGGGAGTCGACCTGCTCCCGCACGGCCATCCCGTCGAGCCATTCGATCCCCCGAATTCCGTGGTCCGTGAGAAGCCGGATGGCCTTCTGGATCCGGTCGGCGTAGGCAGGAGTCGTCGCGACCCGCAAAAAACCCGGGAACCAGTAGTCCGAATCCATCGCGTGCTCCCGCACGAGACGGTCCACCTCGTCGACGGCACGCTCCATGTACCGGTGCGCTTCCACCGTGCGCTCCACGCCGAAAAGAAGCTTCGTGGTGGACGGTTCGAAACCGAAGAGGGTCATGACGAAACCCGCGTTCCTGCCGCTCGCGCCGAAGCCGACGTACCGGGCTTCGAGCACGACGACTTTCGCCGAGGGCTCGGCCTTCTTCAGATGATAGGCCGTGGAAAGTCCCGTAAACCCGCCCCCGACGACCGCGAAGTCCGCGTCGATCTCCTCGCGAAGCGGAGCGGTAGCCCTGTAGGGTCCGTACCGGGCGAGCCAGAAGCAGCGCTCTTTCGGGTCCGTAAGATTCATGTTCTCTCCTCGCAGGCGCCGGGAAAAGAGCCCGGGGCTCCTTCCCGGCGCCGGACGCAGTCGTTCGGGTAGGTCGTACCGTCGCACCCGCACACGGGCGCAAAGCGTGCCGAGCAAGCGGAGGGCCGCGCCACGCACACGCCCGGCGCTCTCGCCTCGCAGCTTCGCTCGCACACCTCGCCGCTCCGGCACTCCGAAGAATCGAGGCACGAGCGGGGGGGAGGCTCCCGAAAGAGCTGCACGACAAGCCGAGGCACGTCGTGCCCGTCGAGCCCCCCGTCGAAGTTCGTGTCTCCGGAAAGACACGAGGGCTCGTCCCCGAGTGCTCCGAGGACAAAAAGCGCCGGAAGGTCGGCCGCGGACACCCGCCCGTCGCAGTTCGCATCCGCCGGCGAGAGGACGCGAGGGAGGGGCCTCCGGTCGAAGTACACGTCGGGGTCGGGCCTACCCTGGGGGTAGGTCGCCGAGAAGACCGTGTTCCGGTTGTCGCCCCAGGCGAAGAAGAACTCGTCGAACGTCGCCGCCACGGCCAGGTACTCGCCCATGTAGCACGCGTCGCGACCGGGGTCGAAATTCCCGGTCACCGTCGGCTGTCCCCGGAGCGGAGGGACGGGAAAACTCACGTCCGTGATCCGGTCCGCTCCGTCGAAGGTCTCTCCCCCGTCTCGGGAGAAGGCGGCGTACACGTCGATCAGAAAGTTTTCTTCCGGGTCGTTCCGGCGGTCGTACCACGCCACGGCGACCGTTCCTTGCCCCCCGACGGC
The DNA here is from genome assembly GCA_026004195.1 of Candidatus Binatia bacterium. Classification (NCBI taxonomy): domain Bacteria; phylum Candidatus Binatota; class Binatia (SeqCode); species Binatia bacterium. Next base: position 628,513 of record BPIQ01000002.1, read on the forward strand.
GAGAAAAGGCTCGAACTCGTCGGTGGCCGTCTCCGCCCCGAGCCTCCGCTCGGGTGCCCAGGTCCGGCCGCCGTCGCGCGAGAAGCTCACGTAGACATCCGAGTGGTCGGGAAAGCCCGCGGGATCGTCCGCCCACGCCACGTAGAGCGTCCCGTCGTAGGGCCCCCCGGTTCGGTCCACGGCGAGCCACGCTTGCGGGAGCTGTCGGATGTCGCCCTCGAGAGTTCGCCGAATCTGTCCCGGTTCGCATTCGACCCTCCGGTCGAGTCCCGGGTGGCGAAGAGGACGGTCGGTCACGCGAACCGGCTCCTCCCAGGTCTCGCCTCCGTCACGCGAGCTCCGCACGAGCACCGGGCGTCCGGCCGAAGCGCTCCTGTCCACCCACGCTACGTGCACGGCGCCGTCGCTTCCCACGACCACGGAGCACCCGAAGGGGAAACTTTCTCCGGCCCCCGAGATCACCCGATCGAGCACGAACGTCTCGCCGCCGTCCTCGGAACGGGAAAAGCGGATTTCTCCCCGCCGGGCGTTCCCGAAAAGGCCGTCGACGAAGCGCGTCCAGCACACGTAGAGAAAACCGTCCCGCGCGCCGCCCGTGTCGTCCACGGCGAGCCAGGGCTTGTCCTGGAGGTGGAGGGGACCTCCGCTCGCGGGGCTCGCGACGCGGGGTTCCACGAACGTCCGGCAGTCGTCTTCCGAACGCACGACACCGATCGCGCTCGGGAACTCGAGAAACGAGTTGGCCGCGAGAAAGAACACCCCGCTGCGCTCGTGCACGGCGAGCACCGGATCCGACCAGAGGCCCGTCCCTCCCTGCTCGGTCCACGTCCGCCCACCGTCTTCCGAGCGGGAAAAAGCGGAACGCCCCCCCGTCGTCGTGTCGACGTAGGCGGCACAGACCGTGTCCCCGAGGACGGCGAGCGTCGTCTCGCTCTGCGTCGTGAACTCCGGCCCGTCGTTCGAGGGATCGTGAACCAGGACGTTCTCCGGCGTCGCCGGCGGGACTTCGAGCAACACGGCGACGACGCAGGCGAGCGGGAAGAGCCGTCCGAAAGCACGACACCGGTACATCGGCCCCGGCCACTTCCTACCGCAGCGGTCGGAGGACGAAATCCAGGATCGCCCCGACGACGGGGTTGTCGGGGCCGTCTTCGGCCGTGAGCACGTCGACGTGCGCGAATCCCTCGGCCAGCACGACTTCGAAGCCTCCGGCTCTTCCACCGAATTCGGGCCGCAGGGGATCGTCCCGCACGAGGCGTGGCGTCCCGTCGCAGCCCTCGGCCCGGCACGGGCCCAGGGCGGAAGCGAGGTTCCGGAACCCCGCCCCGCTCGGCACGAGCCCGTTCGACGCTCCCACGCACAGGACCGGAATGTCGATCTCCCCGGCGAGTGTCAGGTTCTCGATGTCCGGCCTTCCCCTCCTTTCGGAGAGGGCCCGGGTGTCGAGGTTCGCGAACCCCGCAGCCAGGTCGAGCTCGCGCGTGACGGAAAGTCCCGAACTCGGAAAGTACCAGTCTCCGAAGTCGAGCTCTCCGTCGGTGAAAGCCGCCAAAAGCCGCCCGAGATCGGTGACCTCTTTTTCCTTTCCCCACACGCGGTCCGCCGCGGCGAGAGGACCGTTGTCCGGCAGGGCTTCGGGAGGAAGAGACTCGTGGATCCCGATCCACTTCCGGAAGGTCCCGTCGAAGGCCGGTAGCGGGAAGAGAAAGCCCCCCGTCTCGGAATTCGGGCCGTCGTTCGAAAACCCGAACGAGGCGCGGAAGGCCGGAATGGGAGAAAAATCGTCGTCCAGAAAGAACCCGAGCCCTGCCTCGGGGCTCGCCGGAGGTAGAAGCCCGAGAGCGCCGAGGCCGGGCACCCGCAGGACGGCAGATCCGGCCTCGAACCTCCGCTGCACGAGCGCGAGCTCGTCCGGCGCGACCTGCGCCTGGAGAGCCACCACACGACCGGCGGCCTGGATTTTCGGATTGATGCTCAGCGGGCCGCTTCCGGCGCCGAGAAATGCCTCGGTCGGCGCGACGCAGCGGTTGCGCAGAGCCCCGGGAGGCAGCGGTACGGAAGCACAGTCTTCGTCCGTCGCGCAAGGGGTTCCGTCGACGCACCGCGGCTCGCCGGCCCGCACGGCATGGTAGAGGCCTCCGTCGGCTTTGGCGATGACCAGGTCGAGAGCGTCGTCGTCCGGTTCGGGTCCCGTACCACCTCCGCCGCCCTCGAGCAGGACGAGACCCGCGAGCTTCGCGTAGCCGGGCTCCGTGCCCGTCCCGGGGTCGAAGTCCGTCGCGGCGTACTTCGCCGCGAAGGCCGTTCCGAGCGAATGCCCGCCGAGGAAAACGAAGGGCCGCGACGGAAGGGCGCGGGCGAACTCCACGACCGCGTCGATGTCGCGGACGAGCGTGTGGGAGGTGTACTCCGCCAGAAAGGCGAGATCCTCTCCCTCGTGGAAAACGGCCCGGCGGGCGAGGGCCGGGCTCCGGGGCAGGCCGAGCCATTCACCGAAAAACCAGTCGAGGGAGAGGAAAGGGTCGCGCAGCTCTTCGGCTAGCTCCGCACCCGCGGTGTCCTCGAGAAGGTTGCTCCTCCGGTCGAACGCCCAGACCTCCAAGCCCGGAACGCCGAGATCGCGCGCCCGGACGAGGAGATTTTCCGCCAGGATCCGAAAAGAACCCGCCCCACCGGCAAATCCCGGGACCAGCACCAGAACGACCGAAGGCGGACCCGCGTCACGGAGAAAGTACCGCGTCGCGAGGGCCACGTTCAGGTCGAACAGGGTCGTACCGAACTGCTCGGCCAGCGTGCTCCCTTCGGCCGGGGCCCGCTCGGGAGACCCGTCCGGAACGTGGGGCGGCCTCGCGCGGCTCGGAAGAGAGATGGTCTCGAAATCGACGGGGCCCACGGCGCAGGTGTCGGTGCAACGGTCGTAGGGATCGAAGTTTCCGTCGTCGCAAGCTTCGCCCTCCTCGACGATCCCGTTCCCGCAGACCGCCGGGGCCGGGGTGAGCGTGGCGGTCGGTGGGAACGTGAAGGTCGGAGTGCGGGTGGGCGAAGCGGACGCCGTCGGAGTCGCCGTCGGGCTCGATTCGGTCGGCGAAAAAGAAGGCGTGAAGGTTTCGGTCGGGGTCGCCGTGGCGGCGGCGGGCGATCGTGCCGATCGCGCGTCCTCGGCGTCTCCGTCGCAGCCGGCAAGAGCCAGTGCCGCGAGAAGTGCCACCGTCTTGCTGGCCGCCCGGCGTCTCACTCGGGCTCGTCGAAGAAATGCGCTCTCGCGATCCGTTGCTTCAGGTACTCGAGCGTCCCGAGGTCCTCGATGATGTCGCCACCGGTGTCGTAGAAGAGGATCTCGCCGTTCTTGTTCCTCCCGACGGCCACGAGCCACTCGAGGTCCTCGCGGTCTTCGAGGAGATAATTGAGCGTCTGGCCCACACCTCGCGTCGGGATGATCCGGACCTTCGGCTTGAGCGGCCTCGTCTCTCCTGCCATACGCGGCTTTCTCCCGCCCCTGCGGCGACGCTTACCACAGCGCCGCCAGGCAAGAAAGACTCATTCTCGCTCGAGGCGGGCCACGACTTCGACGTGGTAGGTCTGCGGGAAAAAGTCGACGGGCCGCACCTCGACGAGCCGGTAACGAGAAGCCAGGGAACGAAGGTCACGGGCGAGTGTCGAGGGATTGCAGGAAACGTAGACGATCGTTCGGGGCGATGCTTCGAGCAACGAGGGGACGAGTTCCGCGGCTCCGCTTCTGGGAGGGTCGAGCACGACGACGTCCGCACCGGAGATCTCTTCCCGATGGCGGGCCGCGAAACGCCCCGCGTCCGCGCACGAAAAGCGGACGTTCCGGACACCGAGCCGGCGCGCGTTCTCGCGCGCGTCCTCGACGGCCTGCCGCGACCGCTCGACCGCGTGCACCGAGCCCGCGTGCCGGGCGAGCGGAAACGACAGGTTGCCGAAGCCCGCGTAGAATTCGAGGACCTCCTCCGCCCCCGAGAGTTCGGCGAATTCGAGCACCAGAGAAACGAGCCGTTCGTTCTGTTCGGGGTGCACCTGGACGAACGTACCCAGCGTCACCTCGAGGACGCCCGCGCCCGGAACCGCGTACCCGACGCGTGCCCGGCCCGCGAGCAGCCGGCCTTGCCCCACGATGCCGACGACGTTCCCACCTTTCTCGACGAATGCGGCCGACACCTCGCGGTCTTCCTCCGCGAAGCCCCCTTCCGCCTCGGCCGCGAATCCGATCTCGTCCCGGTCCGAAAGATACACCTCGACGCGCTTGACGAGGCTTTTCGTCCGCGAAACCCACTCCTGGACGAGCGGCAGGATCCGCCGGAGCGGACCCCGCCCGAGAAGGCACTCCGAGACGGGTACGAGCTCGTGGGAAGCGGCGGCAAAATAACCGACTCGCCGTCCTTCCACGCGGAGGCTGAGCCTCCGGCGGTACTCGAACTCCCTGGCGGAAGGAACGACCGGGCCGACCGGAGGGCGCTCGAAGCCGCCGATCCTGCCGAGAAGTTCGCGCACGAGTTCTTCTTTGGCGCGGAGCTGGACCTCGTACCGCACGTGCTGCCAGGGGCACCCCCCGCACCGGGGAAGGTACGGACAGGGCGGCAGCCGGCGCGCGGGCCCGGGCTCGAGGAGAGCGGCGACCTCGGAAAAGGAATAGGTCCCGCGATCTTCGCGAACCGCGAGCTCCACCAGGTCGCCGGGCGCCGCCTGCCGGACGAAATGTACCTTGCCGTCCACGCGGGCCACGGCGTGGGGCCCGTAGGAAAGGCTTTCGATTCTCGTGGCCACGCGAGCCCCAGTTTGCCCGGGCCGGGAGCGCGGTTCCAGAGCCTGCTCTTGCGTCCCTTCGTCCCTTACGAGAAAAGCAGCCCTATGCCCGGTTCCGACCTGAGAATCCGCCGGGCCCGTCGTGCGGACTTCGACGGGGTGAGCCGGATCCTCGAACGCGTCGGCGGGTCCCCCTTGCCGCCCGACCGGCGCACGATCCGGCGTTTCCGCCGTATCGTCGCGGACCTGGGAAGCGACCTCTACGTCGCGGAAAAGGAAGGAAGACTCCTCGGCTTCGTCTACGTTCGCTACTCGAGACACCTGGCCCACGGCTCGCAGGCGCGTGTCGAGCAGCTCGTCGTCGAGCCGGGGTCGGAAGAAAGCCGCGTTCGGGACGAGCTCCTCGGCCTGGCCCTCCGGCGCGCCCGCAAGCGCGACTGCACGAGCCTCCACGCCACGACGCGCGCCGTGGCACCTGCCCGGGAGGACTGGCTCCGAACCTCCGGCCTCGTACCCGACGGAACGGACTACCGCTTCTCCCTCGACCGCGCCCCCTGAGTAGGATGGCCGAACTCTCCAAAGCGATCGCACGGCTCATGGAAGAGAAAAAGCAAGCCTCGGAGCCGCGGGCCGAAAAGCGCCGCGAGGCCGAGCGGGGGCCGTCGGACTTCGAGCTTTTCGCGGCCCGACTCCTCGAGCGCGCCCCGAGGGACTTCCTCGACCGGTACGGCGTAGAACGAGTCGAAGCTCTTTCGCGCGCGGCCTTCGACTTCTTCGCCGCCCCCGGGCCCCGTCCCCGGGTCCGAGTCTACGACCCCTCCTACGAACGCGACGGATGGGACGCCCCCGTCACGGTGGTCGAAACCCTTCTCGGGGACCGACCCTTCGTCGTCGACACCGTCCGGCTCGCACTCGACCGCTACGCTCCCCTGCTCTTCCTCCACCCGATCGTGGCCTGCGAGCGGGACTCGCAGGGAAGGCTCGTCCGCGTGGTCTCCGAGGAAGCCGAAGCCCCGCGGGACTCTTTCCTGCACGTCGAGATCGAGCGTCTCTCCTCCGACGAGGAGAGAAAAAGCCTCGAAGCCGAAATCCGAGAGCGCCTCGCCGACCTCGTTCTCGTCACCGACGACTACCAGGCGATGCGACAGACCCTCTCCCGGATCGGCGAGGAGCTGCGCTCTCCGACCGCGACCTGGCCCGGTCCGCCTCCCGCCCCGGAAGTGGCGGCGTTTCTCGAGTGGCTCGACGAAGGCAACTTCGTGTTCCTGGGCTACCGGCGCTACTCGACCGAGAACGGGGTCGTGCGGGCCGAGCTCGAGTCGGGGCTCGGCCTCCTGCGCAAGCCCCGCTCGCGCTTCGCGCAACCGACCCGCCTGGACTCCCTGCCGCCTCCGCTCCGGCGGAGAATCGAAACGGCCGCTCCCTTTCTCGTCACCAAAACGAACTCCGAGAGCCCCGTGCACCGCGCCGCCAGGATGGACTACGTCGGCGTCCGGAGCTTCGCTCCGTCGGGTGCCTGCGCGGGCGAGCACCGGATCCTCGGGCTCTTCACCTCCCGGGCCCTCGCCCAGGAAGCGGCGGAAGTCCCCGTTCTCCGTCGGAAGCTCGCCCTTCTTCTCGCCGAGGAACGTCTTCTCCCCGGGTCGCACGACCACAAGGCCTTCGTGGCCCTCTTCCAGTCGATTCCGAAGGAAATCGCCCTCGCCCTGGACGCCGACGCGCTGCGGTCGCAGATCCGCTGCATCCAGGCCGCCGAACGGAGCGACGACCTCTGGCTCACCGCCCACCCCGACGGTCTCCAGCGCGGGGTGTTCTTCCTGGTCATCCTCCCGCGGGAGCGGTTCTCGGCCGAGCTCGCGCGGCGCACGGAACGGAAGATCGTCGAGCGGCTGGGAGGGTCGGTTCTCGACCGCCACCTCGTCCTCGACGAGAGCCCGCAGGCGCGGATCCACCTGTACGTGGCGGCGCCACCCGAAGCCCTCGAAGCCGTGCGTCCCGAAACGCTGCGGCTCGAGCTGCGCGAGCTTCTCCGCACCTGGGAAGACGAGCTCGAGGAAGCGCTCGTCCGGACCTCCGAAGCTTCCCGGGCACGGAGCCTCGCGCGAAAGTACTCGAGCGTCTTCACGCCCGAGTACAAGGCCACCACCCCGCCCGAGCTCGCCGCCCGCGACGTCGAACGCTTCGAAAAACTGGAGCGGTCCCGGGAACCCCAGGTCGCCCTCGTCGAGCAGGAGGAGTCCTCGACGACGCTGCTGCGGCTCTACCTCGCGGGAACCAGACTCGTCCTGAGCGATTTCCTCCCGGTGCTCGAGAACCTGGGGCTGCGCGTCTTCGACCAGGACTCGATCGACCTCCGGGCGCCGGACGGCACCACGATCGGCCTCCACGCCTTCGACGTCCTGCGCCGGGACGGCCGCAAGCTCGGCGAGAGCGCCGGGCCGCGTCTCGGCGAAGCCCTTCTGGCCCATTTTCGGGGCAGGCTGCTCCACGACCGTCTCAACACCCTCGTCACCGAAGCCGACCTCCGCTGGGAGCAGGTCACGCTACTGCGCGCCTACGCCGCGCACCTCTCGCAGACCGGAGCCGCTTCCTTCTCCACCTGCGTCGACGTCCTGACCCGCTATCCCGAATGCGCGAAGGCACTCTGGCGGTATTTCGAAGCGAAGTTCGACCCCTCCGACCCTCGCAGCGCACGCGAGCGGACGACCGACGTCCTCCCGCCTCTCGAAGACGCCTTCCGAAAAGCGCTCGACGCGGTCGAAACGGCGCGCGACGACCGTGTCCTGCGGTGCCTTTTCGCGACGGTGGAGGCCACGGTCCGCACCAACTTCTTCGCGCGTGCCTCCGAGGGCGTCGTGGCTTTCAAGCTCGACGCGCGAAACCTCGCCCACCTCCCCCGACCGAGGCCGTACTACGAAGCGTTCGTGTACGGCCCACACGTCGAAGGCGTCCACCTGCGCGCGGCGCGCGTCGCGCGCGGCGGCATCCGGCACACGGACCGAACGGACGACTACCGGACGGAAATCCTGGGACTCATGAAGACCCAGGTCGCCAAGAACGCGGTGATCGTACCGAGCGGAGCGAAAGGCGGTTTCCTCGTCCGGCGGCGCGACGCGAGCGCGGCCGAAGTCGTGGCGGCCTACCGCACGTTCCTCGACTGCCTGCTCGACCTGGTCGACAACGTGGTGAAAGGACGGGTCGTCCCCGGGCCCGGAGTCCACTACGACGGCAGCGACACCTATCTGGTCGTCGCCGCGGACAAGGGGACGGCGGCTTTCTCCGATATCGCGAACGAGGTGGCCCGCGCCCGCGGCTTCTGGCTCGGGGACGCCTTCGCCTCGGGCGGAAGCCGCGGCTACGACCACAAAAAGCTGGGCATCACGGCCCGCGGAGCCTGGGAGTGCGTGCGGCGGCATTTTCGCGAAGCGGGGATCGACGCGGATCGGGAACCCATCCGGGTCGTGGGGATCGGCGACATGAGCGGAGACGTGTTCGGCAACGGCATGTTGCTCTCGCGCCATCTCCGTCTCGTGGCGGCGTTCGACCACCGCCACGTGTTCCTCGACCCCGAAGGGGACCCCGCGACGGCCTACGACGAGAGGGCCCGCCTCTTCCGCCTCCCGCGCTCGAGCTGGGCCGATTACGACCCCGCGAAGCTCGGCCCGGGCGGAGGGGTGTTTCCGCGGACGGCGAAAAGAGTCCCGCTCTCCCCCGAAGTTCGGGCTGCTCTCGGCGTGGAAGAGACGAGCCTTTCCGGCGAGGAGCTCGTTCGCGCCGTCCTGCGAGCGGACGTCGACCTCCTCTGGAACGGCGGCATCGGCACCTACGTGAAGGCCAGCTCGGAAACGCACGCGGACGCAGGCGACCCCGCGAACGATTCGGTGCGAGTCGACGCGAACCAGGTCCGCGCCAAAGTGGTCGGAGAAGGAGGGAATCTCGGCTTCACGCAGAGCGCTCGGGTCGAGTACGCCCTCGGCGGGGGTCGGATCAACACGGACGCGATCGACAACGCCGGGGGCGTCACGCTCTCCGACCACGAGGTGAACATCAAGATCGCGCTGGCGCCGGCCGTGGAGTCCGGGCGCCTCGACGAGCCGGCCCGGGATCGGCTCCTGGCCGAAATCACCGAGGACGTCGTACGCCGCGTCCTCCGGCAGAACGTCCGCCAGTCGCTCGCCCTCGGGCTCGAACAGTCGCGGAGCCGGAAAAAGCTCGGCGACTTTCTCGAATGGATCCACGAGCTCGAGGCGCTGGGGGAGCTCGACCGGGCGGCCGAAAGGCTTCCGGACCGGGACACGCTGCGGCGCCGGCGGGCCGACTTCCTCGGACTCACGCGGCCCGAGCTCGCCGTGCTCCTCGCGCGAACGAAGCTCCACTTCCAGCATCGCATCCTCGAATCGACCCTCCCCGACGACCCGGCCCTCGAGGGTCTCCTCTACGGCTACTTCCCCGAACGCGTGGTGCGCACGGACCGTGCGGCCGTCCGGCAGCACCGCCTCCGGCGGGAGATCGTCACGGTGGAGCTCGCGAACCGCCTCGTCGACTTTTGCGGCACGACGTTCGTCCTTCGCGTGGCGAGGGACACCGGACGCGAGGAGCTGGCCGTCGTGCGCGCGTGGGCCGCGGCCTGTGCCCTGGTCGACGTCCACGCCCTCTGGGACCACCTCCTCGAGCTTTCCGTGCCCCTCCCCGTCGCCACCGAAGAGGGAACGTTCCTGCGCATCGAAGCGGCCCTCGAGCGCGCCGTGAAGTGGTTCCTCCAAACGCAAGACACGAGCGAGCCTCTCGGGCCGCTCCTCGAGCGGCTCGCCCCGTCCGTGGACGCGCTGTTCGGCACGCTCGCACGCTTCCTCCCGCGCGACCCGGGGCGGGAAATCGAGGCGACGGCGAAAGAACTCGAAGCGCTCGGCTGCGCGCGAGATCTCGCCGAGCGCACGGCGAAATTGCCGCGTCTGGCCGAGGTCCTCGAAATCGGACAACTGGCTTCGGAAGAAGGCGTCGACCTCGAAATCGCGGCGCGGACGTACTACGCGACCGACGCCGTGGTCGATTTCGAGTGGATCCGGGAGGCGCTCGGGTCCCTGCCGGGAGAAGATCGCTGGGAACGACGGGCGGCGGAAGGACTTCTCGAGGGCCTCATGTACGCCCGCAGGGCGCTCGCGCGCGAGGTACTCGGAGAAGACGCCGAGGGAGTCGAAGACAAACTGCGAGCTTTCGTGGAAAAGCACCGCCGGCAAGCGGACGTCGTCGCCAAACTCTCGAACGACATCCGGAGCGCGCCGCGCCGCACGCTCGCCGGCTTCGTCGTGCTGATGCGGGAAATCGGCCGACTGTTGGGGAGGTAGGATTCATGAGCGTACGCGTCACCTTCCTGGGAGCGGGGGATGCCTTCGGTTCGGGGGGCCGCTGCATGGCAGCCTATCTCGTCGAGACTCCCACCACCTCGCTGCTCCTCGACTGCGGCCCGACGATCCTCACCTCGAGCAAGCGCCACGGCGTGGACCTCGAGCGGGTGGACGCCGTGGTCCTGAGCCATCTTCACGGCGATCACTTCGGGGGCCTTCCCTTTCTCTTTCTCGAGTACCTCTTCGAGCGGCCGCGGAAGCGTCCGCTCGTCGTGGCCGGGCCCGCGGGCACTCCCGGCCGGGTACACGCCCTTTTCCGCACGATGTACCGCGACCTCGCTCGCGAAGGGCTCGCGTTTCCCGTCGAATATCTCCCCCTCTCCCCGCGCCGCAGGGCGACGATCGGCGACGTCGTCCTCTACCCTTTCCGCGTGCCGCACCAGAAAAAGGACGTCTCTCTCGGCTTCCGACTGGAAACGAACTCCCGGGTGCTCGTCTATTCCGGAGATTCCGGGTGGACCGAAGCTCTCGTGCGCCATTCGCGGGACGCGGACCTCTTCGTCTGCGAGTGTTGCTTCTTCGAAACCCGGGTGGACTTCCACCTCGACTACCCCCGCATCGCGGAAAACCGCTCCCGGCTCTCGTGCAAGCGGCTCGTCCTGAGCCACCTGGGTCGAGAGGTCCTGGCCCGCGCGGACGAGGTCCGGGAGGAACTTGCGTTCGACGGGCTCGTCGTCGAGCTCTGAGCGGCTCCGGATCAGGCGGCCCGGCTCGCCAACTCCCGGGCGCGCACGGTCTCGACGATCTGTTGCCAGCCGTTCCGGTAGCGCGCGAAACGACCGCGGTACGGACGCCGGGCCTCCGGCAGGTAGAAGGTCTTGCCGGTGATCGCCGACCACGGAATCACGTACACGTCTTCCATCGAGGGCGGCTTGCCGGTCCCCAGGGGGACACAGAGAAAAAAGTCGCAGTACTGGGCTCCCACGACACCGCGGTGGTGGAAGTTGAAGTTCCAGGCGCGGTAGACGTACTGGTAGAGTCGTCGCTTCACGCGAACGCGGCGGCGCGACGAGCTCGGGAAGGCGACCCGAAGGGCCAGCCGAACGCGCCCCTGGACCGTGAAGTCGTAGCGTTGCATCGGGCTGGCCTCTTTGACGGTGAGACCCAGAGTCTCGAGGTGCTGGATGACGACGGGCTTCGGCAGATCGTGGATGGCAGGTCGATCCATGGAATCCCCCTTGTCGTCGGACGAACCTCTCCGCGGACGGCATCCTCCGTCTTCCGTCCTCCCCCCGGAGTCCGAGAATTTCGAGGCGGCATTCTTTCGCCCTACCCTCGCAAAGAGGAAGGCTAACCCGTTCCGGGGAAAATGAAAACGAAAAAATGCACGCGGTAGCCTTCCGCCGGTCTCTGTGGAAAGGTGACGGCGCGGGGCGCGCGGGCTGCCGCCACGCCGCCCGGACCGGCTGTCATGGGGAAAAAGGACGCACGAAAAGAACGGCTCGGCCGCGGGGGGAAACTCCTCCGTGCCTGGGGCGTCGGGGACGAGGTCGAAGCCCTCGGCGCCGCGCTCGGCAGGGATCCCGATGCCGACCTCGCGATCGCGGAAAGGCTCGGTGGGATCGCCGACCCGAGAAGCGTCTCCCTGCTCCTCGAGCTCGAGGGCCGGGGGGCCGACAAAGACTTGCGGCGCGAGGTACGGCGTTCGCTCTTCCGACTCCGCCAGCGGGGGCTCGAAGTTCCCGAACGCCGCCCCGAGCCGCCGCCCCCGCTGCCCCGAGCCGCCGCGGGCGAGCTCGAAGGGTTCCTCTCCCTGGCGGACTCCGGAGGGACCTTCTACCTGGCATTGACACAGAGCCGCGCGGAAGGGACGTACTATCTTTTCACGATCGTCAACGACCCGGAAGGTCTCGAGGAGTGCGAGCTGCACGTCGTGAGCCGAAAATCCCTGCGGGAAGCGCACGCCGAAATGCTCTCGAAGCACGGGATCGCGATCGTACGAACGGACGGCGCATACTGCGACGCGCGGCTACGCGCCGCGTACGAGGCGGCGGTGGAGCGCGGGGCCACGATCCGGGGCGATTACCTCGCTCTGCGGGCGAGATTCTCGGGAGAACCACCCCGAGAGGTCCTTCACCCGGCACTCGGACAGTTCGAGGTCGGCGCCGACGAAGGAACCCGACCGGAGACGCTCTCCCTGGTCGAAACAACGGAGCTCGGGGGCTGGAGGGTCCCGGCCGAGCGCCTGGCCCCCCACCTCGAAGCTCTCCGCGCGGCGGAGCGGAGCCCCATCGTTCTCCAGGAGCACCTCGAACGCGAGCGGCGCGAGGAAATCGTCGGGAAGGCCGTCCTCGAGATCTTCGGCGGCCCCTGGAAGGCGAGCTACGCCCGGCGACTGCTCGACGCGGCGCTCGTCTTCTCCGGCACGCGACGCCCCGAAGCCGCGCGTCACGCCGTGGCCGTGGCTCGCGCTCTCGAGGAAAAAGACCCCCGGGAAATCCCCTTCTGCGTCGCGCTGGTGAAGCTGAGCCTCGCCGAGGCCACCGAGGAGGATCGGGAGCGGGAAGCGGAACGCCGGCTCTTCGTCGTGACACCCGACGAAGCGCTGGCCCAGGCGCGCCGTCCGCGACGCTGAGGACGGGGAGAAGCCATGCCGACGACGAAGACGCCGAACGAAATTCTCGAGCTCCTTCGGGCCGTCAAGTACCCCGGCTACACGCGCGACATCGTGTCCTTCGGAATGGTGCGCGACGTGCAGGTCGGGAGCGACGCGATCACGATCGTCCTTTCCGTCACCTCCCGCAATCCCGAGACCGTCGAACAGATCCGCCGCGACGTCGAGCGCGTCGTGGGAGAAGCGACCGGAAGTCCCGTTCGCACCGTACTCGCGGAGCCCGCCGGAGCTCGCCCCGCACCCGCGAGGGGTCCCCGGAAAATCTCCGGCGCGGAGCACGTCGTCGCGGTGGCGAGCGGGAAGGGCGGGGTCGGCAAATCCACGGTGGCGGTCAACCTCGCGCTCGCCCTCCGGCAGCTCGGGCACTCGACGGGCCTCCTGGACGCCGACGTCTACGGCCCGAGTGTGCCTCTGCTTCTGGGACTGGGGGACCGGCCCGTCCCGAGGGAGGACAACCGGATCGAACCCGTGGAACGCTACGGCCTCCGGGTGATGTCGATGGGGCTGCTGGTCGGAAGAGCGACGCCGATCATCTGGCGCGGCCCCATGGTGAACAAGCTCCTCACCCAGTTCCTCCACGACGTGGACTGGGGGAAGCTCGACTTCCTGGTCCTCGACCTGCCGCCCGGCACGGGGGACGCCCAGCTCACCGTCGCGCAGCAGGTGGCCCTTTCCGGCGGCATCATCGTCACCACCCCGCAGGACGTGGCACTCGCCGACGTCAAGCGGGGAATCAAGATGTTCGAGCAGGTCCACGCGCCCGTCCTCGGGCTCGTCGAGAACATGAGCTACTACGAGTGCCGTTCGTGCGGTCATCGGGCGGAGATCTTCGGCCACGGCGGAGGCAGGCAGCTCGCCGAGAAATTCGGCATCCCCTTTCTCGCCGAAATCCCCATCTCGAGGGAACTCCGCGAAGCGAGCGATCGGGGAGAACCCATCGTCGCGACCCGTCCCGACCACCCCGTGAGTCGCATCTTCGCCGAAATCGCGCGTCGGGTGGTCGAGGAGCTGCGCGCGCGGCAGGAAGCCGAGGTGCTCCCTACGGTTCACTGACCCCCGGGGAGCGACAGTTGCCGTCGAAAACGCCCCCCGGGCGCACGACGAGGCTGCGCGTCTCGACGTCGGCGAGGAGTCGGCCTTCCGGTGCCACCTCGACCCTCTCGGCGCCGAACACGCGCCCCCGCACGACGCCGTAGACCACGAGCTGCACGGCGTGGACGTCTCCCCGGACCGATCCTCCCTTCCCGACGACGAGCAGGTCGCGGCAGCGAACCTCGCCGCGAAGCTCCGCTTCGATGCGGGTGGGTCCCTGGAAACTGAGCTTCCCCGTGATCGGCTTTTCGCTTTCGATCACCGCGACGCGGACACGAGCGTCGAGAAAGCCCGGGAGGTCTTCCCGACCGCCGGACCTCGGGCCGGCGGGCAAGGGCGGACGCCGGGATCTCTCTCGCGTCATGCCGGAAAGACGTGACAGGCCACCGCGTGGCCTCGCGAACCCACCACGAGAGGGGGTACTTCACGGCGGCAGCGGTCTTCGGCGTACGGGCACCGCGGGTGGAAAGCGCAGCCGGGAGGAGGCGAGACGGGGCTCGGGGGTTCTCCCGCAAGCACGATCCGCTCCCGCCGGCGCCCGGGGTCGGGGACCGGAACCGCGGAGAGAAGGGCGCGCGTGTAGGGGTGCCGAGGGTTCGCGTACAACTCCTCGCTCGGCGCGAGCTCGACGATCTTCCCGAGATACATGATCGCCACCCGGTGGCTCAGATGCTCCACCAGACGGAGGTCGTGGGAGATGAAAACGTAGGCGAGGCCGAGCTCGCGTTGCAAGTCCTCGAGCAGGTTCACGATCTGAGCCTGTACCGAGACGTCGAGCGCCGAGACCGGCTCGTCGGCCACGATGCAGCGTGGCTCGACAGCGAGCGCCCGGGCGATGCCGATGCGCTGTCTCTGCCCGCCGCTGAACTCGTGAGGGTAGCGCCGGGCGGCGTCGGCGGAGAGGCCCACGCGCTCGAGGAGTCCGGCGATGCGCCGCGTCCGTTCCGCCCCCCGCGCGAGCCCGTGGATGTCGATCCCCTCGGCCACGATGTCCCCGACTTTCATCCTCGGGTCGAGCGACCCGTAGGGATCCTGGAACACGATCTGCATCTCGCGCCTTTTGCGCCGGAGCTCGCGGGGGGAAAGCGCGGAGAGGTCGATCCCGTCGAAAAAAACCTTCCCTGCCGTAGGCTCGAGAAGCCGGAGCAGCAGCCGGCCGAGGGTGGACTTCCCGCAACCCGACTCCCCCACGATGCCGAGGGTCTCGCCCGGACGGACGTCGAGATCCACGCCGTCCACGGCGCGCACGAATTCTCGCTTCTTCCCGAGCCCGCGCCCGAGCGGGAAGATCTTGACGAGCCCTCGGGCCACGAGCAGCGGCGTGCTCACCACCTCACCTCGCCGGCGTGGTAACAAGCCACGAAATGCCCCGCACGAGCCTCGCGGTACGGGGGAGTTTCCGCGGCGCACTCGGGACCCGCCCCCGGGCAGCGGTCGCGGAACCGACAACCGGACGGCCAGTGGAGCGGGTCGGGAACCTGTCCGGGGATGGCCCGGAGTCTTTCTCCTCGGCCCGGTCCGATCCTCGGAATCGACTGCAGGAGACCGGACGTGTAGGGGTGCAACGGTCTCGAAAAAAGCTCTTCGGTCGGCGCGCGTTCGACGATCTTCCCGGCGTACATGATCGCGACCTCGTGGGCGCGCTGCGCCACGATGCCGAGGTCGTGCGTGACCAGCAAGAGCGCCATGCGAAAGCGGTTCTGGAGACTTTCGATCAGGTCGAGAATCTGCGCCTCGATCGTCACGTCGAGCGCCGTCGTAGGCTCGTCCGCGACGAGAACCCTGGGCTCGCACGAAAGCGCGATCGCGATCACGACCCTCTGCTTCATGCCCCCGCTCAACTGGTGGGGATACTCCCGGGCCCGCCGTTCGGGCTCGGGGATTTCCACGAGCCGGAGCATCTCGACCGCACGCGCCCACGCTTCGCGGCGCCCCATGCCCTTGTGGTAACGGAGGGTCTCGGCGATCTGCTCGCCGACCGGGAAAACGGGATTCAGCGACGTGGCGGGCTCCTGGAAGACCATCGCGATGTCGTTCCCGCGGACCCGCCGCATCTCCCTTTCCGGCAAGGCGAGAAGATCGCGCCCGTCGAGAAGCACCTGCCCGCCGACGATCCGGCCCGGGGGCGGCACGAGCCGCAAGATCGAAAGCGCGGTCATGGTCTTCCCGCAACCCGACTCCCCCACGAGCCCGAGCGTCCTGCCCCTCGCGAGCTCGAAGCTCACGGAGTCGACGGCCCGGACCTCGCCGGCCGGCAAAAAGAAGCTCGTCCGCAGGTCGCGGACCTCGAGCACGGGGGATTCGGAGACTTCAGACGACACTGCGCGGATCCAGCCGGTCGCGGAGGTAGTCGCCGAGAAAGTTGAACGCCATGATCGTGAGAAAAATGAAGACGCCCGGGACGAGGATCCAGGGGTAACGGGCCAGATGCTGCAGGTTCTGGGCGTCGGCCAGCAGACTCCCCCACGACGCACTGGGCTCCTGGATCCCGAGACCGAGAAGGGAGAGCGCACTCTCGGAAAGGATGAAGCCCGGAATGGAGAGGGTGGCCGCGACGATCGTGTAGCTGAACGTGTTCGGGACGAGATGCCGCACGACGATCCGGGTGTGCGTGGCACCGAGGGCGCGCGCCGCGAGCACGTACTCCCGGGTCCGGAGCGACGCCACCATGCCCCGGATCACGCGCGCGAAGCCCGCCCAGCGAATGAGACTCAGGATGGCCACGATGAGGACGAAAGTCTGGGCGGGAGAAAGGGTCGGCGGAATCAGCGAAGCCAGCGCCAGCAGGAAGTAGAAAGAAGGCAGCGACATCTCCACCTCGACGATCCGCATCAGCACGGAATCGACCCAGCCCCCGAAGTAGCCCGCGAGAGCTCCGAGAAAAAGACCGAGGGAAAAACTCGTCACGACGCCGACGATCCCGATGGCGAGGCTCACCCGGCCCCCGTACACGATGCGGGAGAAGAGATCGCGACCGAGCGCGTCCGTACCGAAGAGGAACACCTTGGCCTCGGGATCGTCCGTACCGAAAAGCCGCCCCCGGAAGAAAAAGCGAACGGGTACGCGCCGTTCCCGCCGCTCGACGTAGCGGCGTGCCGCGGGGTCCACGAGCTCGTACGGGTAGGTGTAGAGCACGGACTCTTCGAGCCAGCGAGACGGAGGATTGACGTAGAGGCTCGACGGCGGGCAGTGCGGGAACCGCCGGTTCTGTTCCGCGTAGTCGTAGGGAGCGACGAAAGGCGCGAAAATCGCGGCGCCGTAGAAAAGAGCCAGGATCGCCACGCTCGCCCGCACGACCAGGGGCGCTTTCACTTCACGGCCTCCAGACGGGAAAAGTCGATCCGCGGATCCACCACGGTCAGCAGCAGGTCCGCGAGCAGGTTGCCCACGAGGAGAAGCGCGGATCCCATGAGCACCGAGGCCATGACCAGGTACTGGTCCAGCGACCGCACCGCGTCGAGCATCAGCGTTCCGAGCCCCTGGAGGTTCATGACGGCCTCGACCAGGGCCGAGCCTCCGAGCAAGGTGCCGAGCTCGTAACCCGCGAGCGTGACGAAAGGGTTCAGAGCGTTTCGCAGCAGGTGCTTGAGGATGACCACCCGTTCGGGGAGGCCTTTCGCGCGCGCCGTCCGCACGAAGTCGCTCTGGAGAAGCTCGAGCACGTTCGCCCGCATGAGCCGCATGAGACCCGCCATACCGCTCGTGCCGAGCACGATCGTCGGCAGGACCAGGTGGTGGATGCGGTCGAGAATCTTCTGGGCGGGGGAGAGGAGGTCGTAGTCGAGCGAGGTGCTCCCGCCGACGGGAAACCAGCCGGTCTGGAGCGCGAAGTACATCAGGAGGAAAGCCAGGAAGAAATTCGGGATCGACATCCCGAAAAAAGCGAGAAACGAGAGCAGCCGATCCCAGGCGGAGTTGGGCCAGAGGGCCACCAGGATCCCGATGGGAATCGCGAGCGACCAGGTGAACACCATGCTCGAAAAAGACAGGAGAAAGGTGTTGAAAAGACGCGGCCCGACGAGCTCGGCGACCGGGACCCGGTAGGCGAGCGAGACCCCGAAGTCTCCCTGCACCACGCGGGAAAGCCAGCGCACGTAGCGCACGACCAGGGGATCGCCGTAGCCGAACGCTTCCTTCATCTCGCGCACCATCTCGGGCGAGATCGAAGGGTCCATCTCGAGGGTGCTGAAAAAATCGCCCGGTGCGAGCTCGATGACCAGGAAGGCCAGAAACGTGATTCCCACGAGCAAAGGCCCCATGGTCGCGAGGCGACGCAGGACGTACGCGAGCATCGGCACACTCCGACGGCGGCCGTGCCGCCGAACGTTCTTGGGAAACGCCCCCGCCTACCCTACCGGCCTCGCCGTTCCCGTGGTCGCGGAGACCCCGAACGCGCTCTTACTCGAACCGAGAACCCGATGCAACTCGCTCGGAACTCCCTGCGCCCCGGAGCCTGGCCGGAAAGCTCGAGCGACTCGACGGAGCTCCCGAGTCCTCCCCCGGCCTCCCAGGATGGCGGGCCCCCGGTCGGCGGCCCCGACGACGGAGAACCGCCCCTCCCCTCGAACGAAAGCGCCCGGGACGTCGTCCTCGGCCCACCCTCTCGGACGCTCGATTCTCGGGAAGCAGAGGTCGAGGTCTCGCAGCTCGCGCCCCGGCTCCGCCTCGCAAGTGGAAGGCGTGCGGTCTACAATCGGTGGCGCTTCGGGCCGTCCCGAGCCTTCGGAAATTCTCGCGGAGGGGCGAAAGCGGAAGAGCGAAAAGGCGGCAAGAGAGTTTCGGAGCTGCGGACATGCGCATCCTCGAGGAGTGGCAGAGTTTCGTCCATACCCACTTCCAGACCGACGGCCAACAGCTCCCTACCGAGCGCGTGCGCGAAATCGAGCGCGCGGTACTGCCCGTTCTCCGGCGCCTCGGAATCGTCTTCGGGATTCACCTCGAGCGGGAGCCGCGGGATCCGGGAATTCGGATCGTCCTCGAGTGCCGGCCGCTCGAGAGCGACCTGGACGTGATCCGCAAGACGCTCCGGGAGACCCTCCGGCCCATTCCTGTCCGGCCCCGCCCCACGGTGGTGCGGACGATCGCGCCGGAGACCACGAAGCCAGGCGGCACACCCGCAGCCCCCTCCGGCTCGGAACGGACCGCTGCCGATCCCGAGGATCCGAGCGCCGAACCCACTCAGCGCGCGTAGAAAACGCCGGTTTCCACAGCCCGCACGGGAATCCCTTCGAGCGACCGAGGCAAGGCCGCGCGCGCCGGCGAAGTTGCGCGTGCGAGGTAGACTTCGATCGTAGGTCGTCCGGACCGGTCGAGCCCCAGACCTGCCCCGACGACTCCCGGGAGGTCGAGCAGCTCTTGCTCGTGACGGGCTTTGACGGCTGCCGCGATGCCGAACGGGCCCCCTACGCCTTTCTTTTTTCCCTTGCCCGGACCTCCGCCCCCGCCCCCTCCGCTCGAACAAGCCGCGGGGTCGGGGAAAGAAGAGGCACCCCGCATGGCCACGCAAAGGGAGACCAGGACGTCGTCGATGGGGTTGACGAGGGTCGACGTCTCACTGCCTGCGAAGAGAAGCCCCACGGGTCGAGGGTCGACATCCGCATCTTCGACCACGAGCGAGCCCGAGTCCCCCCCGGCGCTGAAATCCGCAGGTCCTACCAGGATCTGGCGGACGAACCGGGCCACCTGTCGCCGCCCGAGCCCGCATTCTTTCGTGTAGGCGACGTCCACCGTCACGTCGATGGCGAGGACTTCTCCGAACGTCCGACCCGTCGTCCTCCCGCTCTTGGTCACGGCCTGCCCGACGAACGCCTGCGCCGTCTCGGAGGCGACGGTGCCGATGTCGAGAATCGCCCCGCTCGGGTCGACGCGCCCCGGTACGATTTCCGCGATGGCCGCGTCGACGACGTTCGTGCTCCCTCTCTTGAACGAAATGGGAACGAAGCGGGTGAGTTGCGCCACGGTATCGCCCGCGTCCTGCAGGCAGGCAACCTCCTGGTCGATCAGGCCCGGTTGCAGGATGGCTTCCCCTGGTAGCCCCTGGTTGGTCCTCCCGAGAACGTGGTTGTTGCTCAGAACGTAAAGCTTCCCGTCGGCGTCTTCGACCAGCCCACCGAGCGTACCGCTACAGCAAAACGCGCTGCTGAAGTCTTCGATGTTCCCTCCTGAAACGCCGAGGAGCACGGGCCGTTGCAGCTCCAAGCGGTGCGCGGGGCCGTCGTCGGCGACTGCCGCAGCCGCGAGAAAAACCAAAACGACGACAAGCCTCCCGACCATCCGCGATTTCGTGTTCCTGCAATTCATGGAGCCCTCCTCGGAAAGATTCCCCGGGGTGGCACAAACCTACCACCGGCCGGCCCCACCCCGCAATCGCGCCAACGGCCCCGGATTGCCGCGAGAACGCGGGCGGGCTACGCTCCCGTCCGGGCGTCCGCTCGTGACCGCAGGCAACGGCGTCGGAGCCGGAGGATCGAGGCGTCGCGCGGTCGGCCCGGGAGCTGCATGAAAGGGGCATCGAGCCGACAAACGTTTCTGGTCCCTGCGGCTCTGGTTCTTGCCGCCGTCGTGGTCGCGGCCATCCTGATCGCCGCCCGCCCCGAAGTCGAGCAGAGGCCCGCCCCGCGCTACCTGCCCCTCGTTCGCGTCGTGACGGCGCAAAAGGCCACGGTGGTCCCCGTCGTCCGGGCTTACGGGACGGTGGAGCCCACGGTGGAAACGAACCTGGTGCCCGAAGTCGCCGGTCGCGTCGTCTGGGTTTCGCCCGACCTCGCTGCGGGCGGCTTCGTCGACGAAGGTCAGGTACTCCTGCGCATCGACCCGGCGGACTACGAGATCGCACGGGACCGCGCCGAGGCCGCCCTCTTGCGCGCGCGGAGCCAGCTCGAGTTCTCTCGAGCCCAGCTCGAGAGGACGAAGAAGCTCCACCGGGGCACGCTCGAGACGCAAGCCAAGCTCGAAGAGGCGGAAAACGCCGCCCGCGCGGCCGAAGCCGCCTACCGCGAAGCCGAAGCCGCGTTGCGGCGGGCGAAGCTCGACCTCGAACGTACGGAACTCAAAGCCCTTTTCGCGGGCAGGATTCGCTCGGAGAACGTGGACGTGGGGCAGTACGTGAGCCCGGCCATGCCCGTCGCGCGGCTCTACGCGAGCGACGCGGTGGAAATCGAGCTGCCGATACCGCCGGACGAGCTGGCCTTTCTCGACGTTCCCCTCGGCCGAACCCCGGACCGTCCCGTGCCCGCCCGGATCTACGCGGAACTCGGGGGTCGGCCGGTCGAGTGGGTCGGCCGCATCGTGCGCACGGCCGCGGAAATCGACCCGAAAACGCGTGTCGTCACGCTCGTCGCCCGCGTCGACGATCCCTTCCACCTGCGGGACGGCAAGGAGGGTCCCCCGCTTCTGGTCGGACTTTTCGTCGAGGCCGAAATCGAGGGGAGGCCGCTTCGGGACGTCGTCGTCCTGCCCCGCACCGCCATGCGCGACTCCGACCGCCTGCTCGTCGTCGACGACGAGGATCGGCTCCGGATCCGCAAGGTCGAGGTGATCCGTACCGAACGAGACCGGGTCCTGCTCGGGGCCGGCGTGAAGCCGGGCGAGCGCGTTTGCGTCACCCTGCTCGAGGTGGTGACCGACGGGATGCGGGTGCGGGTGGCCGAAAGCGAGGAGCACGCGTCGTGAGGGCCGTCCTCGCGTGGTTCGCCCGCAACCACGTCGCCGCCAACCTCCTCATGCTCGTCATCGCCGCCGGCGGCATCCTCACGCTTCCCAGGATCCGGATGGAGGTGTTTCCCGACATCGACCTCGACCTGATCACGATCGGAGTCGTTTACCCCGGGGCGGCACCCGCCGAAGTGGAAGAGGCGCTCTGTATCCGGATCGAGGAAAAGATCCAGGGCGTCGGAGGCGTACGCCGCATCACCTCGAGCGCCGCCGAGGGGGCGTGCGGTGTGACGGTGGAACTCGAACCCGGAACGGACGTCCGCCGGGCCCTCGACGAGATCAAGGCCAAGGTGGACGCGATCGACACCTTCCCGGAAGACGCGGAAGAGCCGGTGATCCAGCAGCTCGTCGTCCGGCGGCCCGTCATCGACGTGGCCGTCTGGGGCGACGCGGACGAAAAAACGCTCAAGAAAGTCGCCCAGGAAGTACGCGACGACCTCGCCGCTCTGCCCGAGATCACCGACGTGGAAATCGCCAACGCCCGCCCCTACGAGATCTCGATCGAGGTCTCGGAGACGGCGCTGCGCCGGCACTCGCTCACGTTCGACGACGTGGTCCGCGCCGCGGCGCGTGGCTCCCTGGACACGCCCGGGGGGTCGGTGAAAACGCAGGCCGGAGAGATCCTCCTTCGGACCGAGGGACAGGCCTACCGGGGGGAGGAGTTCGCGCGCATCCCGCTCCTGGTGCGGCCCGACGGGACGCGGGTCGAAATCGGTCACGTCGCGAAGGTCGTCGACGACTTCGCCGAGGTGGACCAGTGGTCGCGCTTCGACGGAAAGCCCGCTCTGGTCGTCCAGGTTTTCCGGGTCGGAGAACAGAACGCTCTCGAGATCACCCGGGCCGTCAAGGACTACGTGGCGCAGGCACGCGGCCGGCTGCCCGAAGGAATCGAGCTCACCCCGTGGCTCGACGAATCCCGGGTGCTGCGCGACCGGCTCGAGACGCTGCTCCGGAACGGCCAGCAGGGCTTCCTCCTCGTGCTCGCCGTCCTGGCCCTTTTCCTGCGCTTCCGACTCGCCTTCTGGGTCATCCTCGGCGTCCCTCTCTCGTTCCTCGGGGCGCTCTGGCTCATGCCCTCGCTCGGCCAGTCGATCAACGTCGTCTCCCTTTTCGCTTTCATCCTGGTGCTCGGCATCCTCGTCGACGACGCCATCGTCGTGGGCGAGAACATCCACGCCGAGACGGAAAAGGGCCGCGAGAGGCTCGACGCCGCGATCGCGGGCGTCCACGGTGTCTTCGTACCGGTCACGTTCGGGGTGCTCACCACCGTCGCGGCCTTCCTGCCGATGCTCGTGCTCCCGGGGCCGATGGGCAAGGTCTTCCGCGTGATCCCGATCGTCGTCATCTCGGCCTTGATTTTCTCCCTGCTGGAGTCGCAACTCGTCCTCCCGGCTCACCTGGGACACGGCCGCTCTCCCGACGAGACGAAGCCCCCCCGCTTGCCGTGGGTTCCTTGGTGGAGGCGAATCCGCGAAGGAGTCTCCGCAGGTCTCGTGCGGTTCGTCGACCGCGTCTATCGGCCGTTGCTGGAGCGCGCCCTGGAGTGGCGCTACACGACCGTGGCCGCCGGCCTCGCGGCCGTCATCGTCACCGCGGGAGCCGTCGCGGCGGGTTGGCTCGAGTTCCGCTTTTTCCCGAAGGTCGAGGGGGACAACGTCGTCGCACTCCTGACCCTGGCGCAGGGAGCTCCGGTGGAAGCGACGGAAGCAGCGGCGCGTCGCATCGAGGAAGCCGCACGTCAGGTGCTCGCCGAAATCGAAAAGGAGACGGGCAGCCCCCAGCACCGCCACATGCTCGCTTCGGTCGGCTCGCAGCCCTACCGGATGCGCCGCGCTCGGAGCGAGCAGTCGGCGGTCGCCGCGCTGTCCGCCTCGAACAAGGCCGAAGTCAACATCGAGCTGCTCCCGGCCGAAGAGCGGCGGGTGAGCTCGGAGGAGATCGCACGCCGCTGGCGCGAGCGCGTGGGCGCGATCCCCGGGGCCGTGGAACTCCTGTTCTCTTCCACGCTTTTCGGAAGCGGCGAACCGATTTACGTGGAACTCCAGGGACCGGACCTCGACGAGCTGCGAGCGATCGCCACGGAACTGAAAGAAGAGCTCGCGCGCTACCCGGGTGTCATCGACATCGCGGACTCCTTCCGGAGCGGGAAGCAAGAGCTCGAGATTTTCCTGCGGCCCGACGCGGAACCCGCAGGGCTCTCCGTCGCCGAGCTCGGCCGTCAGGTCCGGCAGGCGTTCTACGGTGCCGAGGTACAGAAGATCCAGAGGGAGCGAGACGAGGTGCGCGTCATGGTCCGGTACCCCAGGGAGCACCGGCGCTCGCTCGCCGACGTGGAGGAAATGTGGGTCCGTACGCAGGACGGTGCGGAGATCCCCTTCCGCAGCGTGGCCACCGTGCGGCTCGACCGGGGTTTTTCCACCATCCGGAGGGCGGATCGGCAGAGAGTCATCGACGTGACGGCCGACGTGGAGGAAACGGTCGCGAACGCGAACGAAGTGGCGACCGACCTCCGGCGCCGGGTTCTGCCCGAGCTGCTCGCGGACCATCCGCGGGTGAGCTACCGCTTCGAGGGAGAGCAGAGGTATCAGGCCGAAACCCTGGTGAGCCTGGGTCGGGGGTTCCTCCTGGCGCTCTTTCTCATTTACGCCCTCCTCGCGATTCCGCTCGGCTCCTACCTCCAGCCTTTCCTCATCATGAGCGCCATTCCGTTCGGTTTCGTGGGCGCCGTGTGGGGACACCTGATCATGGGACGCGACCTGAGCATTTTCTCCGCCATCGGCATGGTCGCGCTCTCGGGCGTCGTCGTGAACGACTCGCTCGTGCTCGTGGACTTCGTGAACCGCAACGTGGCCTCCGGCATCCCCCTCGAGCGGGCGATTCGCGACGCCGGTGCCGCGCGTTTCCGGCCGATCCTTCTCACGTCCGCGACGACGTTCGCGGGCCTCACCCCGCTGCTGCTCGAGCGGAGCCTCCAGGCGCAGTTTCTCATCCCGATGGCCATCTCGCTGGCCTTCGGCGTCGTCTTCGCGACGTTCGTCTCGCTCCTTCTCGTACCCTGCTCGTACCTGATCCTCGAGGACCTGCGGGCCCTGTTCTCCGCGCGTCCGACGCACGCTCCGGAGGCCGCCCAGGTTTCCGCTCCGGGTTGAGAGGCGCGCGGGAAAGTCGGCCCCGGAGCCGGCGCCGAGAGACCCGCTCCGATCCGGGAAGCGGAGCTCCGGCTGGACATTTTTCTGCATCGCTTGTACAGAAGTATGCATGCGGACGACTCTCGACATCGAAGACCAGCTCCTCCGTCGGGCGAAGGAGCTGGCCGCGAAAGAGGGAAAAACTCTCACGCGGATCGTGGAGGAGGCGCTGCGCGAGCGTCTGGCTTTGCGAAGAAAGACCAAGGGGTTCCGACTCAGGCTCCTGACCAAGAAAGGCAGACCGGTGCCGGGCGTGAACGTAGCCGACAGGGACGCGCTCTACGAACGGATGGAGGGTCGTAGTTGATCGCCGTCGACACGAACGTCCTGGTTTACGCCCACAGGGAGGAGCTCCGGGAGCACGAATCCGCCAGAGAGCGGCTGGTGCGTCTTGCCGAAGGGCGAGAGCCCTGGGCCCTCCCCGTTTTCTGCCTGGGCGAGTTTTTGCGTGTGATCACGCACCCTCGACTTTTCGACCCGCCCCACACCGTGGACGAAGCCTGCAGGGCGCTGGAACGCCTGCTCGAATCTCCGACGCTGCGTGTCCTTTACCCGGGGGATCGTTTCTGGCCACTCCTGGCCGAGGTGGCACGGGAGGGCGACACGCAGGGGAACCTGGCTTTCGACGCACAGATCGTCGCCGTCTGTCTCGAGCACGGGGTGAGTACCCTCCTCACACAAGACCGGGACTTCGACCGCTTCCGGAAGATTCGAACGGTGCGTCTCTGAAGTTCCCGCCGGGAGGCCGGCCGGGGAAGCCGCGAAGCCTACCGGCGGGGCGCCGCGATCCGCGGCGCAAGCCCGGCCTGTCGTCCGCACAGGGGAGGGAGCCGTCTCTTCGGTCGGCCGATCGCCCCACCTCCTTTCCGGCCCGAGGCAGGCAGCGAAAGCTTCACCTTGACAAGGGGCCCTGCCTCGTCCTAGAGCGTGGCCATCGGGGAGGCAGCCGGGGGGAAGAACGCGAAAGGGGGCGACTCTCGCATGTTCACGAGGTCGGGAAGAGTGCTTCTGGCAGCAGGGCTGCTCGCGAGCGGCTGCAACGGCGGCAACGACGGGTCGAGTACGGAGCAGTCTCCCATCCGTCCCACGCCGACGCCATCCGTCACGGTTCCGGTTTCTCCCACTCCGTTCGCGGCACCGACCTTCACGAACACCGCGACGGCCACCCCGACGGCGTCGCGCACCCTAACTCCCACTGCCACGAACACCGAGCCTCCCGCGCCGACTTCCACGCCCAGCGCGACTCCCACACCGGACGGGCTACCACCGGTCGCGAACCGCGAGCGTGGAGAGCGTCTCGCGCCCCCGTGCGCGGCGTCTTCGGGATCTCGCACCTCTCGACCTCGGGAGACGATTCGGGCCGTCGCAGGACCTCTTCGCCGTCGCCGGAAGCAACGGCTGGGTCTTGGCCCGCAGAACGGGTGGCCTCGTCGTCGACCGGACCACGGAGAGCGACGACCTCCGAGGGCCGACCTACGGAACTCTGTTGTTCCGAGGACGGGACGGGGGTCTCTGGACCTATGCGTTCGGAACCTGGGGCTCCGAGCTTCAGGAGTACGAAAGCGAGGGATGGCAACCGAACGGCCCGAAGGTGACGGTCACCTCGGGAAACACGATCGACGCTTGCCCTGCGGACGGGCGGGAGGAGTTCGCCGCCGTCGATTTCGAGAACGGGGAGGTACTCCGATCGGTCCTGGACGCCGAAACCGACGAGTGGTCGACGAGCGTCCTCGTGGAAGCCGAGACCCTCCCCGAAAAGGCGCTGAGCGCCTGCCCTCTGGACGCCGAGAACACCGTCGTTCTCGGCGAGGAGAGCCTTTTCGTCGTCGACCGCAGCGGAAGGGTCGTGAGTACGGACCGGGTTCCCCCCCTCGAATTCCCTCCGCTCAAGGTGCGAGTCCGAGGAGTCCTCGGACGTCGCGCCGTCATCCTTCACTACCACACGCCCGGGCGAACCGAGCTGGGTGTTTCGCTCGAGGGAGGGTCGGCCTTTCTCGTGTTCGAGTACGACCCGGAGGCATCGGCCCTCCGATCGAAGGGGTTTCCCATCCCCACGGACCCTGCCTGGGGCTTCGACGTCCGGGAGCTTCCGGACGGGAACCTCGAGCTGTTCGTCGCCAGGATCTTCCCGCCTTTTCTCGACAGGTTCCGAGTGAGTCTCGACTCGGTCCACTTCTCCCGCAAGAGTCCCCTCGTTCCATGCCGAGACCTCTCCGAACCGATGGGGGTCACCTTCGCCGGCGACCGGCCCCTGGTTTTCGTGGCCCTCAGAAACTTTCCGTCCCTCACCGGGACGACCGTCTGTGTCTACTCGCTGGACGGGTGATTTCCGCAGCGGGCCGACGGTCGCGAAAGAGGCGACCGGTCCGAAGGCACGATACCCGCACCCGAGGGCGCACGGTTCCAATCCTCCCGTCGCGGGGCCGTCGTGTCGGCCAGGGACCGGCGCGTCCGGTTCTCCGCCAGCCCCCCGCGAGCTACCCGAAGGCGACACTCAACAGGGCGGCGTCGACTTCGTCCCGCACTTGTCCCGAAACTCGAACCCCCGCCCGACCTCGGCGTTCCTGAGGGCCGGGGAAGGCAACACGGCTTCCATACAGAAGTCGTCGTCGTTCCGGCGGAGCTGTACCGTGACCTTCGGGTCCTGCTCGAGGTAGGACGGAGGCGACTGGGCACCGGGCAGCGGTAGGTTCTCGCCGTTCCCGCGGACGAAGAGCCGCGAGCGCGGAAAGCGGCTGGCAGGGTTGCTGCTGAGCCTCATCGTGACGACCCCGTCCGGCGTGCGCTCGCGGTCCCGGTAGCGGAAACCCGTAGTTCTGGCATTCCAGCAAGCCCGAGAGCCGCAGACGCCTCCGGAAGGTACGCGGAGGGTGGTCAGCAGAGACGGTGTACTTGCCGTCTCGTCGTAGAGACACACGACGTAACTCGTAATACCCGATACGGGATCGCCGAAGTTCTCGACGGGCGTCGCGGGACCCCGCCACTTCCACAGGAACCTCGATCTTCTGTCGTCGTGCCCGTCGAGGATTCGGAGGTTCGAATACTGGGGTGCCAGGCATCCTGCGGCGGGAGTCGGCGGGCAAAGGGGCCTGTCCACCCCAAGGTCGCCGAGCGCCACGGCGTTCGCGTCGTCGGTCTCGTCCGCCACCGGCCCGCAGCGAAAGGCCCCCGTGCCGTCGCCGAGGCAGACAAAATTCTGGTCCGGCACCAGGTCGCTCGGCGTCGCGAAAAGCGAACCGGCGAAAACCGCGTCGAGGTGGCCGTCCCCGTCGACGTCCCCGAGCGCCACGTCGGCATTGTCCCCACCCGCCCCCGCCTGCGTGCACGTGAAACCCCCGCTCCCGTCACCGAGACAGAGCCGGCCTCCGGCGTCTGCCGTGAGAGAAAAAAAGGCGTCGAGGTCCCCGTCCTCGTCCACGTCCCCGAGCGCCACGCCCGTCTGCGCTCCGCCCAGCGGGTCGAGGTCGGAGCACGTGAAAGCTCCGGAGCCGTCGCCCTTGCAGAGACGTGCACTCGAAAAGAAATTCGCGAAGACCGCGTCGAGCGCGCCGTCTCCGTCGACGTCCCCCAGCGCCACGTCGGAGGTGTTCTCCACGTCGGCGCTCACGTCCGAACACGAGAAGCCTCCCGCGCCGTCGCCGAGGCAGACCGTGTTCGGCCCGCCCACGTTGGCGAAAACCGCGTCGAGGTTCGCGTCCCCGTCGACGAACCCGAGCGCCACGGCCACGCTGTCCTCCGTTCCCGCACCCGCGTCCGAGCAACCGAATCCACCGAGGCCGTCACCGAGACAGACCCGGTTCGCCGCGCCGCTCACGGCGAAAACGGCGTCGAGGTGGGAGTCGCCGTCGACGAACCCGAGGGCCACTCCCTGGCTGGGCACGGCGTCGGTCCCGATCGAGCCGCAGGTGAAGCCCCCTGCGCCGTCGCCGAGACAAGCTCGGCTCGGGGCTCCCGAGACGGCGAACACCACGTCCGACACGCCGTCGCCGTTCACGTCGCCGACGGCCACGTCGGTCGCGTCGGAAACCGAAGGCGCGAAGTCCGCACAGTCGAAGCCGCCGAGACCGTCGCCGGCGCAAAGGCGGTTTTCGGTGTTGGTGTTGAACGAGTTCGGTGCGATCGAAAACACGAGATCGACCGTTCCAGCGTAGGAAAAAGAAGCGAGAGCGAAGAACCCGAGCCAGACCAGGGCCCCGGCGATAGGGAGAGTGCGGAACCACGCTCTCCGGAGTACCGCCGCAGCCCCCGAAAAACTCGCGCGCGTCTTCATGGTACACCTCCGCGGCCCGCGGGTCGTCGCCACAAGCGACCGGGGGATTTTTCGTTCCGAGAAGCGAACGCGCCCACCGGACCCCCTCGGCCGCCAGCGTACTCCCTCCCTGGCGAGGTTGTCCAGAAAGAGAATCCGGGTCCCTTTCAGGGCGCGATCGTGACCCGCTCCGGGCTCCGGACGCCCCAGACGGTCACCTCGAAGTTCACGAGGTCCGAGCGGTACGCCACGTACTGGGCGTCGCGCACCGTGGGCAGGAGCGGGAGCTCTTCGTGGAGGATTTCCTGGATCCTCCAGTAGATGGCCCTCCTCTTCTCGGGGTCCATTTCGCGCGAACCGGCCTCGACGAGCTCGTCGATCTCCCGCTCCCATTCCGTTGCGGGCTCGGGCTGTCGCGGGTTCCAGACGTGCAGGTTGCCGCTCGACCGCAGGATGTTCGCCGCCGTGTGGGGCTCGAGCCCGCCCGTGAAGCCCAGCAGCACGGCGTCCCAGTCGAACGTCGTCGAGAGCTTCTCGACCAGTGTGGTGAATTCGAGCGGCCGGTAGTGGACGCGAATCCCGAGACGGCTCCAGTCCTCCTTCAGGATCGCGCACATCTTCTCCCGGACGCGATTGCCCGCGTTCGTGTGGAGCGTGAACTCGACCCGATTTCCCTTCCGGTCCTCGACGATGCCGTCGCCGTCCCGGTCGACGTATCCCCCCTCGCGCAAAAGAGCCCGGGCTTTCTCGAGGTCGTACTCGTAGTCCCGGAGCCCCGGGTGGTGGAAGAGCTTGTTTTCCGGAGAAATGTACGCCACGGCGGGCCGGCCGTGACCGGAAAGGCAGTTCCGGATCATGCTTTCCTTGTCGATGGCGTGGGCCAGGGCCCGCAGAAAGGTCTTGTCCGTGAACCAGTCGAGTCGCGGATCCCTCTTGCCCCCGCGGACGTAGTGGCGGGGGTTCCGGTTGAAGACGACGAAGCGGATGCCCGTCTCCCAACCGATGCGTTCGACGCGGATACCCAGCGCGTCCGCTCGGTGCTCGAGGTCGAAGATTTCTTCGGGCCGCGGCGAGAGGATGTCCGTCTGTCCCGCGAGGAACTTGAGCGAGCTCGTGTCCTGGTTCGGGACGATCAGGACGGTCCGGCGCGGAAGGTAGGGTAGCTTCCGCCCCTGCTCGTCCCGCATCCAGTAGTTCTCGTTCCTCTCGTACTGGATGTACTGGGCCGGGACGTATTTCACGATGCGGTACGGGCCGGTACCCAC
Source organism: Candidatus Binatia bacterium (assembly GCA_026004195.1). NCBI lineage: Bacteria > Candidatus Binatota > Binatia (SeqCode) > Binatia bacterium. The sequence continues at coordinate 658,803 of BPIQ01000002.1, forward strand.
GAGCTTTTCCGGCGGCGTGTCGATGCCCCACTGCTCGGCGAACGCCCCCTGCGCGAGCGCTCCTTCGAGGACGTGCTTGGGGACGATGCCGAAACCGATCGAGTTCAGGAGCGGCGCGAACGGCCTCGGCAGGAGGAAACGGATCGTGTGGTCGTCCACGACTTCCGTCCGGATGGGCTTTCCGTCGACGAGCAGGATGTGCTTGTAGCTGTTGGGCACGCGGTCGCTGTAGATCGCGCGCAACGTGAAGGCGACGTCGGCCGCGCGGAACGGCCGGCCGTCGTGCCAGAAAACGTCCCGCCGCAGGCGGAAGGTCCACACCGTTCCCGTCTCGTCGTGTTCCCAACTCTCGGCGAGAAGGGGTTCGGGCTCTTCCGTGACCGGATCGAGTCGCACGAGCCCTTCGAAGACCCAGAAGACCGCGTCCGCGGACGCACTGTCGGTGAGAAGGATCGGATTGAACGTCTTGGGGTCGCTGATCATGGCGGTGCGGAGCTCGTTTTTCCGGGCCTCCCGCCGCTCGCGGGCACGCCGTTCCGGGGAAGGGAAACAGCCGAAAATCGCGCTGGCTGCGAGAAAAGCCGCGACCGGGAGCGCGAGCGCTCTTCTCATCCCTCGATCCACACGTCCTCCGCGCCCGAGGGGGTGCGCAGCTCGAACACGAGGGGGTCGAGAGACACGTTGAGCTCGGGTTCCTGGAATTCGATCTCGACCCTGCTTCCCTCGCGCGGCACCTCGAGAGAGATCTCACGGGGGAACTCCACACCGCCGACCCGAACGTGCCCGGAAAAGCGCGCCCGCCAGAGAAGCCCCTCCCTGTCGTGCTCTTCGACGCCGATCGTGCGATGGGGGGCGCGAGAAAACAGCACGACCTGCGCCGTACCGCCGCCCGTCGGCCGCCAGAGGCGCCACTCGCCGCCCGTGGGGTCGTAGAAGAGCGAGGCGTGCCCGCCCTCCCTCCACGGAGGGCATCCGAGGAGAAGGTCCACGGCGTCGCGGGGCGGGAGTTCCACGAAGAGATAAGGGTAGAGCGTACGCGCGTCGGCGACTCCCCGGTAGACACGCCTTTCCTCGGCGACGTAAGCCGCGAGCCGTCCTCCCGAGGTCACGAGGACGAAAGGCGTGCCGAACATTCCCACGACCTCGACCCGGAGCCTGTCCGGCCGCTCGACGAGCAGGATCTCTCGCGCCGAACCGGATCCCTCGGGAGACCGGAAGGACATCCTGGCTTCGGTCCTGAGATTCCTCACCGCTCCCCGGCAGGAACGGACGAGCTCCTCGAGGGCTTCGACCTCCGGGGTCGTGCCGCGATCGAGCGGAGCAACCACCGGACGGGCACACCCACCCGCGAGAACCACGAGGAGGGCGAGGCCGGCCAGCGCGCGACCTACCATCCCGTGATGGCGCCGCGGCGGTTTTCGAGCTCCTCGATCTTGCCCCGCAGCCGTTCGATCTGCTCTTTTTCTTCCGCTTTCTCGATCGCGTCGCGGAAAAGGCGCAGAGCGTCCCGGAAGCGCCCCACCCGGACGTACGCGTCGCCCAGGTGCTCGACGATCGTGGCGTCCTCGTTGGCGAGCTCGACCGCGCGCTCGAGATACTCGATCGCTTTCTCGTAGTCTCCCCGCTGGTAGTAGACCCAGCCCAGGCTGTCCACGTAGTAACCGTCGTCGGGGCTGATTTCGAGCGCGCGGCGGATGAGCTCCTCGGCTTCCTCCAGGTTCTCGCCCCGCTCGGCGTACGTGTAGCCGAGGTAGTTGAGCGCCGGCGCGTTCTTGGGATTGAGCTCGATCGCACGTCGCATGTGCTCGATGCACTTCTCTTTGTCGCCGGCCTCGTCGTAGAGGGCGCCCAGCGTGAAATGGTATCGGTCGTTCTCGGGGTCCACTTCCACGAGGGCCCGTGCGGTCTCGACCGCCGCCTGCAGATCCCCCTTCTCCCGGTGGAGCGAGGCGAGCAGCGCCAGCACGTCCGGCTCGCCCGGTTTCTGCTCGAGCGTCCTGTGCAGGAGGTCGATCGCCTCGTCGAGGCGCCCCGCCCTCTGGAGCGCGTACGCCATCTGGATCCGCGCGTCCACGTAGTAGTTGCTCTCGGGCTCGATCAGCGAAAGCACGCCGAGCGCCTTGTCGTACTGCTTTTTCTGCGTGAGCGTGGCGCCGAGGTAGTAGCGGACCTGATCATTGTCGGGCTGGGCGGCCAGCACCAGGTTGAATTCCGTCTCCGCCTTGTCGTACTCGCCCTTCTCGAGGTAGATGAGCCCGATCTTGGTCCTCGCCTCGTTGGGGTCGGCTTCGATCTTCTCGAGCTCGCGGAACTGCTCGATGGCCTCGTCGAGCCTCTTCTCGCCCACGTAAAGCCCCCCGAGTCGCCTCCGTGCGCGTACGCTGCGCGGGTTGGAACCGAGGATCCGTTCGTAGAGCTCGATGGCCTTGTCGTTCTCCCCTTTCGCCTCGTAGACGAGAGCGAGAGCGCTCAGGAGGAACTCCGCGTCGGGGTTGAGCCGCAGGGCTTTCTTGTAGGCCTTCTCCGCCTTCCCGAGGTCGCCGGCCCGGGCGTAGATCTGCCCGAGGTAGTAGTATCCGAGGTAGGAGTCCGGGTTCTTCTTGACGAGTCGCCGGAGCACGGCGGTGGCCCGCTTGTAATCTCCGGAGGCACCATAGAGAGCCCCGAGGAGGAGGTAGGCTTCCGCGGCGTCGGGATCCTCGGAAAGGATTTCTTCGTACTCCGAAGCGGCTTCCTCTTCCTTGCCGAGAGCGGAGAGGATCCCGGCGCAGAGAAGGCGGAGCTGCGTGTCCTCGGGCTCCTGTGCGAGGGCGGCCTGGCACTGCTCGAGGGCGTCCCGCAGTCGGCGGGACTGGACGTAGAGCTCGGCGAGGCGGCGCCGGAGCATGGGCGTCGAGGGGTCGGCCTCGACGGCTTTCTCGAGCGCCTCGAGCGCTTTCGCGCGATCGCCTTCTTTGAGTGCCAGCTCGGCCTCGAGGAAATAGGCGATGGCCTTGGCCTCGGCCGGCGTCCGCACGGGTTCTTTCTGCCGCCGGTCGAAGGCCCAAGGCATGACGTCCGGCGGGACGAGAGGCTTCCGCCGCCAGGCCGCGCAGGCGGCCACACCGGCGGCTAAGAGCGTGCAGGCGAGGAAAAAGAGCGCTCGGCGCCGAGCGGACATACCGATCGTTGCTAGTAGCACACAGCTTCCGGACCGTCTATCGACCCTGTTCCGCCGGCCCGGACGCTGCGATATAAGGGGCTTTTCTGGACGAGTGGCGATGCGTTCCGTAGAGCGGCCCGCGATCCGCGTCCGAGGGGCACGGCAGAACAACCTGAAGGGAATCGACGTCGACATCCCTCTCGATTCGCTCACCGTCGTCACCGGGCCGTCCGGTTCGGGAAAGTCGAGCCTCGCCTTCGACGTCCTCTACGCCGAAGGGCAGCGGCGCTACGTGGAGACCTTTTCGGCCTACACCCGGCAGTTCCTCGACCGCATGGACAAACCCCGGGTGGACGCCGTCGAAGGCATCCTTCCCGCCATTGCCATCACGCAGGGCAACTCGGTGAAAACCTCGCGCTCGACGGTCGGCACGATGACCGAACTCCAGGACCACCTGAAGCTTCTCTTCGCGAACATCTCGGTGCTCCACTGCCGTTCCTGCGGCCGGGAAGTGCGTTCGGAGTCGGCCGAAAGCGTCGCCGACCGCGTCCTCGCCGAGGCGCGTGGCGAGCGATTTCTCGTTCTCTTCGAACGGCCGCTCGTCGAGGGATTCCCCTGGCAGGAGACGCGGCGGGGACTTCTCCTCTCCGGGTTTCGCCGCCTCTGGGTCGGCGGGGAGGTCCGGGACGTGGAAGAGGTGGAAAACCCCGAGGGCCCGCTGCGCATCGTCGTGGACCGCCTCGTGGCGCTCCCCGAGTCGCGGCGCCGGATCGTGGATTCCCTCGAGCAGGCCTTCCGGTTCGGCCGCGGTCGCCTCGTGCTGCTCTTTCCGGATCGCGGGGGCAAAGAAGAGCCCTTCAGCACGGAGTACCGCTGCTCGCGCTGCGACATTCTCTACCCTCGGCCCACGCCGAACCTCTTCTCTTTCAACAGCCCCCTCGGCGCCTGCGAAACGTGCCGCGGCTTCGGCCGCGTGATCGACCTCGACCTGGACCTGGTCGTGCCCGACCCGCGGAAGACGATCGCCGAGGGAGCCATCAAGCCCTGGAGCACGAAGGCCACCGAGTGGGAGCGCGGCGAGCTGCTTCGCTTCTGCAAGAAAAAAGGGATCCCGGTCGACGTCCCCTGGGAAGAGCTTTCGGAAACGCACCGGAAGTGGATCGTCGAGGGCCTGCGGGAAGGACGCACCCGCTTCTACGGCATCCGGGGCTGGTTTCGCTGGCTCGAGGGGAAGACCTACAAGATGCACGTCCGGGTCTTCCTCGCCCGCTACCGGAGCTATCTGCCCTGCGAAGCCTGCGGGGGCTCGCGACTGAAGCCCGAAGCCCTGCTCTTCCGGATCCGGGGCCGCACGATGGCCGACATCAACCGGCTGACCGTCGCACAAGCCCACGAGTTCTTCGCGACCCTCGAGCTCTCGCCCACCGAAGAAGAAATCGCCCACCTGCTGCTCGCCGAAATCCGCAACCGCCTCCGCTATCTCCTCGAAGTCGGCCTCGACTACCTCACCCTCGACCGGCAGTCCCGCACGCTTTCCGGCGGCGAGCTCGCCCGCGTGGACCTCACCACGGCCGTCGGCTCCTCGCTCGTCAACACCCTCTACGTCCTCGACGAGCCTTCCGTGGGGCTCCACCCCCGCGACAGCCAGCGGCTCGTCCGGATTCTCAAGGACCTCCGCAGCAAGGGAAACACCGTGGTCGTCGTCGAGCACGATCCCGAGATGATCCGCGAGGCCGACCACATCGTGGACCTCGGTCCCGGGGCCGGCGAGCAGGGAGGCTCCGTGGTCTTCTCCGGCCCCTACGAAGAGCTCCTGCGCCACCCGACGTCCGTCACGGGACAGTACCTCTCGGGCCGCAAGACGGTACCCGCCCCCGCGAAGCGCAGGCCGCCGATTCCGCGGCTCGAGCTGGTCGTCCGGGGAGCTCGCGCCCACAACCTGAAGAACATCGACGTGACGATCCCGCTCGCACGTTTCGTGTGCGTGACCGGGGTGTCGGGCTCGGGGAAGTCCACGCTCGTCGAAGACATCCTCTACCGGGCCCTCAAACGCCGGCTCGGGCAGAGCGTCGGCACACCGGGAGAACACGACGAGATCGAGGGGGCGGAACGGATCCAGGAAGTGATCCTGGTCGAGCAGAGCCCCGTGGGCACGACGCCACGGGCCAACCCCGTCACCTACCTGCGGGCCTGGGACCCCATCCGGGAGCTTTTCGCCGCATCCCCCGAAGCCAAGCTCCGGGGCTACGGCCCCGCGACGTTTTCTTTCAACGTTCCCGGCGGGCGCTGCGAAGCGTGCAAAGGGGAAGGGTTCGAGAAGATCGAAATGCAGTTCCTCTCCGACCTCTACGTCACCTGTCCGGAGTGCCAGGGAACCCGCTTCCGCCCCGAGGTCCTCGAGGTCTCCTACCGCGGCAAGAACATTCGCGAAGTGCTCGACCTCACGATTTCCGACGCGCTCGAGTTCTTCGCGGACGAGCCGCGCATCGTGGAAAAGCTCCGGGGTGCGGAGGAAGTGGGGCTCGGGTACTTGCGGCTGGGACAGCCCCTCAACACGCTCTCGGGGGGCGAGTCGCAGCGGCTCAAGCTCGCCGCGGCGATCGGGCGCGAGGGGAAAGCGCACACGCTCTACCTCTTCGACGAGCCGACCGTCGGGCTGCACCTCGCCGACATCCGGAGTCTCGTCGAAGCGCTCCAGCGGCTCGTCGACCGGGGACAGTCGGTCGTCGTCATCGAGCACAACATGGACGTCGTCAAGGCCGCCGACTGGGTCGTGGACCTCGGCCCGGAAGGGGGTGAACGGGGCGGGGAAGTCGTGGTGCAGGGGCCGCCCGAGGTCGTCGCAGCCGAAGAACGCTCGCACACGGGCCGCTTTTTGCGCCCGCTCCTCGAGACGAGCGTCGCCCGCGCAGCCGAAAAAGCTTCCGACTACGAGGCTCGGGCGCTGCCGGCCGAGCGGGCGGTGCGGATCGTGGGGGCCAAGGAGCACAACCTGAAGAACCTCTCGCTCGAACTACCGCACGACACGTTCGTCGTCCTCACGGGCCTTTCGGGCTCGGGAAAGTCGACGCTCGCCTTCGACATCCTCTACGCCGAAGGACAGCGGCGCTACCTCGACAGCCTCTCGGCGTACGCCCGGCAGTTCGTGAAGATCCTGCCGCGGCCGAACGTCGACTACGTGAGCGGTCTTCCGCCCACGGTCGCCATCGAGCAGAGGCTCAGCCGCGGCGGGCGGATGTCGACGGTGGCGACGATCACCGAAATCTACCACTACCTGCGGCTCCTCTACTCCAAGATCGGCGTCCAGCACTGCGTCCAGTGCGACGCGCCGATCGAGTCGCTCGCGCGCGCGCAGATCGTCGACCGCATCCAGCGCGGCTTCCGGGGCCGCACGATCCGACTTCTCGCTCCGCTGGTGCGGGGCCGCAAGGGGATTTACACGGAGCTCTTCCGGTCTCTCCGCAAGCTCGGGTTCCGCCGCGTCCGGGTCGACGGGGAATTCCGCTCGCTCGACACCACTCCGACCCTGGCCCGCTACCGCGAGCACGACATCGACGTGGTGGTCGGGGAGATGGAGGTCGGCCGCGGCGTGCGCGACTCGCTCGCGGAGGTCGTGGCCACGGCACTGCGGCTCGGGAGAGGCTCGCTTCTCGTCTTCGCCGAAGACGAAGAGAAGCTCTTCAGCGAAAAGCTCTTCTGCGTCCGGTGCGGGATCGGCTACGAGGCGCTCGATCCCCGCCTCTTTTCCTTCCACAGCCGGCAGGGCGCGTGCCCCGCCTGCTCGGGTACCGGCACGAAGACCGTCCTCGAGCTCGAGCGGGTGCTCGACGACCCGGCGGCCCCGCTCGGGGAAGTGCTCCGCCGCAATCTCGAGCCCTTCGGCCGTGCGGTCGTCTCCGAGATCCGGCGGCGCGCCCGCTCGTGGAAGGTTCCGCTCGAGAAGCCCGTGGGGGCTCTCACCTCCGCCCAGAAAGAACGCCTCTGGCGGGGAAACGGGGCGCGCGACCGGGGTCTTCTCGGGCTTCTCGAGGAGCGGATCGTCGACGGGGACGTGGAGTGGGAAGAAATCTCCTCGCTCCTGGGCGAGCAGCCCTGCCCCGAGTGCGGAGGACGGAGGCTCAACGCGCGGGCGCGCGCCGTCAAGGTCGACGGCCAGGCGATCTGGGAAATCACGGCCCTTTCGGTTTCCCGCTGCCGCGAGGAACTTTCGCGCAAGACTTTCCGCGGCCGGAGCGCCGTCGTGGCCGACACGGTGCTGAAGGAAATCCTGCCCCGCCTCGGATTTCTCGAAGAAGTCGGGCTCGGCTACCTCACGCTCGACCGGAGCGCCGACACGCTCTCGGGCGGAGAGGCGCAGCGGATTCGCCTTGCCGCCCAGCTCGGCTCGAACCTGCGCGGGGTCTGCTACATCCTCGACGAACCGACGATCGGCCTCCACCCGAGGGACAACGGCATGCTCCTGCGCACGCTCCGAAGACTCCGCGACGCGGGCAACACCGTGGTCGTCGTCGAGCACGACGAAGAGACGATCCGGTCGGCGGATCTCGTCGTGGACCTGGGTCCCGGCGGGGGGACGCACGGCGGCGAGCTCGTCGCCGTGGGCCCGCCCGAGGAGATCCTTCGGAGCGAGCGCTCTCTCACGGGTCGCTACCTCGGCTCGCACCGCCCGCGTCGCGGTCCCGTCCGGCCTCTCGACGGCCGCCCGCGGCTGCGGGTCTTCGGCGCCAGGGAGCACAACCTCCGCAACGTGGACGTGGAAATCCCCCTCGGCACCTGGACCTGCGTCACGGGGGTTTCCGGCTCCGGGAAGTCGACCCTCGTCCGCGACGTGCTCTACGAAGGGCTCCGGGCGAAGCTCGGCCTCTCCCACGGGCGGGTGGGGGCGCACGACCGGATCGAGGGGGCCGAGTGGCTCGAGCGGGTCGTCGAGGTGGACCAGACTCCGATCGGCCGCACTCCGCGCTCCATACCCGCCTCGTACGTGGGCTTTTTCGACGAAATCCGGCGGCTTTTCGCCATGACGCCGGAAGCGCGGATGCGGGGCTACACGCCCGGCCGCTTTTCCTTCAACGTGAAGGGCGGCCGCTGCGAAGCCTGCGCCGGTCAGGGGCGCGTCAAGATGGAGATGTCGTTCCTCCCCGACGTCTTCGTCGAGTGCGAGGCGTGCGGGGGGCGTCGCTTCACGGAAGAGACTCTCGCGGTCACGTACGCCGGCAAGAACATCGCCGACGTGCTCGCGATGACGGTCGAAGAAGCCGCGGCGTTCTTTTCCTCCGTTCCGAAAATCGCCGGGCCGCTTCGCCTTCTCGACGAGATCGGGCTCGGCTACCTCACCCTCGGGCAGGGGAGCAACACCCTTTCGGGAGGCGAGGCGCAGCGCATCAAGCTCGCCTACGAGCTCGGAAAGGAATCCCGCGGTCGGACGCTCTACGTCCTGGACGAGCCCACGACGGGACTCCACTTCGCGGACATCGAGCGCCTCATCGACGTCCTCCACCGCCTGGTCGATCTCGGGAACACCGTGGTCACGATCGAGCACAACCTCGACATCGTGAAGGAAGCCGACTGGATCATCGACCTCGGCCCCGAGGGTGGCGAGAACGGAGGCGACGTCGTGGCCATGGGACCCGTCGAGGCCGTGATCGCCTCGAGCGAGCGGTCGTACACGGGACGCTACCTCGAAGCGTTCTTGCGCGACGGCCGCGGCGCTCCCGTCCGCTCTCGCGTGGCCGAGGAACGCCGGGGAACGCGGTAGATCCGGATCGTGGGTCCCTTGCTCCCTTCTCCCGGCCGGAATTCCCGGAGAAGCGGAAGCCCTTCGAGGACGCGGTAGAATTCCCGTGCCGCCTCGCCGCCGAGCCGCTCCCGGCCCTGCGCCCGGCCGTAAATGTGGGAGCTCGCCACGAGGTAGTCGACGCCCTCGCTCAGATACCAGCCGTAGGGCCGCCAGGCGAGCGACCAGAGGTAGACGACGCGATAGCGGTCGGGACGGATCTGCGGCGTGTACTCTTCGCGCGCGATTTTCGCGCCCTCGGGCAGATTCGCCTCGATCCACTCGAGCGCGAGGGTGCGCGTATCGGGAAGGAGAAAGCGGCGGTTCTGCCGGACGACCTCGCGGAAGGGCGTCGCCCCGCCGAGCGCCACGACGGCCACGAGGACCCACGCACCCAGCTTCTCCCGGCCGGGGAGTCTCGAGAGCCGGTCACACACCCACCCTGCCAGGAGACAGAGATAAGGAAGCAGAACCATGAGGTTCCGCTCGGCCCTCGACGGGTAGGAAGAAACCCAGGGGTAGTAGAGCAGGACCGGCAGCGCGAGCGCCACGAGCCGGAGTCCCTTCGAGCCCGGGCGGCGAAGGAGGCCGCGAATTCCCGCCGTCACGGCCCAGAGGAGCCCCACCGCCGCCGCCACGGTCGGCACCGGCCCCAGCCCCTGCCGGAAGAGGTACGCCGCGTACCAGGGCCAGTTGGGACCGTAGTAGAAGCCCCGGAGGTAGTTCCGCCGCTGCGCCTCGAGACCCGAAAGGAAAGCCGGAAGGTCGAAAAGGGCGAAGGGCGTGGCGGCGAGGAACCCGAGAAGAGCCGCAAGCACGAGCCACACGCCGTGCCGCAGGGTCTCCCTCCGCCACCCCTCTCCGGCCAGAAGGACGAGAGCCGGGACGAGCGCAATTCCGGCCGTGTACTTCGTCCCGGCTCCGAGACCGGCAAGAAAGCCCGCGAGCACCCAGCGAGGTCGCGCTGCCGCGCAGGCCGCGAGACTCGCGGCGACGAAGCAGGCCGCCGGTACGTCCGTGAGAAGGTAGTGCGCGCTCCTGTTGTGAAGCGGGGCCAGTGCGAGAAAAACCGCACCCGCGAGCCCCGCGCGAGGCCCGAAGAGAGCACGGCCCGCAAAGCCCGTCGCGACGACTCCGGCGACGGCCATGCCCGCGGTTGCCACCCGCCCCGCGAGAACGAAAGGCCACTGCTCCGGCAGCGCGTCCCAGGGCCCCAGGCCCGTCAGCAGGTGGTTGGTCGTGAGCGGGGCATCGACGAAAGGCTCGAGTACCAGCACCAGAAGCGCTTCGACGTAGATCCAGAGCGAGGGATACTCGAACCAGTGGGGATTCGGGTCGCCCGTCCTCACGATGTCGAGGGCGGCGTGGAGAACGAAGTGTTCGTCCGGGTGGTAGACGAAGGGAGCGCCCCAGTGAATCCCCCAGAGCCGCAGCGCTGCGGTGGCGAGCGCGACGAGAACGATCCCCCAGGCGAACCCCATCGCGCGCGGTCAGGCGGCAGGATCCTCGAGTCTCGTCCCGCAGCGGGGACAGAAGCGCGCGCCGGGCGGGCGCTTCCTTCCGCACCCGGGACAGTAGCGGAAAACGGGACGATTCGCCCGGGGCGGTGCGCTCTCGGGCGACGCCGACGCGCCCAGTCGCTCGAGCGCCGCGATGGCCTCGAGAGCCCGCGCCCGGTATCTCGCGAGGAGAGAATCCCGGTCCCTTTCGTCGAGCTTCCCCATGCGGTAGTCGAACTCCGCATCGCGCAAAGCTTCGTAAGCCTCCCGCTTCTGCCGCTCCCAGCGTTCGATCTCTTCGCGGGAAGCCTCCGGGGAGTGACGTGCCACCCGGCGAAGGGGCCACGCCACGTAAACCACGAGCACGAGCGCGAGAACCAGACAAACGAAGGTCGCCCAATCCACCGTTTCGACCTAGCCTTCGCGCCGGGCGGCGCGGTCGCCTATTCTCCGAACTCCTCGAGTTCTCTTTTCAGGATGTCGAGGTGCCGCGGCTCGGGCGAGGGGGAGGCTTCGCCTCCAGGACTCCCGTCCGCTCGCTTCCAACGGCGCACGACGACGGCGACGACGACACCACCGAGCCCCACGGCGAGAAACGGCACGACCCAGGCCGCCAGGTTGAATCCCCGTGCGACCGGAGCCGAGAGGATCTTCTCCCCGTACTTGTTCTCGAAGTAGGCCAGGATCTCGTCCCTGGACTTCCCTTCGGCGAGCTGCGCCCGGATTTCCTCGCGGAGCGGGATGGCGGAGGGACACTGGAGGTGGTTGCAGGAGTGCACGGTGAGCCCGCAGCCACACTGGCAGGTGAGCGACTCTTCGATGTCCCGGAAGCTCGCCGTTTCGGCGTAGGCGAGCGAGGGCGTGGAGCCGAGGAGCCCCAGGACGAAAACGAGGACGAGCTTCATGGGCGGGCGGTTTCCCTCGCCACATCCGGCGCCGCTGCCGCGCTTCGCGCGAGGGCACGCTCCCGCCTCTCTGCGGCCGTGGGCAGGAAGACGATGGCCGTGCCGAGCACCATGACGAGGCCGCCGTACCAGAGAAAGCCGATGAGCGGGTTCACGTAGGCCTGGATCGTCGCGATGCCGGACTTCTCGTCGTAGGCTCCGAGCACGACGTAAAGGTCCGACCCCAGAGTCGACCGGATCGCCACCTCCGTGACGGGTTGCTCGGGCTTTTTGTAGAAGCGCTTCTCCGGTCGCAACACGTCGACGAGCCGCCCGTCTTCGAGAACCGCAAGGCGCGCGGCCATCGTCGCGAGGTGCGCGTTCTCGCGCCTCTCGATCCCGTCGAACCGAAGCTCGTAGCCGCCGATCGTGAAACTCTCGCCGCGCCGGAGCGGCGTCTGCGCTTCGAGACGAAGCACCGAGCTCCCGGTGATGGCGACGAAGACGAGGACGACTCCCAGGTGGATCACGTACCCGCCGTAGCGCCGCTTGTTCTTCGAGACGAGCCGCACGAGCGCCGTCCAGGGCGCCTCGCCGACGAGCGCCTGCCGCGCGCGGACGCCGCGGTAGAACTCCGCCAGGATCGTCGCGAAAACGAACCCGCAGAGCGAGAAAGACACGAGGCCGTAGAAATCCCGCAGTCCCACGGCGAAAAGGGCGAGGCCCAGCGCGAACCCGAAGCCCATCGGAAGGAGCACGTTCCGCCGGAGGTTCCGGGCCGAAGCCCGGCGCCACGCGATCACGGGCCCCACGCCCGTGAGAAAGAGCAAGACGAGGCCGAGCGGCGCGTTCACGCGGTTGAAAAAGGGCGGCCCCACGGTGATCTTCACGCCGCGCACCCATTCGGAGAGGACCGGGAAGATCGTCCCCCAGAAGGTCGCGAAACAGATTCCGACCAGGATCAGGTTGTTCAGGAGAAACGCCGCTTCGCGCGAGAGAAAGGAGTCGAGCTCGTTCTCGCTCCGGAGGTCGCGGAGCCGCCAGAAAAGGAGGCCGAAGGAGAACACGACGGCGACGCCGAGAAAGGCGAGAAAGTACGGGCCCAGGCCCGACTGCGTGAACGAGTGGACCGAAGAAATCACGCCGCTCCGCGTGAGGAAGGTCCCGAAGATCGTGAGCAGGAAGGTGAGGATGACGAGCACCATGTTCCAGACTTTCAGCATCCCCTTCTTTTCCTGGATCATCACCGAGTGGAGGTAGGCCGTGAGGGTGAGCCACGGCATGAGCGCCGCGTTCTCCACCGGGTCCCAGGCCCAGTAGCCGCCCCAGCCGAGGACGACGTAAGCCCAGAGGGCGCCGAAGAGGTTGCCCAAGGTGAGGAAGAACCACGCGAGGAGCGCCCAGCGCCGCGTCGTCCGGATCCACTCTTCGCCGAGACGCCCCGTGATCAGCGCTGCCGATGGCGAAGGCGTAGGGGACGGAGCTCCCCACGTAGCCCAGGTAAAGCGAGGGCGGATGGATCGTCATCCAGTAGTTCTGGAGGAGAGGGTTCAGATCCCGGCCTTCCGCCGGCGTGAAGGCGAGACGTTCGAAGGGGGGGACGATGAAACAGACCATGCCGAGAAAGAAGACGGCGATGCCGAGGAGCGTCGCCGTCACGTAAGGCATGAGCGCCCGGTTGTGCTCGCGGTTCTGGAGCACGACCACCGCCGTGAAGGACGTGAGGATCAGGAGCCAGAAAAGGAGCGATCCCTTCATCCCGCCCCAGAGCGCCGCCACCGTGTAGGGAAGCGGGAGCGTCGAGCTCGTGTAGCTCGCGACGTACTCGACGCCGAAGTCCCGGCTCACGAGGAGATAGAGCATCGCGAAGTTCGCCGCGAGAACGAGGACCCACACGCCCAGGGCCGCGTTCTCGCCGCTCACGACGAGGTCCGCGCGGGCACGGCGCGCTCCGATCCAGGACACCGCGATGCCGTAAAGTGCGAGGAGGAGCCCGAGAAAAAGCGAGAACGAACCGATCCGGGTCATGGTGTCCGAACTGGGGCACGAGCGAAGCGCGGAAGGCGAAGCCGGGAACAGGAGGGAGGAAGGACGCGCGCCGGCTCATCGGGCGGACACCTGGCCCCGTGCGGGTTCGTCCGTCTCGTACTTCCGGCCCTGCGAAGGCTCGTCCGGCTCGTACTTCGAGGGGCAGCTCGTGAGCACCTTGTGTGCCTCGAAGGTTCCGTCCGAGTAGCGGCCCTCCACGATCACGTCACGCCCTTCGGCGAACATGTCGGGGAGCACGCCACGGTAGGAGACCTTGAGCGGTGCGGCCGGCTTTTCGATGTCGACCAGGGCGAACTCGAGCCCCATGGACTTCGCGTCGTAGGAAACGCTTCCCGGCTGCACGCGCCCCGCGAGCCGAAGGCCCGTGTCCGCCACCTGCTCTTTTTTCTGCCAGAACTCGCCGATCGTCAGGTAGTAAACGGAGGTCTCCGTGACGGCCGTGTAGACGAGATAGCCCACCGCGCCCGCGATGAGAACACTGCCCACCAGAAAGCGGCCACGTTTACCCATCGGAACTCCCGGAGGAGCGCGTCCACTCTAACGGCCGCCCCTCGGGCTGGCAAGGCGGTCTTCCGCTCGCCACGCTCTGTCGCGGCCGTGGTCGTCGAAGGGACCCGCTCTGCCGGGTCCGTATTCGCGCGTGGCACGTCCCCCCATCCCCGGACGCGACGGAGCGCGTCCCTCCGGGTGGCACGTGACGGTAACGGATTCATTTCCACACGGCGCTTCGAATCCGCAAATCGGAGGGCCACGCTCTGTCGCGGCCGTGGTCGTCGGTCGTCGGAGGGACCCGCTCTGCCGGGTCCGTGTTCGCGCGTGGCACGTCCCCCCATCCCCGGACGCGACGGAGCGCGTCCCTCCGGATGGCCGTGTTCGCGGGAATCACGTACGGCGCGCGCTTTCTCCATCCTCCGATCGGAGGGCCACGCTCTGCCGTGGCCGTGTTCGTCGGAGGGACCCGCTCTGTCGGGTCCGTGTTCGCGCGTGGCACGTCCCCCCATCCCCGGACGCGACGGAGCGCGTCCCGCCCGGTGGCACGTGACGGCAACGGATTCATTTCCACACGGCCCTTCGAATCCGCAAATCGGAGGGCCACGCTCTGTCGCGGCCGTGGTCGTCGGGGGGACCCGCTCTGTCGGGTCCGTGTTCGCGCGTGGCACGTCCCCCCATCCCCGGACGCGACGGAGCGCGTCCCTCCGGGTGGCACGTGATCACCGACGGCGCACCTTGTGCGTGCGGCCGCGTTCGTACCCCCGACCCCCGGACGCCCCACCCCGGACGCGACGGAGCGCGTCCCTCCGGGTGGCACGTGACGGTAACGGATTCATTTCCACACGGCGCTTCGAATCCGCAAATCGGAGGGCCACGCTCTGTCGCGGCCGTGGTCGTCGGTCGTCGGAGGGACCCGCTCTGCCGGGTCCGTGTTCGCGCGTGGCACGTCCCCCCATCCCCGGACGCGACGGAGCGCGTCCCTCCGGATGGCCGTGTTCGCGGGAATCACGTACGGCGCGCGTTTTCTCCACCCTCCAATTCGGAGGGCCACGTTCTGTCGCGGCCGTGGTCGTCGGAGGGACCCGCTCTGCCGGGTCCGTGTTCGCGCGTGGCACGTCCCCCCATCCCCGGACGCGACGGAGCGCGTCCCGCCCGGTGGCCGTGTTCGCGGGAATCACGTACGGCGCGCGCTTTCTCCATCCTCCGATCGGAGGGCCACGCTCTGTCGCGGCCGTGGTGGTCGGTCGTCGGAGGGGCCCGCTCTGCCGGCTCCGTGTTCGCGCGTGGCACGTCCCCCCATCCCCGGACGCGACGGAGCGCGTCCCTCCGGGTAGCACGTGATCACCGACGGCGCACCTTGTGCGTGCGGCCGCGTTCGTACCCCCGACCCCCGGACGCCCCACCCCGGACGCGACGGAGCGCGTCCCTCCGGGTGGCACGTGACGGCAACGGATTCATTTCCACACGGCCCTTCGAATCCGCAAATCGGAGGGCCACGCTCTGTCGTGGCCGTGTTCGTCGGAGGGACCCGCTCTGTCGGGTCCGTGTTCGCGCGTGGCACGTCCCCCCATCCCCGGACGCGACGGAGCGCGTCCCTCCCGGTGGCCGTGTTCGCGGGAATCACGTACGGCGCGCGTTTTCTCCACCCTCCAATTCGGAGGGCCACGCTCTGTCGTGGCCGTGTTCGTCGATGGCACGGACCTCGATCGTCCGACGCCCACGGCCCCGTCCACCCCCGGCCCCCGGACGCGACGGAGCGCGTCCCTCCGGGTGGGCGTGCTCGCCAATGCGACAAACGGGGGTTTCGGCGGGCGGTGTGTTTCCCCTGGGCGCTTCGCCCTGCCGTCCGGAACGCGACGTCGAGGCCGTCGAACAATCGGGCACGCCGCCGCAAGGCCGTCAAGAAGGCATCACGATCCCTCGACGGCCGCCCCAGAGGCGCGCCCGACCCAGGTCGAACCACTTCGCCACGAGTGCGGCCGTGGCGGCGTCGAGCTCGTCGCCGGTGGCGTCGCCGCGGAGACCGCGAAGGCCGAGCCTTCGGAGGCCAGCAACCAGGCCCACCCGATCCCGGTGCTGCCGTGGCAACCCGAGGAGGTCCTGGGCACCTCCGGGAAAACACTCGTGGACGAGGAAACCGGCCTTTCGGAGCTCTCGCGCGAGCGCGAGACCCCGCTCGGTAAGGCGGCGCATGGCGCCGAGCGTGACCGGAAAGAAACGGATGCCACGACGACGAAGGGCGAGGTCGCACGGCCGGAAGTGCCCGCCGGAGCGGTCGTCGGGCGACTTTCGCCCGGGCGGGAGGCTCAGCGGCGCGTCGACGAGGACGACCCTCGGTCGCATCCGGAAGATCCGGCGGAGGATCTCCGCGTCGTCGTGAACGACGTACGTCCGGATCCTCGAGCCCGCAAGGAAGCCCAGGCCCGTGGGCCTCCGAGGCGAAGCGGCGAGGTCGACGCCGCAGTAGACCGGCGGCTTCCGATCCAGGTCGTCCCCGGGCGGACGAAGCCCAGGCAGCCGCTGCAGGCCCGCAGCCGGTAGGCATTCTTCGACCAGCGCGGCTCGAGAACGAACGTTTCGGCGCACCGCACAACGCATCCACATGGTCAGCTCCAAGAAGCTACTCGGGTCGGGCCGCCTTGAAAGGACCGCGAAACGCCGGACGTCCCCGGCGAAGCCCAACCGGGCAGACACTTTCGACTGTAAGTGCCCCTTTTTCGAAAGTCCGTGAGCATCGACGATGTGCCAGGTATCGGCGGGAACTGCGGCCGGGTAGCGAATATCCCAGGGCAACGAATGTACACGGGCCCGCGAGAAGGTAAAGAAAAAGCCCCGGAGGGATCCTTGCGAGGAAAGCGGGCGACCCTCGTTTCCTCACACCGGCCCTGCCGTGAAACCGCCGTCGACGACGAACGCAACGCCGGTGAGAAACGACGAGTCGTCGCTCACGAGAAAGAGCGCGGCTTCGGCGATCTCTTCGGGCCTGGCCATGCGCACGAGCGGGTGGCGCTGCGTCGCCGAGGTCCGGAACTCGGAAGGAATCATCTCGAGGATCGGCGTATCGACGACGCCGGGGCAGAGGCAGTTCACGCGGATCCCCCGTTTTGCGTACTCGAGGGCGGCGGTCTTCGTGAGCTGGATCACGCCGGCCTTCGACGCCGCGTAGGCCGGAAACGTCGGCGTGGCCACCATCCCCGCGACGGACGCCGTGTTGAGCACGACGCCCCCGCCGCTCTCGAGAATCGCCGGGATCGCGTACTTCATCCCGAGAAAGACGCCGCGCAGGTTCACGGCGAGGACCCGGTCGAAGTTCTCCTCGGAGCACGCGACGACGTCCCCGAACTCCCCGCCCACCCCGGCGTTGTGAAAGGCGATGTCCAGCCGCCCGTAGCGCGAAACCGTCTCGCGCACACTCCGGGCCACGGCCTCTTCCTCGCGCACGTCCGTCTCGACGAAAAAGGCCTCGCCGCCATCACGGCGAACGAGCTCGACCGTCTCGTTTCCCCTCTCGACGTCGATGTCGACGACCGCCACGCTCGCCCCCTCCCGCGCGAAGAGAAGGGCACTCGCTCGCCCGATACCCGACGCCGCCCCGGTGATGAGTGCGACCTTTCCTTCGAGCTTCCCCATCGAAATCGCACGCATGGCCGATCCGGCCCGTCTCGTCAACCGGGAAGTTCCGGTAGGGGCCGGTGGGGAAGTTCTCCAACCGTCACCGGACATTTCAGTTATCCGGACCGGCCGGGCCGTTTCCCACGCCGACGACACCGGCAATCTCGGCTAGAAGCTCGCCCCTTTCCGCCAGGGGGCCGACGCAAAACAAGACCGGGACTTCCGCCGCGGAAGCGAGTGGTGATTTCTCCTCTGCGAACGACAGCTCGAACTTCGTCTACGGGATCACACGTGTTGCCGTCTTCTCTTTCGAGCCAAGGGAGGACCGGACGCTCCCGCCGTCGCACCGGGTGGTCGCTTTCGTCCGTGAACGATGTCGGCATCTCGCCCACGGACCCGCTCCGCTCCGGCTCCTGTCCCTCCCGGCGACCCCGGGACCGGACACTTCATTTGTCAAACCGAGAGGTCGTTTCCTCCGCCGGCGACACCCGGAAGCTCGAGAACCCGGCATCCGTGGGGCGGGACCTCCACCGAAAAGACGGGGCTCCGGCCGAGGCTGATCCTCCGCCCCGTCCAGAGCTCGAGCGCTTCACCCTCCTCGACACCCACGACGTCCACGTCGAGAGTGATCTCGCGCGTGCGGTCGGAAAAATTGAAAAGGCCGAGAAGCTTCTTCCCCTGCCTCTCGGCCAGGATCACGCTCGGCGGATCCGACTCGAAAAGATCGGCGACGCGGAGCGGCCTCCCGTGCATCCGGAAAACCGTCTCGAGCACCCGAACTCTCTCGGGAGAGACCTTCTCCACCCGGTCGCTCCAGACGACCATGCCGCCCGAGAGCCCCACGGCCGAAACGAGCGCCCGCACTTCCTCCTCGCCGAGCCTCGTGTCGACGTCGCGGACGAGAAGACAATCCGGGTCGTCGAGCCACCAGCGGCCGTGGAGGAACCAACGGGACAGCGTGTTGCGCAGGGCGTTTTTGGTACCGAGGCCGTGGAGGTCGCGTCCGAGAACGCGCCCCATCCAGCCCGACCAGAAGGGTGCGACATCGGGCCCGATCCGCATGCCGTCGACGATGCCGATCGCGGGGCCGAGCGGGCAGCCGCACCCGAGGAGAAAGGCTTCTTCCCCCGCGCCCTTGCGCACGGCCCAGAGACCCCGCCGGAGCGCTTCCGCCCGCGTCGCCTTGGGATCGTGCCGCAGCCCCGGAAGCGCCGCGGCGTAGAGAAAATCGAGCTTGAGAACCCGGTAACCCCACTCCTGCGCGAGCGTGCGGAACGTCTGCTCGAGCCAGGCGAGCACCTCCGGGTGCGTGGTGTCGAGCGCGTAGGCGAAGCCGAACCACGACCAGGCAGGGTTCCACACGGCGACGCGGGGCCGACCGCGGCGATCCCGCACGAACCAGTCGGGATGCTCGCGGTAAAGCCGCGAGCGCCGCTCGGCCAGAAAGGGCGCCGTCCAGATTCCGGGATCGAAGCCCATCTCGCGGAGGGTCCGGGCGAGTTCCTGCAGGCCGCTCGGGAACTTCCCGTTCGGCTCGAGCCAGTCCCCGAGAGCCCGCTGGTAGCCGTCGTCCACCTGGACGTACTCGCAAGGAAAACGCCGGCGTAGCCGCACGAGGCTCCGGGCGTTCTCGAGCACGCTCTCCTCCCGCACCCGGGTGAATTCGTGGTACCAGGAACACCAGCCGACGGGCACGTGCGAAGGCCTTCGGGCCCGCATGCGCCCGGCCGTGGCCTCGGCGTAGTCGACGAGAAGCTCCGTCTCGTCGAACCCGACTCCGAGCCAGAGATCGTCTCCCAGAAACTCTTCGCCCGGTTCGAGGAGCACGTCGTCGTGGTCCTGCTCGACGCGGAAGGTCGCCCGCCCCTTTTCGTCGAGCCGGAAGGAAATTCGCCCGAAGGCACGCGACTCGCCGAGAAAGCCGCAGACGAGGGCCTCGCCCGAGCGCAGGTTCTTCAGGCCGAAAAAAAGAGAGGAGTGGAACTCACCGGCCGAGCGCGGCCGCGGCGCGCGGGGGTCGCAGTGGACGAGCCGGAAAAGAGACGTTCGCGGCTCGAGCTGCATTTCTTCGAAGCCGTAGCTCCTCGTCCCGCTCCAGGACTGGTAACCGTTCACGAAAGCCCGCAAACGATCGCGGCCCGAGCCGAAAACGAAGCCCGGAGCCTCGGAGCACCGGAGCGCCCGGAACGAGCGCACGCGCACCGGGCGCGGGGACGTGTTCCGCACTCGGAAACGCACCACGAGCCCCTTCTCGCCCGGCGAGAGCTCGAGCGAGGCCGAAAAGGGCTCGGCCTCCCAGGAAAAAAGCCTCCCCTCTCCTTCCCCTATTCCCTCCCTTTCTCCCTCCGTGACTCGCTCCCCTGCTGCACGCCCTCCCCAGGTCTGCCAGCCGCCGGGCCCTTCGTAGACGACTTCGGGGGCAAGCTCCGGCAGGCCGACGCGCGGGGTTCCGGTGGCACGCAGCTCGAGCGTGCCCTCGCGCAGCGCGATCGACCACACGCCTCAGAACCGGTCTTTGAGTTCGCGGGTCTTCGCGAAAACGGCGACGTCGGTCATGGGCAGGTCGGGAAACCGCGCCGCCAGGTTCCGGCGAAGCTCGGGGCTCCGCCAGCGGAAGAAGGGGTTCGTCTCCTTCTCGGAGCCGATGGTCGTCGGCGTCGTGGGCCGGCCCTGCTTCTGCTGCTCGAGTGCCCAGGCGTGCTTGCGCCGGAGGGCCTCGTTGTCGGGCTCGAGCGTGAGAGCGAAGCGCAGGTTCTTCTCGGTGTACTCGTGGCCGAAGTAGACCCGGGTGTCGTCGGGGAGAGCCATGAGCTTCGAGAGCGACGCGATCATCATGGCGGCATCGCCCTCGAAGAGCCGGCCGCACCCTCCGGCAAAAAGCGTGTCTCCGGTGAAGACGCTCTTTTCCTTCTCGAAGTAGTACGCGATGTGCCCGCTCGTGTGTGCGGGGATGAAAAGTACCCGAGCTTCGAGGTTCCCGACGCGCACCGTCTCGCCCTCCCCGACTTCCCGGTTGCAACCGGGGATCCGGTGGCCTTCCCCGCGGTAGCCCACCACCTCGAGCCCGGGACACTCCCGCAGGAGGTCCTGGTTTCCGCCCACGTGGTCGTAGTGATGGTGTGTGGGAAGGATGGAGACGAGCTCCACGCCTTCTCTCCGGACGGCGTCGAGCACGGGGCCGGCTTCGGCACAGTCGACGACGGCAGCCTTTCCCGTCGACTCGTCGACGACGAGGTAGGCGTAGTTGTCGACGAGTTGCGGAACCGGGACGACTTTCACGGCTTCTCCTCCCCTGCGCCTTTCTCCGAGGCTTTCCGACTTTTCGCGCTTCTTCGCGAGCGGCCCCGCGACCGGGCTTGGCCGGTAGACCGAGAAGACGTCTTGCTCGACGCCTTGGCTCCCGAAGAAGCCTTGGCCGAAGACGCCGTTTTCTTCCGGCTCGTTCGTGCGGTTCGCCCGCCTCGGGTCGTCCGCCGCCTCGACGCTCTCCTCGGAGGTTCCGCGGCACCTTCGAGCTCGGACGCCTGCGCAGCTCCTTCTGCCTTTTCTCCTTCCGCCGCTTCCTCTGTCCCTGCCGCGCCGGCCGGCGGCCCCGCTACCTTCGCACCTCTTCGCCCCTCCGGCGCTGCTTCGGCACCCATCCCTTCTCGCGTGCCTGCCCCCCGTAGCCGTGGAGCCGTCCGGGCCACGCTCTCCGCGCCTGCTTCCGCGGCCAGTGCTGCTTCTCGTTCCGGCCGGACGCGGTGCTCTTTCCCTGCTTCCATCTCGGCCTTCCGAGCTTCGCCGCCTTCTACCGGAAGAGCTTGCCCTCCTGCCTCCCCCGCGACGCCGCCCTCCGCCCCTCCGCTTCCCCCGACAGGGGCAGCCCCGACTTCCAGGGGCCCGGAAGACGCGACGAAGTCGTCTCTGCCGCCTGCTCCACTTTCCCGACCCGCCTCGGTCCGCGACTCGGCCTCCGGAGCAGCCGGCTCGGTCGGCGGCACGCCAGCAGCTACGCTCGCAGAATTCGCGGGGGGAGACCCGCCGGATGCCGGAGGCTCCGTGCCTCGCGCTGCTTCTTCCGGCGCGGCCCCGTAGCCAGCCGCCGCCTCGGCGTCGACGCGACGGAGCCCCGCCGCTTCGGCCAGAGCACCGAGCGCCTCGGCGATCGCCTGGGCGGCCTTCCTCCCCCGCCCTCGACCGCGTCTCCGCCGGCGCCGGCTCCGACGGCGGGAGGCTTCGCCTCCCGCGGCAGGGGCCGACTCGGCTGCGGGCCGGCTTTCCGCCTCGACATTCTCGGGCGCAGGCTCCTCGACCGCCGGCACCTCGGGCATGACGACCTCGCCCGGCCTCGGACCCGGAGCTTCCTTCGGCGCCGCGCGTACGTCGATCTCGACCTCGTGGGGCATGAGCTTCTCGCTCGTCGCGACCTGGATGCGAACACCGTAGCGCCGCTCGAGCAGCGCCAGGTCTTCGCGCTTCTGGTTGAGGAGGTAGATCGCCACGTCGGGCGGCAGGGTCACCCGCAGAACGCCCACGTCCCCCTGAGCCACGCGGTTCTGGATTTTCCGGAAGGCCACGAGCGCCGCGGACTCGGTCGTCCGGACGTGACCGTGCCCCTCGCACATGGGACACGTACGGTACGTCGTGGCGGCCGCCGCAGGCCGCAGCCTCTGCCGCGAAATCTCCAGAAGTCCGAAGCGCGAAATTTTTCCGATGTCGTAGCGGGCCTTGTCGGGCTTCATGGCTTCGGCGAGCGCGCGCTCGACGGCGTGGATGTGCGAGGGCTGCCGCATGTCGATGAAGTCGATGACGATGAGCCCGCCGATGTCGCGAAGTCGAAGCTGCCGCGCGATCTCCGCCGCCGCCTCGAGGTTCGTCCGGAAGGCCGTCTCCTCCTGGCTCCCGCCGCGGACCGAACCGCCCGAGTTCACGTCGATGGCCGTGAGCGCTTCGGTGCCGTCGATCACGATGCTGCCCCCCGATTTCAGCGGCACCCGCCGCTTGTAGATCGTCTCGATTTGCGACTCGACGCCGAACCGGGAGAAGATGGGCTGGTCTCCCGTGTAGAGCCGCAGCGCCCCCTCGCGGCCCGGCATGACGTTGCGGACGAAATCCCTCGCACGGCGGTAGACTTCCTCGTTGTCGATGTAGATCTCGTCGATGTCCGGCGTGAAGTAGTCGCGGATGCTCCGCACCACGAGGTCGTGCTCCCGGTAGACGAGGCCGACGCCCTTTTTCGCCTCCGCGCTCTTCTGGATGGTTTCCCAGAGGCGGAGGAGGTAGGCGAGGTCCCGCTCGAGCTCGCTCCGGTCCTGATCGAAACCCGCGACCGTCCGGACGATGAGGCCGAAGCCTTCGGGGGGCTTGAGCTCCTGGATGAGCGCGCGGAGTCGCACTCGGTCCTCGCCCTCGATCTTGCGAGAAATCCCGGATTCCTCGGACCCGGGGAGGAGAACCAGGTAGCGTCCCGGCAGCGAGTAGAACGTGCTCAGCGTCGGAGGCTTGGAGGCGAACTCGTCCTTGGCGATCTGGACGAGGAGCTCCTGACCCGGCTTGAGAACGTCCTTGATCCGGGGCCTGCCCTCCACGGGCCGCCCGTTGCCGGGAAGGTTGCGGAAGCAGATTTCGTCGAGCGGCAGGAACGCATCCCGCCCGAGCCCGATGTCGACGAACGCCGCCTCGAGCGCGGGATGGATGCGGTGAACGACTCCTTTGTAGATGCTGCCTTTGAGGTGTTCGCGGCCTAAAGACTCGATCTCAAAAACTTCGAGAACGCCGTCCTTGACGATGCCCACCCGGCTTTCTTCCGGATGGGTCACGTTGATGAGCATGACCTTGGACATGGGCGCGTTTCGTCCCTTTCGTACGGTGTTTCATGGTTTTTCTCGTGCGAGGAGGCAAAGCAGAAGGCGCGCCGCCGCGTCGTAGAATCGCCAGTTCTCCCCTAGCCAGCTAGCACGGATCCGGCGCTGGGGAAAGCGGCCGGCCGGACGAGGACGTGCACCCAGCCGTTCGGTCAGGAGGCGGAGCGGGGCACCGCGCCGAGATCCTGTCCCTCTGCAGGCGGGCGCTACGCGGCAGGAAGGCACGCCCGAGGGCGAGAAAGGGCGCCGGGGTTCGTGAGAAGAGCGCCGGTCCGATCGAGTTTCCCGGCAACGCGTCCGAAATTTACGAGCCGGACCGCGGGGTTGTTTCGATCCTGCCCGCCTGCGGGAGGACGACCGGTCAGGAAGCGCGGAGGCCCGAAAG